>JAFGRM010000048.1 GCA_016935125.1 Candidatus Woesearchaeota archaeon
ATAATGCCCCTGTATGATAAGAAAAATCCGAAACTCAAGACCCAGAACTCAAAACTGATAACCCCTAACATAAAAGAAGAGGTGCCGGCGACGGGATCTGAACCCGCGACCTCTAGATCTCCCGGTAAGAGTTCAGTCATCACCAGATGGACTGGCTCATCACTCATGACATATGAGTCTAGCGCTCTAACCAGGCTGAGCTACGCCGGCAAATAAAATCTGTTTTATGTGCCTAGTTTTATGGGCTTGAGCGAGCATAGCGAGCGAAACCCATCTCGCTCCCAATCGGCGAAAGGATTGTGGCTGAGCTACGCCAGCAAATGCAAATTATCTCTTGTTTTCTTATCATTGTGGTCTTGAGCACATCGTGCGAAAGCCACGAAGGTGCCAGCTGACTTCTCAGCTGAGGCTGAGCTACGCCGGCAAATATGATAAGATTTCCTTAAGCTATCCATCTTTGTATTGATGAATCTCTTGCAGAAAAACCGCAGGTCTTTTATAAAAGTTTTGCTATCTTTGTCCTGTATTCTTCCATCTCCCCTTCCTTGTACTGTCCTTGGGGCCAATGCTTGAACCCATCTTTTTGAAACCTTGGGATCAGGTGGAAATGCAGGTGCGGGACTATCTGGCCTGCAGAGGCATTGTTGCTTTGCATCACATTCAGGCCGTCAGCGCCTGTAACAGACTTTACTGCAGCAGCGACTTTCCTGATTATTGGTCCAATTCTCTCCATAATATAGTCAGGTGTGTCAAGCAGTGTTTCGTGATGCTCTTTTGGGATAATTAAGGTATGCCCTTTATTGACAGGCCCTATATCAAGGAACGCAAGGAAATCCTCATCTTCATAAACTTTAGAGCATGGGATATCGCCTTTTATTATCTTGCAGAATATGCAGTCAGTCATTTGTATCACCTCATCTGATGTTCTATATCTTTATGTATATGATGTATATTTACATATATGATGTTGCATGTAAGATACTTTATATATTAATATTTTTCAGTTGTCAGATAGAGAGTTTGGCTATTTTTAACAGGATGAGCTAAGAACTCTTGTTTATGGCTAAAATCGTCTAGTATGTTGAAGTCAGTATCAAGCCATGTCTTAAATATTGGCTTAGGAATGACATTGCCAAATCTTTGTTCTATTGCCCATCTCTTGGCTTCTGCTTCTGTTATTGGGATAGTGTATGGTCTTGCATCTATCTTAGTTATGTGGTAGTCGGCAAGGGATATGATATGCATATATTCCGGAAGTTCATGAGGATCTTCTCCATAGGGGTAACCATTGCCTTTTTTTGCGATCTCATGATGCGCAATTACAGAGTTTATAACATCACCAGCATCCCTATGGCCGAATATAAGGTAATCTGTATCCAGTATTACCATTCCTATCTCTGGGTGGAGACGTAGTGTTCTTATGTCCTTATCTGTCAATGTGTCTGTCTTGTCAAGAAGGCTAGGGTCTTTCAGCCAGTATTTTCCTATGTCATGCAATAGTCCCATAATAAAGAGTGTATCTATTCTTATGTCTATATGCTTATTGAAATATTCTGGATGGGCTTTTTGGACCTCTTCACCAAGCCTTGATGCAAGTGCTCCAACATAGATAGAATGGGAATTCAGCCAGTAATCTGGCCCTTTCTCCTTAAAATAGGGCCTTTGTGTTGCATTAAGAAATATCTCTACATAATGCATGTTTGAAACATCATCAAGGTCTACGAATTCTTCAATCCTTTTTTCTAAGACTGTTCTGCTGGCGTCTTCTGGCATTTTTACAATAATCTGTTGTTCTTTTGTCACTATCAAATGGTCGATTTTTCTATATATTTATATAAGTTTTGCTGTACAGCCCGGTTATACCTAAAATTTATAAATAAACAGGGATTTTAGCCTTGAAATGGTACTCGATAAGTTGGGGGATTCTCTTAAGAGCACTCTGAAGAAGATAGCAAGCGCAGTCTTTGTAGATGAGAAGCTGGTAAACGAGCTTGTAAAAGAGATCCAGCGTGCCCTTCTGCAGGCAGATGTGAACGTGAAGCTGGTATTCAGCATCTCTGAAAAGATAAAGCAGAGGATATTAAAGGAAGAGACACCGAAGGGCTTGACAAAAAGAGAATATCTTGTGACAGTTGTTTATGAAGAGCTGACCGAGTTTCTTGGAGGGGAAGGCCAGAAGATAGAGATCTCAAAAAAGCCATACAAGATAATGCTTGTAGGCCTTTTTGGCAGCGGAAAGACCACTACAGCTGGAAAGCTTGCAAAATTCTTCCAGAAAAGAGGGCTTAAGGCAGCTGTTGTCCAGACAGATACATGGCGGCCTGCTGCGTATGACCAGCTTAAGCAGACAGCTGAAAAGATCAATGTCCCTATGTTTGGTATAAAGGGCAGCAAGGACCCTGTTGAGATATATTCTGGATATGAAAAAGAGCTTGAGAAATTTGATGTGGTGATTGTTGATTCTGCAGGAAGAGACGCGCTTTCTGAAGATCTTATTGAGGAGCTTAACCAGCTGAACATTAGGGTAAATCCTGATGAGACACTTCTTGTCTTGTCTGCAGATATTGGCCAGGCAGCAGAGAAGCAGGCAACAGCTTTTAGTGAGACCTGCAATGTTACAGGGGTGATAATAACAAAGCTTGACGGGACTGCAAAAGGCGGAGGAGCACTCTCAGCATGCGCAGTCACAGGAAGCCCTGTAAAGTTTATAGGTGTCGGCGAAAAGGTTGATGCGCTTGAGGAATTCAAGCCAAAGGGATTTGTAGGAAGGCTGCTTGGCATGGGTGATATCGAGGCGCTTCTTGACAAGGCAAAGGAGGCGATGTCAGAGGATGAGGCAAAAGACCTTGGAAAGAGGTTTCTCTCTGGCGACTATAACCTGATTGACCTCTATGAGCAGATGAGTGCTATGAAGAAGATGGGCCCGCTTACTAAGCTTGTTGACATGATCCCTGGAATGGGCCAGATACAGCTTCCAAAAGAGGCGCTTTTGGTCCAGGAAGAGAAGCTCAAAAAATGGCGTTATGTTATGGATTCATGCACAAAGCATGAGCTGGAGAACCCAGAGACCCTTGGGAGCAGCAGGATTGACCGCATAGCAAAAGGCTCGGGCACAAGCCCGTCAGACATAAGGGAACTACTCAAGCAATACAAGATGAGCAAGAAGATGGTCAAGATGTTTAAGGGCTCATCTGAAAAGAATATGGAAAAGATGATGAAGCGCATGGGCGGTATGAAAGGCATGCCACAGTTCAGGTTCAAATGATAAGATTTAAGTGATATGTTTTAACTGATGAAACAGAGGACAAACAGAAAACAGAAAACAGAAGAAAACAATAGGTGTTGAACTTATGAGACAAGAAAAAAGTACCAAGGATGCTGATAAAGAGATTGCAGAAAAGCAGGCAGTGCTCCAGCAGAAGTATTCAGAGTACCAGATGCTTGAGCAGCAGAGCAAGAGTTTGCAGGAGCAGGTACAGAGGGTAGCTGAACAGATATATGAGATTGGCTTTATAAAGAACTCGCTTAAGGAGTTTACTGGCATGAAAAATGGGAGCGTTATGCTTTCGCCGTTGAGCTCAGGCATATTCGTGAAATCAAAGCTGGTTGAGAACAACAGCTTTTATGTCAATGTTGGCTCAGGTGTTGTTGTGAAAAAGACAGTTGAAGAGGCGCATGCGCTGATGGATAAACAGGAAAAAGAGCTTAATTCTGCATATGAGACCATGATTGAAAGCTTCCATAAGCAGAATGCAAAGCTGCAGGCTCTCGAGTCTGAGCTTGCAAAGCTTACCAGCTGAGCATGAACATACAGTAGCTGCCAAATGCATAACATCTGCTGCCAAAACCAGCCGCTGCCAAAAGCATAACAGCCGCTGCCAAAACCAGCCGCTTGCTCCGCTTGCTAGCTGGCTGTAATAGAAGGAAAATAAGGAAAATAAGGAAGATAAGGATAATAAGGATAATAAGGATAATAAGGATAATAATAGAAGATAAGGGGTAATACAGATGTTTGGTTTTTTTAAAGACAAGCTGAAGCAGGCGATCAGCAAATTCTCAAAAAGGGTTGATGAGGAATCTGAGGTAGATGAAAAGACTATCAAGGTTCCAGAAGATGCGGCATTAGGACCGCAAGGCAAAGATGCTTCTAGACCAACTGAAGAAGCTCGTGAGCCTGAGGATATGCCAGGGGAAATGGCTGAGGAGATGCCTGAAGAGATTGAAGAAGAGGAACCAAAAGGAGCTGAAGAGCCCAAAAGGCATGAAGAAGCTGAACAGGGTAAAGGCCAAAAAAGGGTTAAAGAAAGCAGTAAAGAACGCAAAGAGTCTAAAGAGCAGGAACAAGAAGAGCCAGAGCCAAAAGAGCAGGATGCTACTAAGACCCCTGGTGCTGCTGAGATCCCTGGTGCTGCTGAAATCAAAAAGACAGATTCTGAATATCCAGATAAGGAAGAGAGGGTAGATAAAGCAGATAAGACTGATAAAGAGGATAAGGTAGATACGACAGATAAGACTGATAAAGCAGATAATACTGGGGTGACAGGGAAGACTGGGATTGAGCCTCAGGAACCTGAACCAGAAAAAAAGCCTGTAGAGGAAAAAAAAGGTTTCTTTTCAAGGATTAAGAGCGCTGTCACGCAGACAGTTACCCAAAGCACGCTATCTGAAGACAAGTTTTCAGATATCTTCTGGGATCTTGAGATGGTGCTCCTTGAGAACAATGTTGCAGTCGAGGTTATAGACAAGATCAGGTGCGACCTGAAAGAGAGGCTTGTCACGACAAAGGTTACAAGGAGCAGGATACCTGAGATAATAAGAGGATCGCTTGTTGATTCGATTTCTGATGTCCTTGATGTGGAGCAGATCGACTTCATCTCGCATATAAAGAAGAAAAAGCCCTTTGTTGTTGTGTTTGTCGGAATAAACGGCTCAGGCAAGACCACAACAATCGCTAAGATCGCACACCTTCTAAAAAAGAACAGGTTCAGCTCTGTTATCGCAGCTGCTGATACTTTCAGGGCAGCAGCTATCCAGCAGCTTGAAGAGCATGCGAATAGCCTGAATGTTAAACTGATCAAGCATGATTATGGCTCAGACCCTGCAGCAGTATCGTTTGACGCCATCAATTATGCAAAGTCAAAGGATATCGATGTTGTCCTCATTGATACTGCAGGCAGGCTGCAGAGCAACACCAACCTCATGAAAGAGATGGAAAAGATTGTAAGGGTAGCGAGGCCTGATATGAAGATATTCATAGGTGAGAGCATAACAGGCAATGACTGTGTTGAGCAGGCCAGGCAGTTCAACGAGGCAATAGATATCGACGGGATCATACTCTCAAAAGCAGACATAGACGACAAAGGCGGAGCTGCGCTCTCTGTATCGTATGTGACAGGAAGACCTATCATGTACATAGGGACTGGCCAGGGATATGATGATATCAAAGAGTTCAGGCCAACAGATGTCATAAGGGGCCTGGGACTTGACTAGGCCAATTTTCCACCAGATTGACCAGATTCTTATGCTGCACTATTATTATATTCTTATCCTATCCTATAGTTATATCCCTATTCCATTAATTATATCCATACCCATATTCCATAATCTAATTATATTATCATTCCATTCTCTATAAGCTATAAGAAATATAGAAAGAGAAATAAAAACAATATCTAAAAAAACTATGCCAAGACTGTACTTACTGCCTCTATTCAGGGTTTTCCCTAATCCTTACAACCTGGTCGACCCAGTCCTGATAGTAGTAGCTGAGCACTAATGTCACTGCTTTTGTGAACTTTGCGCCTTCTTCCAGGTTCTTGTTTGTGCAGACTATTATTACCTCTTCATTGCCCCTTACCCCGCCAGGATGTGTTATCCTTGCGACATTGTGGTTTCCCCTGCACTGGCACTCCCAGTCCATGTCATTCATCTCAAAGTAGATCTCATCCCATTCAGGCCTGAAATCATCGTGCTCTTGTGCTTTGGCATAACCTTTCTGCACGTTCTTTATCGGGATCTCAAGCAGGATCTTGCCTTTTCCAATGTAGCGTTCTTTTACAGTCCCTACCTGGATAGGTCCTCCTGATGCAAACGCTTGCTTGTTTTCATCAACAACACATACTGTGGTGTCCTTTAGGTTCTCCTTGTAGCAGACCTTAGGGATGTTGATGTAACTCCTGTAAGGGTATTCAAAATAGGTATATATATTCGCGTCATAGAAGGTCCCTTCCATGTTTTGGTACTTGGCCTCTCCGAAATCTACATATGTCTCTCCTCCGTCAGGCAGGAACTCTGAGACCTTCTCTATCTCATCATCATTGTCTTTTTCAAAGTCAATCCCTGTAAAGTCGCTTTTTGCGATCCCTTTTATCTCCATCTTGACATCATGTGCAGGAATCTTGTATTCTCCCTTGTTCATCATGTGCAGCCTTATAGGGAAAGCCTCATCTTCCCAGACCTCATTATCTGCACCAGTGTCGCTTACGCTTCCCACTTCTTCAAATTCAGCTATGAGCCCTTCATATCCACCATAATAAGGTGATGCGACTGTTGAGTCGACCCTGTTGCTGTTTGTGCAGCTCGCTGCACTCAGGAACAAGAGCATGACAGCAATTGCCATGGCAACCATGAGATTTGATAGTTTCATCTTTTTGACCTCCTTTCTTTGTTCTTTTAAGCATGTGCTTTTGTGTTTTATATTGTATCTATGACTTATATGTTGATGTATTATCTTTGTATCTTATATATGACTTATATGTGTTGGCATATACAAGCGTATATGTGCAATGGTATCTGCCTTATTAAGGATAATCAAAACTATCCAATATATATATCCTCTTCTCATAAGTATATATAGTTTTTGGTTTTATTGAAATATTAGCCCAGAATCTTTCATTGGACATAATACCATGTCCTTTAGGGCGAGTTTTCGTTATCTATCTTACAGATATCAGTTAAACTGAAACTCACACAGGCTTTCTGATGCTACCAGCTGGCCGTCTGCACCATAGCCCGCAACAGTGACCATGTCGTATTCATGGACCCTTATTGTTGTTGATGAGCCACAGGCAACAGTTTTGCCATCTATCCCGCATGATTTTACGCTCTCATCACTCCCCACAACAGAAACAGCTACATCTGCATATGTGCCATAACTATCTTCTCCATCAGAATCCACAATGATCGATTCCTGGCTGCATACGTAGTTACTGCCGCTGTAGTAAAGGCAGACGCATGGATCACTGCCATAGCACTGGCAGCTTTCTGAGCCACCAGTTGTTCCACTGCTGATGTATCCATTGCTCTCACTTACTGAGTCGTCTGCATAGCTGCTTGTTCCAGGTATCTTTGCTATCTCAAGCGTCCTTTTGGTGTTGGTGTTGTATGCATAGTCCAGCTGGATGTTCAGCGGTGTTGTATACGGCGCGGTCTCTTTTAATGCGAACTTGCAGAATATGGTCCCTTTTCCGTCAACAAGCCTTACGCTCTTATCCGGTACACATGAGAGGAGCTTTGCTGTCCTCATGCTTGCTGTGACATCGACAGTATTGAGTTTCTCGTACCTGTCCAGGTTGAACGGGCAGTCAGCAAGGCTGCTTCTTGATATCACGTTTCCTCCGCCGACATTTTCGATAGTGATCACGAAATTGACTGATTCCCGCATGATCTCCTCTTCTACCTTGGTCACTGCAACAGGCCCACCCTGGCTTTTCATTGTTATGGTCCTTGGCTCACAGACCTTGTTCTTCAGCAGGAGCTGCGGGTCAGGTATGATGCAGACAGTCGGTGTTGCGATCGTCCTGTACACATAGCATGTGCTCAGCATAAGGGTAGGCTCATACTTGTCTCCGTACGGAACCCTGAGAGCGTTGTCATCTATCTCAAAAGTAACAGTATCATAACCCCCTTCGTTCAGGTAAGCCCCCTTGCCCTGCACAGCAGGCAGCGGAACCTTGACATAGTTGTTGTTTTCTGCGCCTTGAAATGGCATTGCAGTCACATCAAAGCCATGGAGCGTCACATGCCCCAGGCTTGTCGGGTTGTTGTCAAATGCACCCTGGTTCCTGACCTCTGCGACAAGATAGAGCGGGCTTTTTTCATACACCTTTGCAGGCGGCGACCCGCTCATGAAATTGACAGAGATGCCATCTGTTCCTGTCCGATAGTCCATATCAGGCGTGTTTTCATCTGTTGGAGCGCATGATACTATAGCAACTGATAGTATTGTAATAAGAAAGGCGACTAGGACACGTGTATCTGGATAGGCATGTTTTTGCATCATGGCTCTTAATCAGAAATTCTATATATAAATCTTTTGGAATTTTAGGCTAATATGAAACCCTCATGATTCTGATATGAATCAGAATCATATCAATTCCCTTTCGTATCAGCCTGTCGATGTTGAATGCTAT
>JAFGRM010000049.1 GCA_016935125.1 Candidatus Woesearchaeota archaeon
AATCAATCAATGCTAATCAATCAATGCTAATCAATCAATGCTAATCAATCAATGCTAATCAATCAATGCTAATCAATCAATGCCAATCAATGTTAATGTTAATTAATGCCAATATGTGATAAAGATGAAAACAGCTGTTTCAGTGATGTCAGATAAGTTCAATGATGTCTTGCTAGATATGTTTACATTCCTGAATTATCATGATACTTTTACGCAGGAGTTCAAGGATGCAGAAAACCCGCTGTCTGGCCTTAAGTTGCCAAAATACTTTTTGGATGTTTCAGACCCGCGTATCCTTGAGATATCTGACAGGCTTATAGATGCAAAAGCGAATAATCTTCTTTTCAGGGAATATGAGGAAAACAAGGGGCATATGTTCAGGTCTCTTGAGAATAATATAGAACTGATATTAAGGCCGCAGATCCCTGAGCAACCTTTTAAGACATTGGTATCAACCTTGCAAGACAAAGAGTTAAGCTTAGAAAACCCCGAGTTGGATAAGATAGTGTTATCCTGCCAGCATATGATGACAACGCCCATCTGTTATATTGAAGGGGGCCTTAAGAAATTTGAGTCCAACATTAAAAAATTGTTCTCCTTAAGAAGAGTTTTGCATAAGCAGCTTGGCTATATCGGGGAGAGCGGAATAGCATATGATACCCAGAGGTATAGGATATATATAGATACCAAAAGGCCTTTTAAGGAGATAGAGGCAACTGAATATTCCGAGCTTGATCCTGAAAACAGGCAGATATTCATTGAGCATCTAGGCGATAAGGTCTACAATACAGCACTCAAAGAAAAGAGGCTGGGAAAGGCACAGCTTGATATTGTTCGTGTAGCTGAACGTTTTGGCAAAGGCAGGAAAAAAATAAGATATCATCGTAAGCAATATGATGAGCTCAGCCTTTCTGAAAAAGACAGGTTCTTTAGGCTTCTTTCTAAAGATAGGCTCTTTAGCTACCTTGAGCAGAACAAAAAACTGAAAACATACACGAGGCTCTTTGAAAACAGAGATGCCAATGCTAAGATAACAAGAACACAGTACTTTAAGAAGATTGTTCAAAATCCGTTTACAAGAGAGAATAAGAGATGGTACGAGACCCATCTTGATATAATCAAGAAGTATGGTTTGGATATCTTGTCCCATTCAAGCCTCAGCCCTGTTGCAAGAAAACCCCTGTTCATGAGCTATTTCCCACAGGAAGATCCACTTGATTATTTTGGGACAAGGTCATGGTCTCAGCAGGTCACTGACTGGAAAAGCAAGGTCAGCTTTAAGGTCCACTACAACCTATTCCATGCTGACCATGGCAAGAAAATCTCGATGGGAAGAGGCCTCAAAGGGGCGAAAAGTTATCTGGAGGACATCCTGGACCGGGCGATCGATTATTCAAGATTAGACTATGTCGTCGACAGCAAAAAGCCGGCTGTCAATGCTGATCATGAGATATATAAGTATACGACAGATGATATTGACGGAAGCCTGGTGCATGGGCGGGTGATGAGGATAGGGCGCCTTGTCGCTATCTCATATTTCAAAGAGGAAGATGAATCTCTTGAATCATTCGACAGGAACATAGAGAAGATATTCATGGCGATTTCATCTAATTATTCCTCTGGGGAAAAGAGCTACCTAAAAGAGCTTGAAGAGCTAAAGAGGGATGTTGAATGTGATAGATATGATAAGCTGGATGAGAGCAAGATAACTAAGGAGAAATATTTTATACAGGACAGGTTCACTGATACTATAAGGGTGCAGAATACACAGGTCGACCCTTTCCTGATTCTTCAGCCAAATACACTAAAAGAGGAGCTTGAGACTGTGTTCCATCTCATGCTTGATGATTCAAATAACAAGCTTTGGCATATGTTTGCAACAGATTACCTAGGTGATAACAGAAAGGAAGATACGAATTATGAGTCGCTTCAGATGACTCTTGTGCCAAGGATTAATAATCAAGGTTTGGTATCCAGCATCTTTGATTATCTGAGGATGACACCCTATATGGCTTTAGAGGTGCAGATAAAAGATATGGAGATGCGGAAAGTCGATCTAGATACACATAAATCCCATAAGGAAAAGAGCAAAAAAAAGCTGAGCGACTTTGACACAAAAATCTGTGAGTTATGGTCAAGAGAGGGCAGGGTTGATGAATTGGAAAGCATTCTCCAGTCAAATATTGGATTCTATTCAGCAAGGATTGCAAAGCACCCAGATCTTTCAGATGAGCATTTCAAGATGTCAGTTCATAACATACTGAACATGACTTATCTTTCAGGCAGGCTGAGGTATCTTAGCCTGAAAAAAGAAGAGAGAGGGCTGTTCTCAGGACAGGAGATATTTTTTGAGCTGCAGTCAAGGGCATCTCGTATGTTGAATGATTTCTCAAAAGAGAGGGTCAAGACAGCAATAGATTATATTGTGAAGAATGAAGGCAGGGTTCCATCAGAGCTGATCAGAAGATACCAGGAACAGGCTATGGCTGTCAATGAAATATTTGAAAGCTCATGCAAGGCATTCTTCGGTGACAGTCATGGGTATGAATGCAGCAGGCAGGAGTATATTTTTAAGGACAAATACAGCGAGGCAGTCACAGTTTTTCTGAGCGGTATATCCGAGATACAGGAACAGATGTCTCTTAAGTATGGGAAAGCAGGCGCAGCTGTTGAAGGCGTTAATGATGTTTCTGTCTCTTCAGACAAATATATTGCCGACGGTGTATCATGCATAATCGCTTATATGGTCTGCAATGCTGAAAGATTATTTGACATCAACAGAAGCACTAATCTTGACAACATCAAGATGAAGGTGCGTAATTCTATTGATGCTGATGCTAATATTGGTGCTAATGTTGATTATAATGCCAATTATAATGCTGATATTAATGTTGATGCTAGGGCAGATTCTGATGCTAGGGCAGATGCTGATGTTAAGGCAGATTCTAATGTTAATACAAGTGCTAATAATATTGACGCTGTTGCAGGAACATCTGAAAAGGAAAAGGCAAAGTGGCAGCTATCAAGATGTGAGTTTGATGGTTATGAGCTTTATCTCCCTGCTGATAGGAATGCATTGTGCCTGAAGAAGAAGCTGAATTACGGAAGGGTTAACAACTTTCTTGAAAAATGGTTTTGTGAATCACAGTTGCCTTATATAAGCGAGGAGCATCTTCGCCTGATTAACATATTCCGTAACGATTACAACAGGATTACAAGGTTAGCCTACCAATCAGCCAAGAAGGCCTAGTTCCCTGTTCAGGATAAAAACCAAAATAAGGCAACCAACATATGACAAAGCCAACATATGACAAAACCAATGTAAGACAATAGAATAAGACAATATGATAAGATATTAGAATACAAAAAGATAAGACAAGAATAAGACAAAAGATTGGCATTAAAACACAATAGCTTTATATATTATGGTTAAATCCAGCATGACTGGTGCCTTAATAGTGCCTTAGTATCAGTGCCTTAATGGTGCCTCGATGTTGGTTTAATGTTGGTGTTTTAACATGGAAGATTATGAGAATATGTTGGACAGGCTTTATGAGAATATG
Source organism: Candidatus Woesearchaeota archaeon (assembly GCA_016935125.1). GTDB lineage: Archaea > Nanobdellota > Nanobdellia > Woesearchaeales > DSVV01 > JAFGRM01. The sequence continues at coordinate 3,564 of JAFGRM010000049.1, forward strand.
CCAGAGGTACAGCTGACAACAGAGCGGTTTGAGGTGCCGAAGGTAAGGGGGCACATACAGGGCAACAAGACAATCGTCACAAACTTCCACCAGATCGCCCAGACACTGCAGAGGCCCGTAGACCATCTGTGCAAGTATGTCTTAAAAGAGCTGGCTACACCAGGCGACCTTCTGAAGAACGGCATAATCTTTGGGACAAAGACACCAGCATCAAGGATAAATGAAAAGATACAGAAATACGCTGACGAGTTCGTGACCTGCAAGGAGTGCGGAAAACCAGATACAAAACTTATCAGGGAAGGGAAGTATATGTTCAAGAAATGCCTTGCATGCGGCGCAAGGGAGTCTGTCAGGATACTTAAATGAAACCCTGTTCTTTTCATTCATTGGTCTTTCATTCATTGGTTTATGTTCTTTTCATTCATTGTTTTGTCAAACCTTAATCTCCAGAGGCTTTTTTTCCAATCATTTTAAATAAATCCTGGCTTCTCTATTAATTATGCCAAAACCAAATAGGATTGCAGAAAAGCTGATTGTAAAAAAGCATATCGCACCTGATGGCAGGCTGGTGCTTGCAGTCTGTGATGAAGAGCTTTTGATGCAGACACTATCAGAAGATGATATCGTGCTCGACCTGAGCACGGATTTCTACAAAGGCACAGCGATGGAAGCAGGAGATGCATCCCTTCTCATGAAAAAAGCATACATCATAAATCTTGTGGGCATCAACTCCTTGCATGCCGCTGAATCTTTGGAGCTTGTCGACAAGAAAAACATAATCACGGTCAGCGGAATTCCTCATGCCCAGATTATTGTTACTGATAGTCTCTAGATTATATCCTAAATTTCTTATCTCCTGAGTATCTTATATTCTGTGTGTCTTTTATCTCTTAAGTATCTTATCTCTTAAGTATCTTATCTCTTAAGTATCTTATATTCTGTGTGTCTTTTATCTCCTAAGTATCTTGTCTCCTGAGTATTTGCATTTTCAACAGGGCTTAACCATGCAAAAGCTTTATAAATAACCCCAAGTTCTTGCATAAAAATCGTTGTATATGTTTAAATCGAATAGAAGAGGATTTGAACATTTTAAACAGCTAGACAGAGCCTGGGAAAGACGCTTTTCAGTACAAAAGTTTAGCAAGAACTTTGTTCTACTAAAAAATCGTCTATTTCTGCTTTTTTTAGCTAAAAAAGAATTATAAAGTCCTTTTAGAGGCAAAAAAGATATAATAAGTCAAGAATCAAGACACAATCAGTTAAGAAGATAAGAAGATATAACCAAGCAAACAGATTAAAATGCCAAGCATAAGAAAACCAAGATGCGGGTCAATGCAGTTTTGGCCAAGGAAGAGGGCTAAGAGGCCAGTTGCTGTTATCGGTGCCTGGGCTAGATGCGACAAGCCGCAGCTTCTGGGATTTGCAGGATATAAGGTTGGGATGACCAATATAACAATAGTTGACAACAGCAAGCATACGTTGACAAAAGGTGAAAGGATCAATGTCCCAGTCTCAGTCATCGAATGCCCTCCATTAAAGATAGCATCTGTCAGGTTCTATAAGCAGGATAAGGAAGGCCTAAGGGTAGTCAAGGAGATCATGGGAAAGGCAGATAAGGAGCTTGCAAGAAAGATCAGCCTGCCAAAAGACGCTTCTAATGCAGAAAAGCAGATATCTGATGTAAAGCCAGAAGACTTTGATGAGGTCAGGGTAAATGTTTTCACGCAGCCGAAACTCACAGGTATCGGCAAGAAAAAGCCTGAATTCTTTGAGATGGCTGTTGGCGGAAGCAAGGAGGATGCCTTGAGTTATGCAAAAGAGAACCTTACTAAGGATATCTTTGTAAAGGATGTCTTCCCTGAAGGTTCGCTTGTTGATTTTCATGTGGTGACAAAGGGTTATGGTTTTCAGGGTCCTGTAAAAAGATTCGGGATCGGCCTCAGGAACCATAAGTCAGAAAAGGTAAAGAGGGGTCCGGGTTCTCTTGGCGGCTGGAAGGGCCAGGCGCATTTCATGTATAAGGTTGCGCATGCAGGCCAGACTGGATACCACACAAGGACAGAATATAACAAAAAGATAATCTCGATATATGATGAGGTCGAAAAGATAAACCCTAAAGGAGGGTTTCCTGGATACGGTGTTGTCAAGAACCAGTATATCCTTGTGAAAGGCTCTGTTGGCGGAGCAAGGAAAAGGCTTGTGAGGTTCAATATCCCATTCAGGAAAAATAAGAAGATAACTGAAGAAGCGCCAAATGTCGTATACATAAGCACAGAATCCAAGCAGGGCAGGTAATAAGATGCAGCTAAAAATACTTAATGAATCAAAGGTGGAGACAGGAAAGATAGAGCTCCCTCTCCAGTTCAAGGAGAGTATAAGGCCAGATATGATAAAACGTGCAGTGCTTGTGATAAATTCAAACAATCGCCAGCCTTATGGTGCGTATATAAAAGCAGGTATGAGGGCATCTGCAGAGCTGTCAAGAAGAAGGCATAAGTATAGGGGCAGTTATGGTGCAGGCATCTCCAGGGTCCCAAGAAAGATTATGTCAAGAAGGGGCACAAGGCTGAACTGGGTGGGTGCATTTGCACCAGGGACTGTCAAGGGAAGGCGCGCACATCCACCAAAGGCAGAAAAGGTCTGGGCCAGGAAGATAAACAAGAAAGAGAGAAGGATGGCAATCAGGTCTGCAATGGCTGCAGGCATGGTAAAAGAGCTTGTCAAGGCAAGAGGCCATAAGGTTCCTGAACATTATCCTTTTGTAATGGATACAAAGGTTGAAGATATTGCAAGGACAAAAGATTTCATGGCCATGTTATGCAAACTGGGTTTTCAGGACGAGCTTGCGAGGGTAGCTGAGAGGAAGATCCGTGCAGGCAGGGGCACGATGAGAGGCAGGAAGTATAAGACAAGAAAAGGCCCTCTTGTGATAGTGTCAAAGGATTGCCCGCTTCTTAAGGCAGGAAGGAACATGCCTGGTGTCGAAGTGATAATGGTAGACAAGCTCAATGCAAGGTCTCTTGCACCAAATTCCACAATAGGCAGGCTTTGTCTGTACAGCAAGTCTTCTATAGAGAGGATTGCAGATGAGGGTCTGTTTACTGATACTAAGAATATGAAAAAAACAAAAGCATCTTGCAGGAAGCAGGATAATGACGCAGCAGGAAAAAATACAGCTGAAAAGCCTTCTGCTAAAAAGCCAAGTGCTGAAAAGCGGGCAGATGCAGGTGCTGGACAATGAGCAGCGGAAACATAATCAAGAACCCTCTTTCGACAGAGAAGGCAATCCATCTCTTAGAAGAAGGGGGATGGCTTGTTTTTGTAGTTGAAAGGAAAGCAAAGAAGCCAGAGATAAAAAAGGCGATTGAGGAGATGTACAACGTGAAGGTTGCAAGGCTCAATACGCTGATAACAAACAAAGGTGCGAAAAGGGCTTATGTAAAACTGAGCGATAAGGATTCAGCAATGGACCTCGCGACAAGATTGGGCATGATGTAGGTGTACTCAGATGGGTAAAAGGATAATATCACAGAGAAGGGGAAGAGGGACATCAAGGTATAGGTCCCCCAGCCACAGGTTCAAGTCAGAAGTGTCTTTGATACCTATGCACAGTGCACCTCTCAAGGGAAAGATAGTGGACTTTATCCATTGCCCAGGACACTGTGCGCCCATAGCAAAGATAGTGTATGAGGACGGCCAGGTTTCGCATATACCTGCACCTGAAGGTGTCAGGGTTTCTGAAGAGGTCAGTTCGAAAGAGGCCGCAGGCTATGGCTCAGTTGCTGAACTGAGGGATATTGCAGAAGGCACTGATGTATATAATATAGAAGCGCAGCCAGGTGACGGCGGCAAGTTTGTCAGGGGCAGCGGAGTATCAGCAAAGGTCATTGCAAAGTACAATAACAGGGTAATTGTCCTCATGCCTTCAAAGAAGAAGAAGGAATTCAACCCTGGATGCAGGGCATGCATAGGGATTGTAGCAGCAGGCGGCCGCCTTGAGAAACCTATTGTGAAGGCTGGCAATGCGCATCATAAGAACAAGGCAAGGAACAAGCTATATCCAAAAACATCAGGCAACTCGATGAACGCTGTAGACCACCCTTACGGTACAAGCAGGACCAGCAAGAAGGGAAGGCCGACAGTAGCAAGGAAGCACGCCCCGCCTGGAGCAAAAGTGGGCAAGATTAAGGCAAGGAGAACCGGCAGGAGAAAGGGCAAGAAGTGAGGTTATGTTCAGATGGCAAAAAAAGAATTTACCTTTTATGGCAAGACTCTTGATGAGCTTAAGAAGATGGGTCATAATGAGTTTGCAGAGTACCTTAGATCAAGGAGCAAGAGGAGCATAACAAGAGGATTTACTGAAGCCCAGAAAAGGCTGATTACCAAGCTCGAAAAGAAAGGTAATAATGTAAAGACCCACTGCAGGAACATGGTAATCCTTCCTATGATGGTCGGAAAGACAATAAAGGTGCACAACGGAAAGGCATTTGTGCCTCTCACTATCCAGGAGGAGATGCTTGGCCACTTTGTTGGTGAGTTTGTCTTCACAAGGAACAGGGTCGCACATAACTCGCCAGGTGTAGGTGCAACAAGGTCAAGCTCAAGCGTATCTGTGAAATAAGCGCGCATCTGCCAGCATCTGCAAATAATCATATGAGATAAACAGGAATAAACAAGTCGGAGAATATCAAATATGGCTGAACACAAGTATTCATTCCAGAAATTCGATCCAAAGACTATGTCGAGGGCTGTTGGGAGGTCTTTGCAGGTTTCGACCAAGCAATGCATTGAGATAGCTGGAAGGATAAGGGGCAGGAGGCTTGACTATGCAAAAAGGCTGCTTGCAGACGTGATCGCTATGAAAAGGCCGCTTCCTTACAAGAAGTACCTTGGAGACATAGGCCACAAGAAGGGCAAGGTCGGCACAGGCAGGTATCCTGTCAAGGCATGTGGTATGGTGCTGAAGCTTCTTGAGTCATCAGAGGCAAGCGCCCAGTTCAAGGGCCTTGATACAGGAAACATGGTCGTGGTGCATTCCAATGCCCATCTTGGTGCAAAGCAGTGGCACTATGGCAGGCAGAGGAGAAGAAAGATAAAAAGAACCCATTTTGAGGTTGTTCTCGAGGAAAGGGGCAAAGCAGAAAACAAGCAGGATATGAAAAAGGAGATACATGAAAAAGAGGGCGTTGCAGAAAAACAAAGCCAAAATGCCCAAAAAAACCAAGGCATATCAGAAAAACAGGAGAATGTAACAAAGGCAGAAAAGCTTGTGAAGGTTGTTGCAAAGGAATCACCAGATAAAACAGATAAAAAGGGATTATCGGATAATGTAAAATCTAAAGAAACAAAAGAATCAAAGGAATCGAATGAATCAGAAGGTAATAATCAAAAATGATGCAGAATAAGATAATCAAACAGAAGGTGAAAGAGCTTGAGATACAGGAGTTTGTCGAGAGCAACCTGTCAGGTGTTGGACTTAGCACGACAAATCTGCAGGTAACGCCTATGGCAGAAAAGATTATAATCAACACATCAAGGCCAGGCCTTGTCGTAGGCAGGAAAGGCCAGTCCATAAAGAAGATGACTTCCATGCTCAAGAAAAAGTTCAACCTTGATAACCCTCAGATCGAGATAAACGAGGTGACTGACATAAATACTGATCCAGTCATTGTTGCAGAAAGGATTGCAAATACGCTAGAGAGGTATGGTGCAAGCAGGTTCAAGGGTATAGGCCACAGGACAATGGAGGATGCGATGAACTCCGGCGCCTTGGGCATAGAGATACTTATCAGCGGCAAGATCCCAAGCTCCAGGGCAAAAAGGTGGAGGTTCTACCAGGGTTACCTGAAAAAATGCGGGGATATTGCAGTCAGCGGCGTGAAGACAGCATACAAGACTGCTCTTCTGAAGACAGGTCTGGTGGGTATCCAGGTAAGGATAATGCCTGCTGACATAAAGCTTCCTGATGATATAAAGTTCACAAATGAGATTCATGAGATTGTCGAGGAGATTGACGATTCGCACGATTCGCCTAAGCAGGGGGGTCATCATAGAGGCCATGGTAACAGGCAGGCAGAGGCAGGCCAGGCGGATGCAGATACCAGACCAGTAGCTGTAAAAAGTACTGAAGCAAAGCCAGTTGGTAAGAAGGAAGGGAAGGAAAGATCCTCTGATAAAAAAGCTGACAGCAAGCAGGCTAAAGGCACGCAGCAGAAGAGAGCTGCAAAGGGCCCTGAAACCAAGGCAAAAAAGGCAGCTGCTCCAAAGAAAACAAAAAAATGATACTTAAATGAATTAAATATACTATATACTGAATTATACTTTATCCATAGTTATGGTTCAAGAGATGGTTCAAGACAAAGACGTGGTTTAAGGCAAGGAGATGTTTTACGATGAAGGCAAAAGAGCTCAGGAAACTTTCAGGCAAGGACATTGATAAGAAGATAGAGGAGCTGAAGCTTGAGATGATCAAGCTCAATGCGCAGGTGGCAACAGGCACCCAGCTTAAGAATCCTGGGCAGATCAGGACAATCAGGAGAACCATCGCAAGAATCAACACAATAAAACAGGAGGAAGGACCAAAGCATGAGTGAAATATGCACGACGTGCGGACTACCAAAAGAACTATGCGTCTGTGAGACAATAGCAAAGGAAGCCCAAAAAATTGTCATTAGTTCAGTTAAGAAGAAATTCGGGAAGATATACACAATTGTTGAAGGCATCAACAACAAGGACATAAGTGTCAAGGATATAACAAAGAACCTCAAGTCATCTTTGGCTTGCGGGGGCACTTTCAAAGACAACCGGATTGAGCTTCAGGGCAACCACATGCAGAACGTCCTTGACGCATTGGTTAAGATGGGTTTCGCACCGGAAACAATTGAAATCAGGCGTTAGGGATTCATCAGTTCGTTGTTCAAGCTTCACAAAGCATGTGTTGGTTGGATACTGTGAACACGATACTCAAAAGGGAACTGGTCGGATTGGAGATAAGAGTTGTAAAATCAGACAACCCTTCGCTGGCCTGCATAACAGGGAGGATTGTCGACGAGTCAAGGAACACCTTAATCGTGTATGACGGAAAGAAGACAAGGAAGCTCATCAAAGCCCAGATAACATTTGAGACTGTATTCAAAGGAAAAAAGATAATCATCGACGGAAAGAATATAATAAGGAAACCCGAAGACAGGATAAAAGGCAAGATGATCAGATAAAGATAAGAGATGTAAGAAAATAAGATAAAAAAGACAATAAGATAAAAGAAAGATAAGAGATAAGAAAAACAAGATCAGGTCAACGGAGAAACAGGATAAGGATTCAATGGAGAAACAGGATAAGGTCAGGGACAGGAAAAGATTAAAACCAAGGTGAAGAATAATGGTCAGCAAGGCAAGAAACATCGGCATCAGTGTCAATGCACCTGAAAAAGAGTGCAAGAATGACAAGCACTGCCCGTTCCACGGGGAGATCTCGTTGAGAGGCAGGATAATAAAGTGCAAGGTAGTGCATGCAAAGGTGCCAAAGAATGCCATTGTTGAATGGAACTGGACAAAGAAGATCCCAAAGTATGAGAGATATGAGAAGAAAAGGACAAGGATAAATGTCCATAACCCTGCCTGCATCTCGGCAAAGGAAGGGGACATCGTAAAGATTATGGAGACAAAAAAAATCAGCAAGACAAAGAGTTTTGTGATTGTTGAAAAGATTGGACAGACAGGTGAAAAAGCTTGAAACCCTTAAAATCTAAAGTTACACGTGCACTGCCTGTAGGCTCTGTTATAGACACCTGCGACAACAGCGGCGCAAAGGTCATCAGGATATTCAATGTCAGGAGCCATAAGACTGTCAAAGGCAGGCTCATGGCTGCAGGAGTAGGGGATCTTGTACAGGCGAGCGTCAAGAAAGGCAAGCTTGATATGAGAAAAAAAGTGGTTTTTGCCGTCATTGTCAGGCAGAAAAAGGAATACAGGAGGCAGGATGGCCTCAGGGTAAAATTCGAGGACAATGCAGCTGTTGTCCTGAAGGATGACAAGGGAAACCCCCAGGGTACAATATTCAAGGGGCCTATTGCAAAAGAGGCCTGTGAGAGATGGCCAGGGATAGCAAAGGTTGCAAGTACAATAGTCTGATGGCGTCTGCATATCGAAAAATATAGGACAATATACAAGGATGACAAGTGATTAAAGATGGAAAACATGTTTTCAGCGGGATGGAAAGGCTCAAAGCAGCCACGGAAGCAGAGGAAGTATAGGCATAATGCACCTCTTCATATCAGGTCTAGGATGGTTGCTTCAAATCTTGCTGCTAACCTGCGCAAGAAATACGGCGTACGGTCTGTCAGGCTCAGGACAGGAGACAAGGTCAGGATCATGCGCGGCCAGTTCAAGGGAAAAGAAGGCAAGGTTGAGAAGGTCGACCTTGACAGGTACAAGATTTTTATCGAAAAGGCAGAAGTGCTAAAAAAAGACGGAAGCAAGACGAATTATCCTATTGATCCATCAAATGTCATGGTAACAGAGCTTAATACAGAAGACAAAAGAAGAATGAAGAAGATGGCTGGCGAAGAGGGTGCGAAAGGCAAGGCCAAGGCCCAGTCACAAGCCAAGTCAGCCCCTTCAGAGGCCCAGTCTCAGGCCCAATCAAAAAAACATGTTGCAGAGACCACTGAAAAAGATAGGGTGCAGGCGGCTGACAAGCCCAAGGAACTTAAGGAACTTAAGAAAGAGCAGTCAGGCCAATCAGGCAAAGAGGCTGGTCAAAAGAAGGAGACAGTAGACAAGAGCTAGTGTGGTGAAATCAGATGGTTAAGAATCATTTAAAAAGGCTTGCTGTGCCAAGGACATGGGACATTGACAAGAAAAAGAACAAGTTTATCATGAGGTCCAATCCAGGCGGTCACAGGCAGGATGAATCAGTCCCTCTGGTTGTGCTGTTCAGGGACATGCTCAAGAAGGCAAAGACTGTAAGCGAAGTGAAATATATACTCAATAATAAGATTGTGCTCAAGAACGGTGTTAAGCAGACAGATGTCAAGGCTCCAGTAGGGCTTTTTGATGTCATAACATTGCCTGAGATAAAGGCTTCATACAGGATTATCCTGAACAAGAAAGGCAAGATTTGTGCAGTAGGAATAGACAGTGCAGACGCCAACAAGCTGCCGCTTAAAATCAGGGACAAGACTCTTGTCAAGGGTGGGAAGGTCCAGCTGAATTTCAGCAACGGCGGAAATATGATCATCGATAAGAACAACTATTCAACAGGAGATGTTATTGTTGTAGATATCGACACTAAGAAGATGAGCGCCCATATAAAGCTTGAGAAGGGATGTGTGGTCTACCTGACAGGCGGCAAGCATTCAGGGATAACAGCAGCAGTTGAAGATATAAAAGGCGATAAGCTTGTATTTAAAGTGGGACCAGATGAGATATTTGAGACATCAAAGGAATATGCATTCGCAATAGGAAAAGACAAGCCTATCATAAAATTTGGAGATTAAAATGGACAATAAGGCAGGAGATACCAATAGCATGAGGAAGATTAGGATAGAGAAGATTACCCTTAATGTAGGTGCTGGAAAAGATGCACAGAAACTTGAGAAGGGCGCTATTCTTATCAAGCACATAACTGGTATTGAGCCTGTCAAGACAGTAACTAACAAGAGGATCGCGACATGGGGCATAAGGCCTGGCCTGCCCATAGGGTGTAAGCTGACGATAAGGACAGACCTTAAGAGGGAGATCCTGGAGAAGCTTCTCAAAGCCAAGGAGAATGTCCTGAAGGAATCAAACTTTGACAACAACGGGAACATAAGCTTTGGGATACATGAATACATAGACATTCCCGGTATAGAATACAAGCCTGAGGTGGGCATAATGGGTTTTCAGATATGCATAACCCTCGAACGGCCAGGATTCAGGGTCAAGAAGAGAAGCATCAGGAATAAATGCCTGAAGAAAACACATAAGATATCAAAAAAAGAAGCAATAGAATTCATGAAAGATGAGTTCTCAGTGCGCTTAGAGGAATAAAAATGACATATAGCGATTATAAGAAGGAGTTCAAGGCGTTGCGCGCAAAGCCCCACAAGATGAAGAAGTATATCAGGTTCAACGCGCCAAAAGAGCGGACGACCGGCATAGCAAAAAACCGCTGTAGGAGATGCGGCAGGATAAGAGGGCACATAAGCAAGTATGGCCTTCATTACTGCAGGCAATGCTTCAGGGAGATCGCGACAAGGCTTGGCTTCAAGAAGTATTATTGAGCAAGAAACTATTATTATGCTACATGGTTATTACCAAGAACAAGGCAATTATGATATGACACAAATTTACAGGTGAAATGAATATGACTATGAATGACCCACTGGCTGCAGCCCTTTCAGGGATACTTAACCTAGAGAGGATAGGCAGGAATAATGCCGTAATCAACTGTGCATCTTCGATGATAACAAAAGTGCTTACTATATTGAACGAGAAAGGGTACGTTGGGAGCTTTGAAAAGGTTGATGACGGAAAAGCAGGGATAATCAAGGTAAACCTGCTTGGGAAGATCAACAAGTGTGGGGTTGTCAAGCCAAGGCATGCAGTCTCAAAGGATAATTTTGAGAGATATGAAAAAAGGTATCTTCCTGCAAAAAATTTTGGTCTACTTGTCGTATCAACATCAAAAGGTCTTATGACACAGGATGAGGCAAGAAAGAATGGTATAGGAGGAAAGCTTATCGCTTACTGCTACTGAAAATGAAGATTAATGATTATGTTGAAGAGTTAAATCTCAGTGACGGCGTGTCTGTATCAGTCGACAAAAGGCTAGTCAAGGTTACTGGGCCAAAAGGAGAAGTACAAAGGGCACTCTTTTCGCCAGGTATAATGATAGAGCCTTCTGGGAACAATGTCACTATTAAGGTCAGGAAATATACGATGAGAGAGAAAAAGCTTGTTGGCACATTCAGGGCGCACATAAAGAATATGGCAAAAGGCGTGACTGAAGGTTGTGTGTATAAGCTCAAGATATGCTCAGGGCATTTCCCAATGAACATCTCTTTTGGGAACGGCGTGCTTACAATAAAGAATTTTATTGGAGAGAAGATTCCCCGTACAATCACTATAGACCCCAAGGTCACGCTAAAGCTTGATGGGGATATAATAACCCTTGAGTCAGTGGATAAAGAGCTGGTCGGACAGACCGCAGCCAATATAGAGAAGAAGACAAAGAGGCCGAACTTTGACAGGAGAATATTCCAGGATGGGATATACATAACAGAAAAGGACGGGAAGGAGATAAAATGAAACAGACAGGAGACCTGCTCGCTATAAGAAGGATAAGGAAGGCAAAAAAGCCCAGGTTTATCAGGCAGGACGCCCACAAGAAGGCAAAGCTTGAGAAGAAATGGATTCGCCCAAAAGGCTCTGACAGCAAGATGAGGCAGGGCTTTCGAGGATACAGGCGGTCAGTTACAAAGGGATGGAAATCCCCTCTTGCAGTAAGAGGCCTTAGCAGGAACGGGCTCAGGATAGTCTATGTAGAGAATGAGTTGCATATCAAGGGTGTTGACAAGGATAAGGAATGCATAGAGATTTCATCATCTGTCGGCCTTAAGAAGAAGACAAGCATACTTAAAGCCGCCATTGAGAATGGCATCACTGTCTTGAATGTCAAGGATCCAAAAGGCTTTATTGAAAAGGTTGAGAAGGAACTTGCCGAGAAGAAGGAGAAGAAGACAAAAGACCTAAAAGAGAAAGAGAAGAAGGAAAAGGAGAAGGAAGCCGCAGCAAAGAAGAAAGAAGAGCAGGAGAAGAATGAAGAAGACAAAGGCAAAGAGAAGACACTTGATGAGCTGACAAAGGAAGACGAGAAGAAGAAGGAAGAGGAGAAGAAAGAGAAGGACAAGCTGCTCATAAAGAAGAACCAGATAATGTAAATGATCATGAATTACATTATAAATTATAAATATTATAAAGCGACCAACATAATACCCATGGATACATTTCAATAAAACACAATGGCTGAAAAAGTTATGTTTGAGGAACAACGATGAAAAACCTGAAAGTTCAGAAAAGACTTGCATCACAACTGCTGAAGCGCTCAAAAAAGAAGATCGCCCTAGATACATCAAGGCTTGAAGATGTGAAGGAAGCGATAACAAAGAAGGACATAAAGTCCCTTATAAAAGACGGCGCTATAGTTGGAAAGCAGAAGACCGGTGTTTCAAGGGCAAGGGCGAACCACAGGCATATCCAGAAGACAAAAGGCCAGAGAAAAGGCCACGGCAAGAGAAAGGGAAAAGTGACAGCAAGGATGCCTAAGAAAGAGTCATGGATGAAGAAGATCAGGCTGCAGCGGGCATTCCTCACTGAACTCAAGAGCAAAGGCCTGCTTACGACGTCGGCATTCAGAAGCCTTTACCTGAAGTCAAAGGGAGGATTTTTCAGGAGCAAGAGGCACATAAAATTATTCATAACAGAGCATAAGATAATAAATGATAACAACAACAAATAACAGAAAGTAACAGAAACAGATAATAACAGATGATAAGAAATAAGAACTAAATGAGATGGCTGGAAAATGGCAGATGAACACAGGACAATAATGATGAGGCGGAAGAGAGAAGGGCGGACCAACTATAAGAAGAGGCTTAAGTATCTCGTGTCAGGAAAGTCCAGGATGATAGTGAGGATATGTTCACGAAGCATAATTGTCCAGGTCGCTGCTTTTAGCCCTAAAGGCGACATAGTAAGTGTCCATGTCAACTCAAAGGTTCTTTCTGCTTACGGGTGGAAATACAGTTGCAAGAATCTGCCTGCAGCATACCTGACCGGTCTTCTTGCAGGGACAATGGCAAGGAAAAAGGGCATAAAGGAGGTTGTTGTTGACTTTGGCCTAAAAAAGGCAGTGCATGGGTCTAAGCTCTTTTCTGCTGTAAAGGGCATGGTTGATGCAGGGGTTTTAACAGGAGGCTCAAAAGACAACGATAAGGGTGTTATGCCTTCAGATGAGCGCATTTCAGGCAGCCATATCATGGAATATGCAAAAGCCTTAAAAGAGAACAAGGAGTTGTATAACAAGAATTTTTCAGGTTATCTTAAGTCAAAAGCTGATCCTGAAGCTATAGCTTCAGAGTTCAAGGCTGTGAAGGATAAGATAGCTAAGTCATAAGGAAGGATGTTAAGATGGTTCAAGAAAAGACAGAAAAGAAAAAGAGATCTGGAAGCTCAGAAGCTAAAGTCCCTGAAGACAAAAAAGACAGAAAAGAATCTGAGGACCTAACTGTTATTGAGGGGTCTGAAGATAAGGTAAAAGCAGAAGAGAATATAGTCTCTGAGGATAACGTGAAGTCTGAAGAGGATAGCAATGAAGATAATAGTATCGATAATAGTATCGATATAGAAGACGAAAAGATTATTAAAAAAACAGGGGATGCTGAGATTGAGGTAGTGAGCGCAGATGCCCTTTCAGAAGATGATCTGCCTGTTAAAAAAAGTGTAAAGGCTGACAACAGGTCAACCTCTGCCTGGGCGCCTAAGACTGAGATTGGCAGGAAAGTCAAGTCAGGTGAGATCAATGATATTGATATTGTCCTTGACAAGGGCCTGAAGATACTTGAGCCTGAGATTGTAGAGGCCCTTCTGCCTGAGATGGAGTCAGACCTATTGCTTATCGGCCAGTCAAAAGGCAAGTTTGGCGGCGGCCAGAGAAGGGTATTTAGGCAGACGCAGAAGAAGACCCAGGAAGGCAACAAGCCAAAGTTTGCAACTTTTGCAGTTGTAGGCGACTCCAATGGTCATGTGGGCCTTGGTTATGGAAAAGCAAAGGAGACTGTTCCTGCAAGGGAAAAGGCACTGTGCAAGGCAAAGCTGAACATCATGAAGATAAGAAGAGGCTGTGGTTCATGGCAGTGCAGCTGTGGAACACCACATACTATCCCTTTTAAGGTTATCGGCAAGTGCGGCTCAGTAACAGTTACTTTGATGCCTGCACCTAAGGGTACAGGGCTTTGTGTTGAGTCTGAGGTTGCAAAGATACTCAAGCTTGCCGGAGTAAAAGATATCTGGTCAAAGACCAGGGGCAAGGCCCGGACCAAGATCAACCATATATTTGCGACAATCAGCGCTCTGCAGAAGCTTTCATCGACAAAGATAATGAGTAGCCATAAGGAGCTCTTGAGCATTGCAGAAGGCAGCATCAAGGCAGCACAGACTGAAAAGGAAGTGGAAGCATGAGTCCAGAAAGCAATGGGAAAAAAACACATGCTCAGGCAGGAGATGCAGGGCAGAACAAGCCAACAGTAGTTGCAGATAAAAGCACTAAAACCGCAGATAAAAGCGTCAAAGCTGCTGTTGAAAGCGTTAAAAAAGCTGCAGCTGCTGATGTCAACGCTCCAAAAGCAGTGTCAAAAGCAGTTCCAAAAGCAACGCCGAAAACAACACCGCAGGCAGTGCCAACAGGCAAGATGGTTGCTATCGTCCTTGTAAGAGGACTTATAAATATCAGGCATGATATAAAGAAGACTATTGATTCTCTAAGCCTCAGGAGGAATAATGTCTGCGTTGTAAGGAAGGAGACAGCTGAACTTAAAGGTATGCTTGCAAAAGCAAAAGACTATATAACATGGGGCGATATCGACAGTGAGACATACAAGCTTTTGCTTGAAAAAAAGGGCAAGAAGAGCTCTAGTGCTGATGATAAAGCTAATGGTAAAGGAGTTAAGCAGTATTTTAACATGAATCCGCCCAGAAAAGGTTATGGCAGGAAAGGCATAAAGAATTCCTTCAACAAAGGCGGTGCGCTTGGCTACAGGGGCAATAAGATTAATGACCTCATAAGAAGGATGCTTTGAACTTGGTGTTAAAATGATAATAAAACGAAAAAAGAACATTAGGCAGCGCGGCAGCAAGACCCATGGCTATGGCTCTATGAAAAAGAACAGAGGGGCTGGAAACAGGGGTGGCAGGGGAAATGCAGGCTCTGGAAAAAGGGCTGACCAGTCAAAGCCGACAATGCTTAAGAACAAGCGCAGGTTCGGGAAGTTAGGGTTCAAGTCAAAATCAAGAAAGATTATAATCAGCATCACTCTCAGGCATATTGAGGAAAAATTAGCTCCACTTGTCTCTGAAGGCAGGGCGACACTGAAGGATGGTGTATATCATATTAATCTCAAAGACATAGGCTGTGACAAGCTGCTAGGCAAAGGCAAGCTGTTGCACAAGTACAGGATTGAATGTGAGTCTGCTTCAAAGGGTGCAATCGAGGCAGTTAAGGCAGCAGCTGGAGAGGTTGTCATAAAGGAGCCTGTCGAGAAAAAGGTTGCAGATGAGGCTATTGAAAAGAGCCAAAAAAAGGGTAAGGGTTCAGATGGACAAAAAGATGGCTCAGACGAGGAGCCATCAGAAGAGCCTTAAGTAATCCCTATCATCATTCACGAAATTCATAATCTCATAAAATTCAAAATAATAAGTA
>JAFGRM010000050.1 GCA_016935125.1 Candidatus Woesearchaeota archaeon
ACCTCTTTTTTTAATATTTTAATTATCTTAATATCTTAATTTTTGTTCATGTTTGGATGTTATTTTTAGTTGATTAACCTGCTAAAAGTTTGTTTTTTCATGATTTGGCAATAATAAGGGTTAATCATTGGGTAAAGCAATATGATTTATCCCCTACCATATCCAACTTTTTGAAGGTTATCTATATTTAAAAATTTGTTATAACTTTGGAGTGATTTGGGGGTAATTTTGTTAAAATCATAGTGGTTTAGCAAAAATTCAACCCCACTAACCTGGCAGAGGGACCAAAACAACAGCAGATATGGAAATGGCATCACCCATCTGCCTCATGACACATCTGCTTATGACCTATCTGCTTATGACCTGCCTCATGACACATCTGCTTATGACCGATCTGCCTTATAATGTACCTGATGCTATAGCTCTTACAGCATCACTCTTTGACATAAACTCGCTCTCTTGGGTCAAATATCTGGAACTTATCCCTTGCCGGCCCCTGAAGAACCTCTGTCTTGCCCATTATAAAAAACCCGTCACTGTTCAGGCAGCTATAAAACTCCTCATAGAGCTTTGACTTGGCAACAAGGCTGAAATAGATCACAGTATTCCTGCAGAATATGATATCTATGTTTGCAGGTTTTGGGTCTGTTAAGATATCACCTACATTAAATTGGATAAGATCCATAACCTCATTCTTGGCCTTGTATATCTCGTGATCCACTTTTTCGAAGTATCTCTCCTTATACAATGGTTCTGTCTCAAAAAATCTCTGTTCTTCATACAGCCCTTGCTTTGCAAGCTCTATTACAGAAGGATTGATGTCAGTGCATACTATCGCAACTCTAAAGCCACAAAAGCTCTCGCCAAGCGCCTCAAAAAAAGATATGGCAATCGAAATCGCCTCCTCGCCTGACGAGCAACCGGCCGACCACACCCTTATAGACTTCTGGCCCTTTTTCTTTTTCAGATTTGCAACAATGGGGATTATCTGGTCCCGAAAGACCTGCCACATAGTGGCGTCCCTAAAAAAATTCGTCACATTTATCGTGAGCTCCTTATTGAGAAGCTCTCTTTCTTCGGGATTGTCCTCAAGAAGCTTGCCATAATCCCCATAATTATCTATATGGGTCGTGTAAAGGCGTGTGCTCACTCTCCTTGCGATAAACGAGTCAGAATAATGTGCGCATTGGAACCCCACATGCTTTGTAATGATCTCCTTAAGCTTGATAAAATTTTGGATATCCTTGGCGATTACCATCGTTGATTGCTCTTGAAAACCATTGTTTATTGCTCTTGAAAGAAACTCAGGTTTCCTTCGCTTCATTACCAGTTATATTTTATTCATGTGTTATGATTTTATTCATGTATTATATTTACTTCACCTTATTTACTTCAATATTCACTTCAGTATTAAATCTCTTTCACTTCATTCTTGGTCTTGATTGTAAGTTTCCATTCGGATATATCAAACCTGACAGTCCTGCCGACATTGCCTCCCACATCAGATGCTATTATCCTGATGCCTTGCTTGCGCAGCTCTTCCCTTACAGCATCGAGATTCTTCTTTCCTATATCCATCATATCACATTCAACACCAGGGAACATATGCGCCCCACCAGCAATCTTAGCAGTGATATTTTCCAGCTTGCTGCCTTCCTGCTTCATCTTATCAATCATCCCAGGCAGGGCAATATTTGCAAACTTATTCAGGTTCAGCGAACGCCCGGACACAGAATATTGGTCGCTTTTAGGAAGCATGACATGGGCAAAACCACCTATCTTCTTTTCTGAATCATATAATGCCACACCCACGCAAGAGCCAAGGCTCATGCAAACAAGAACAGTAGGATTTGTGGCTACCTCATACTTGCCCATATCTACTATAATCTCGTCTGCCATTATACATAAACCTCTTTATTAAACCTCTTTACAATCTCTTAAAAACATATATTTTATGGATGTGCTTCATAGATGTGTTTCATTGATTGCTTCCCTCTTTTAATCGCCAAGACAAGTCATGCTGCCAAGTTCAGATGCTAAATCTTCATATTTTATATTGGCTTTTTAAGAGATTAATTATCCTGCTCAGTGATTCCTTATCGAAAAGTATCATAAATGTACCGTCGATATTGTGCTTTTCAATCGATATGTTTGTCTTGACACATAAAAGATTGTCAGCTGTCTGCGAAAGCTTTATGAGCACAAAGTCAATTATCGCCTGCGCCATATCTATTGCAAGGTGCGGAACAGAATGTATGATCTTCATGTCAAACATCTTGGCAAGTGCGTTTAGGTATGAGCTTGTGAATATGTTTGCCATCTCTTTGAACGCTGATTCCTCCATAGCTTCCATCAGCTTGGTCGTGCCAGGGCTCTTGTTCATTATAAGGTCAACCAGCTCCATTGCGCCTTTCCTCGGAAAGATGAATATGACCTCTCCGTTCAAGTCTCCTGTAACCTGCAGGTAGACAGTGACAACAGTCTGCTCTGCTCCGCCCAGCTCGTCAGCAAAGCGTTCTACTGCAACAAATTTTGTTTCAGGGATATTTATGGCTACCCTCTTGTCAAGAAGCTTTGAAAGGGCTGTTGTCGCGTTGCCTACACCAACATTGCCCACCTCTGTAAGAGCATCCATCTCATATTGGTCCATTTTTAGTGTTTTATCCATTTTTTTCACCTTCTATCAAAAATGACATGAGATTCTTTAACATATGCGCATTAATAATCAATATTAACTATACACATTTTTAACTATACACATCTTAAACATTAACCATCACATTTATGCGCATTAAGCATATACATATTAACTATGCAATTATCAGTTATATGTAACTCTATCTATCCTTCATTAAGCACTTTGAGCATCCCATCAAGAGACTCCCTGTTCAGCATAAAATAAAAATTGCTCTCAAGGTTTATTGAGTTGATCACCATAACAGTCTTTATTAAAAATATGTTGCCTGTATCATCCTGAATCTTCAACTGAATCTTGTCATTGAAATCCTTCATGTCACTGAAGAAGATTGGCGGCGAAGGAAAGATCCTGCAGGACAACCTGTTTGCCAGTGAGCTAAGATATGCACCGCCTACAACATTGGTCAATTCTGTTATAACACCTATCGCATCCTCATTTATCTCCTTCTGCGTTCCTATGTTCTGGTACATCAACATGTCAATAAGAGACAAGCCGTTCTCCCTCATAAATGCCATCAGGATGCTTCCGCTCATATCTCCTGTAATCTCGCATGCTGAAAGCAACATATCATCGCTAAGGCTCTTTAACTCATCTGAGGGTTTCATAGTCAAAGTCAGGAAATTTACTTTGACGTCACTATTTATCATTTTTGACAAAGCCTGAGCTGCATTTATTGAAGAAACCTCACTGATTTTCTCTAATTCATGTTTTACCTTATCATTGATGATCTCATTGTCGTTCATGTCCATTTTTATCCATCCAAATTCTGCTTTCTTTCAGTTATCCTGTTCTTCAGTTATCCTGTCCTTCAGTTCTCCTGTTCTTCAGTTATCCTGTTCTTCAGTTTCCTGTCCTTCAGTTTCCTGTCCTTCAGTTTCCTGTTCTTCAGTTATCCTGTTCTTGAATCCCTGATTCAAATGATAGCCAAGTTATCTCCTAATTAAAGCAAAGTGCCTATATCAAGGATCATACATACGCTTCCATCCCCTAGGATTGTCGCTCCTGACACACCTCTTGTCCCTTTGACAATATCCTGCAGGCTCTTGATAAGAACCTGCTGCTGTGACACAATCGAATCCACAACAATGCCTACCTGCTGGTTGTCCTTGTTGACGATGACCAAGGTAAGCCTTTTCCTGTCATCATTATTCTGCAGGCCCAAAAGCCGATCAAGCCAGAATATAGGGATATCCTTACCCCTCAGGACAAACACATCATTACCCTGTATTGTCTTTATGTTAGATGCCAGGATATCAACAGTCTGGTCTATCGATGAAAGAGGAAGTGCATATATCTCACCTTTAGACTTGACTAGAAGCGCAGTGATTATCGCAAGTGTCAGAGGAAGCTGCATGACAACAGATGTTCCTTTGCCAATGGCAGAATCCATATGGACTCTGCCCCCAAGCTCTTTCATCTTGCTCATGACAACATCCATCCCAACACCCCTTCCTGAAACATCTGTTATGACCTTGTTCGTACTGACACCGGGCCTAAATACGAGCATCTGAAGCTCTTTATCAGTCATCTTTGCCGCAGCTTCTTCAGTCACTATCCCTTTTTTTATGCTGCTCGCCCTGACTGTCTTTGGGTTGATGCCTGCACCATCATCTTTAACCTCGATAACAGCATTGTTTTTCTCCCTTCTAGCTATGAGCTTGATCGTGCCCTGTTGGGATTTGTTTTCCTTTTCACGGACACCAGGGGTCTCTATCCCGTGGTCGATGCAGTTTCTTAGCAGGTGCACAAGCGGATCACCAATCTGATCAAGGACAGTCCTGTCAAACTCAATCTCCTGCCCTTCTATTACCAGGTTGACCTTCTTCTCCTCTTTTTTAGCAAGGTCCCTCACCATCCTGGGGAACCGCTTGAAGATGTTTCCGATAGGGACCATCCTGATCTGCATGACCTCATCCTGGAGGTCCAATGTCAGCCTGTCAATCCCATCTACTACAGTCTTCAACATATGGTAATCCTGTTTCTTGTCAATAAGCTGAAGACGGATATTGTTGATCAGCAACTCCCCAACGAGATTCATAAGGTTGTCAAGTTTTTCCATATCCACCTTGACGCTCTGTATCTGCTTGACCACATCCTCCTGATGCTCTTTTGCAATAGCTGCCTTTGCCAGCTCTTTCTCCTCATTTTGGGTCTCGATGGCCTTTTCATAGCTCTCATCAATGCCAAAAACCAAAACACCCTTGAGCCCGGAAGTATCGTTCACAACAGCAGATACCTCCTCTTTGGTCTTGTTGGTAGCGATTATGATCTCCACCTCATTATTGAAGCGGCCCTGCTTTATGTCTTCCTTATCAGGGTTGGATTTTATGACCGCATCCCCCTTTGCAAGGTTTCTAAGGATTACAAGCGTCTTTGGCACCTTCATAGGGTTGTTATTATCATACTGGACAATTATTCGAAATATCTTTTTTCCCTCTGCCTCAATCGCAGAAATTTTTTCATGGTCCTCCTTTGAAAGCTCGGCTTTCTTGCCGATATTTACTGTAAAGTTCTGCTCTTTCTCATCCAGATACCTCTTGAGCTCCTGGATAAGTGTCTGGTTATCCATCTCATCTGTGCCTCCGCCGCTTATAACCTCCAGAGTCTTGTCCATTATATCACATCCCTCAAGGATAAGGTCCATCAGCTCAGGGTTGACCTTGATCTCCCCATCCCTTATCCTAGAGAGCACATCCTCAAGAGAGTGTGCAAGCTCTGAAAATTTCAGGAAGCCCATTGTTGCTGCGTTTCCCTTTAAAGTATGGAAGGCCCTGAAAATCTTGTTTATGACATCCATATCGTCAGGGCTCTTTTCAAGGAGAAGAAGGGAATCATTAAGCACATCAAGATGATCCCGTGCCTCAGATACAAATTCATTCTTAAACTTGTCCATTTATAAACCCTCTTTATTTTCAAAACAATCTCAAAGTGACCAATACAACAATAATCAATTGCAACAATATACAAACGCAACTCAAACCTCGACCAGCTGGATAAGCGCTACAGCAATCTTGTCTATCCTTAAGACCTCATCTGCAAGACCTGCCTCTATTACAGACTTTGGCATACCATAAATTATGCTTGATTCTTCTGATTCTGCAATCACAATCCCTCTGAACTTCTTAATATCCATGCATCCTTCTGTGCCATCTCTCCCCATGCCTGTCAGGACAACCCCTATAGTATTCTCCTGAAAGACACCGGCAACTGATTTAAATAACTTGTTTATATTAGGGTTGGGCCCCACCTTCTTCTCATTCCTGATGACCTTGACCAAGGTCTGTGTCGGCCTGCTGCACCCCTCATCAAGAATCATATCGCACCCTCCAGGAACAATAAGGACCAGCCCGTCTTTAAGCTCATCACCATCCTTTGCCTCTCGGATTTCCATGTCACATAATGAATTAAGCCTGCTCGCAAAAGACTCAGTGAACTCAGATGGCATATGCTGGGCAACTATTATCGGCACAGGGATGTTTCCCGGAAGGCATGGCAGCAGCGACTCAAGTGTCTGTGGCCCCCCTGTAGAAGAGCCGATGACTATCACCTTCTTCCGGGTCGGTGAAAAATGAGTCCTGTTAATCCTTACATGCTTAAACTTGACTATTTTTGCCCCTGCTACAGTCTTGATCTTAGATATGATCGACTTTTCTATATTACTAACCTTATAATACTCGTCCGGCAGCCTGACAAAGTCTACTGCACCTACACTGACAGCGTCAAGAGCAAGTCTGGAATCCTTCTCATTATACCCTATCAAAGAGATTACAGGCAAAGGGCATTCCTTCATTATCCTTTTGATCAGCGTTATACCGTCGATGTCTGGCATGTTAAGGTTAATAAGCGCAACATCTGGATTGCTCTTGATTATCTTTTTTATTGTAAACTCGCCAGTCATGGCTGTATCGACAACCCTAACATCTGGATCAGAATTAAGAAGGCCTGAAAGAGTCTTTCTCATCAGTGCAGACTTGTCAGCAATGATTACAGTTACCAACCATTATCACCTTGTAGCAGAGATACTAGTGCATAGATAATCTCAGGAAGTATATTTTTCTATTACTGCCTTGATATCATCTGGCTTGAATGGTTTGACAATGAAATCAGAAGCCCCTGCATCGACAGCCTCTGCAACGACCTTATCCTGCCCAACTGAGGTGCACATCACCACTTTTGCGTTCCCGTCCATCTTGATAATGTCTCTTAATGCCTCTAGACCGTTCTTATTAGGCATCATTATGTCCATAAATACAAGATTCGGCTTAAGCTGATCAAACCTCTCTACTGCTTCAATACCATCTGCAGCCTCTCCTACAATCTGTCCGCCTGCCTGTGTAATGAGATTCTTCAACAGGCTCCTCATAAAAGCTGAGTCATCAACTACAACTACATTTAATGTCAATCAAATCACCTCCATACTATAGGATTATTTCAAATATTTGTTTATTATCGCAACTATGCTCTCTTTTGTTATCGGCTTTGTGATAAAATCAGATGCACCTGCGTCGACTGCCTCTTTTGCAACGACATTCTGCTGTGTCGACGTGTATATCACAACCTTTGCATCAGCGTCCCTTCCGATTATCTGCTTAAGTGCCTCAAGCCCATTTAGGTTGGGCATCATGACATCCATAAACACCATATCTGGCTTCATCTCATCGAACATTGCAATGGCCTCGTTACCATCAGACGCTTCAATCACAGAGACATCGATAACCTCTAATATCATATTCTTCAAAAGATTCCTCGTGAATGAGGAATCATCCACAACTAAAACTGTCTTGGCCAAGATAAACACCTCATCTGTTTATAACATTACCATAGTTTATAACCAATTTATAACCCTGCCCTGGCTTACAACCTTACTGCAAAAAACAACTATATTAATGGCCAAATGTTATCGCCTATCTCATGGTCAGATTTTGCCTAACAGCAGGTTTGTTTTACTATGGGCTATATTATGGGCCATATTATTGGCTATATTATTTCTGTTATTTTAAGTTTTCCTCCAGTGCATCCCTGATGTCCTGGCTGCTGAATGGTTTCATGATATATCCCGAACAGCCGGCTTTCCTTGCCCTTTCCTCATCGCATGGCTCCCTCAAGGACGTGCACATGACAACCTTTGCATTAGGATCAATCTCCTTTATCTTTTCAAGGGCAGTTATCCCGTCCATGTCTGGCATAAGTATGTCCATAAATACAAGGTTAGGCCTCTCTTGAGTATATAGCCTTATCGCCTCTTCACCAGAGCTTGCAGACGTAACTTCAACATCAAGCCCTGATTTCTTGATAAAATTGTTTATCACTACAACCATCAATGAGGAATCCTCAACTATCATTATTTTTTTCTTCATTGCTACCACCTCGAGGAATGTTTTAATGTTGCCCGGCTGATATAACCGTTCATTTGTTGATTCAACAAACTTGCTAGTTTATATTTGTAATTATTTGTAATTATAGGTAATGCCCATTATTTTATATAAAAAAAGTTCACAGCAACATTGCAACACCCAAAAAGGCCAAGATTCGGATTTGTAACAACGTATACTGGCACTTTTCTTAAGACATCTGAGCGCTTGTCATGCTTTTCAAAAGTCTCCATAAAAGAAGGCTCTCTTAGCCTATCCAGGTTCTGGATTGCTATTCTGCCTACAATATAAAGGCCAGAATAGCATTCGCTCATCAGTGCAACCATCCTTGCAGTGCGGGCATAGATGCTTATGAACATATCTATTGTCTCCTTGCATAGAGGATCTTTCCCATAATTATTCTCAATCTCCTTTAGTTTATCAACACCCTTAAGCGTGTTGATCATATCTGTAATCTCAGATGATGCTGCACCTTCCCTGCTTATCAGGAACCTATAGATATTTTCCATCCCTTTTCCGGTCAAGACCCTCTCAAGCTCTGGGTGGACATCTCTCTTGGTCAAAGCATTCTCTTTCAGGAACTCTACAAGCTCAAGCTCCTTTTGGTCATACGGCGCAAAGTCACTATGGCCTCCTTCACAAGGAAATGGCGTATGCAGATGCATCTCCTTGTTGTATTGTGCGATTGTCATCCCAAGGCCGCTCCCTGCACCAAGCGCAGCTATAGTATGGGTCGCAGTCCATGTCTTAGTAATATCCTCACCTGGATGAGAAAGCTTTACAACATCCTTTTCTATATCGAGCATGTCAAGCCCGTATCCTACTGCCTCAAAATCATTTACAAGTATAACTTTCTTAAGGTTTGTCTTTGATATGATCTCACTTGCATTAATCTCAATGTCAGCATTTGTCATCTTGACATATTCTCTTCTTTCAAGCACAGGTCCTGCAACACCAAAACAGGCAATGCTGATCTCTGCATCATAATCCTTTTTTGCTTCTTCTAAAAGCCTATTTAGTATCTCCTCAACGTGGATTATCTCAGATGTCAGACAGCTGTATTTGAACAGCATGTCAAAATTCTTGTTGTCTTTTACAGCCATGACCGCCAGATATGAATTGGTTCCGCCAAAATCTGCGGTAAGTATAAATCTGGGGTACAGATTCTTATCAAAATTTTCTTTTGGTATGACTATTTGCTTATTCATCTACACTTGCCTCTTTTTCGATATACTTATTTTTGCTTCTTTTCTCTTCTTTTCTATACTTCTTCTTGATATTCCTCTTTTCAAACTACAAACAGCGACAAACAGCCACATTAAAATAGGTTACCCAGACCAACAACAAACCAAGCATCATACAAGGATTATGAATCTCCCTTACCATACAAAACCCTTGATATGAATCATCTAGACCATGCAAGCTTATAACGTTCCTAGCATGAACCCATGCATTAACTGGCCACCATTGATCAAAACAACTATGGTAACCACAATACTCTTTAGTGAGCATATATAAATATTTTGTTTTTTTAAGTTCTGAGAAAGGTAATGTCTATTCTGAGAAATCAATTAAGGCCTATCTTGAAGAATCAATATCTCAGTTAAGGCATAAGTTAAGAATTAAGAATAAAGGTTAATAGGACAGGTTTCAGGAAGTTAAGTTGATTTCATGAACTTAAGTTATATAGGCATATTAAACATATATTCTTCTTGAATACTGCATATTCTTCTTGAATACTGCATATTCTCTGTTGTTACAAATACTCTATTTAATGAATCTATTAATTAAATTAATGTATTAAGTAAGATAAGTAAGATCTAAA
>JAFGRM010000051.1 GCA_016935125.1 Candidatus Woesearchaeota archaeon
ATAATATTTAAAGAGGTTGAAAGAGATTCCATTAAGAAATAGTTGCAAAAGAACAGCGTTTTTTATGATGTATCTAATACTCTCACTGCCATTTTTATCATCAGCTGCACTTGCCTCTATCTCTTCAGCAAATGTTTATGGGAAGCATGGCATTGATGGGTGCATAAATAGTATTGATGACTTTCTTCATGCAGAAGTAGTGGTTGATGGACTAACATCTGCAGATCTTGTTAGGATAGATTATCTAACAGATTCAAGCTTTGACTCATGCGTATTTGATGAGACCACTGCAAGAAGCTCATGCACATACACAACATCAAGGACCGACAGGTCTGCAGGAGAATATGATTACACTATCCGGCAGTATGATGCAGATATGCTAATCCTTGGGATGCATACTGGGAAGGTGTATGTCGATGGGCTTGCACCTGTGATAGGAAGCGTTGATGTTTCATTGTCTGGCAGAAACATCACAATATCTTATTTTGCAGAAGATAAGGCTTGTGATAGCTGTCTGGGTATATGTTCAGGACTCTCATCAATTAATCTATATCTTGATGGGGGGCTCATAGAAAGTCTGCCTATAAATTCTTCAGCATGCACAAAGACGGGCATTTTCAGGAGGACAGTTTCAGAGTTTGGCTTGCCAGACGGGGCAGTTGAACTGTGCTTTTCTGCTGTTGATAATATGAACCATTCTTCAGCAATGACCTGTGTGACAGAAACCATTGATACAACCCGGCCAGTGTTTGACGAGGGCTCATTTTCAATAAAAGACAAGCTGGGGAATGATGTAAACTATATATCCCAAACACAAAGGGATGCAATAATATCTGTAAATATAACTGATCTTGATCTTGACATAGGCTCAGTACATGCAAACCTCTCTGCGCTGAACGATGTATTGGGAAGCCAGTATGTGAATCTTTTGGCAGAATGCGTAAAGACTGATGAGGCATTATATTCTTGCTATTGGAGAGATATCAAGATAAGGGGTGACCCTGGTGAAAAAAGGTTGTTTTTAAGCCTCTCTGATACTAGTGGTAATTCAGCTGAGCACACATTTGCTGTGACTTTTTCCCAGGACATAAACAGCCCAGTCATAAATAGGATATACAATAACCCTGCTATAACATATAATGATACTGCGCTATTCTTGCGCAATGGCCTTAATAAGGTAAAGCTTGAGCTTGCGAACGATGGCTCAGGCTATAATGACAGGCAAGTATTCATTGACTTTTCAACAGCAGCAGCGCCTCCAGGTTCAAAGCAGGCAGGCGAATGCCTTCTTGCAGACAATGTTTGGACCTGTAGCTTTGATGTGAACAGTAACGGCCAGAGCGGGGAGCGGACAAGGATAAGCGTCCTTGAGCTTAGCAGGGATGATGCAGGAAATTTCCTAAACAGGGCTTACAATACAATGGCAGTTATTGATTCTGTTGCACCTGAAGTAGAAGAGATATCTATGGAGAACATATGCCCTTATTCAGGCCAGGATATGGTGATTGAGGTTATAGTTGAAGACAACTCACCTGTTAGCCTCATGACAACTCCAAGCAAGATAACAGAAACAGGTAAGACTTATGTCGCTCTTTGCGATCAGCTTTCTACAACTGAGCAGATATGTACCCTTAAGATTGATGACCTTGTTAGCAGTCATACTACTGAGACCTTGGAACTGAATATTACAGATGCTGCTTTGAACACCCACATTGGACAGTATCAGGTTGAGGTATGCGAGGCAGCTGATGGAAGCCCTTCTGGCTTAATTTCAGCGATAGGCCTTCCGCTGAACAAGGTGGATCTGCGGGCACTTTCGTTCATGGACATACCTGTTTTTGCGCAGATTAATATCAATACTGGAATCGATGTCCAGGTAATAGACATGATGATAGACTGCGGGCAGGATTTTGTGGATGAACACATATATGATAAGACCTCCATGAGCCCGATACTTTCGATGAAGGCCAAAAGCTCATCCAATGCTACGAAAGAGAATAAAAGGATATCTGCAGAATGCGATCTTGCTTTAATCGTAAAGTCAGGCAATAATGTATATACTGAGCCAGAGCATGAGCAGCTTATAATCAACGGGTGGGATACATTCAGTAACCCTCTTGGCACTATCGATGAGACAATGGAGCAGAAGTTAGAGAGTATTGATCAGCAGATAAAAGATACAGAGGACGAGATAAAAGAGTGGGAGAGCTGGAACAAGTGGCTCTCGATACTATGTTCTATTGCAGAGATGCTTGCGATGCTGGATGTTGTCATGGGTGTTGTGAAAGGTGTTGCATACTTGATTGCAAATACGCTTTGTTCAAATCATCTGACCGTAGTTGCAGGTGCAAAGTTATGGGGTTTAGTTTGTAAGTATACCTCTATGTATGATAAGTTCATCAACAAATTTATATGGACACCAGGGGTTGCCCTTAGCTGGAGTGTGATTCCAAAATGGATGTGTATGGTCTATTCATGCAAGTTATGCACAATGGATGATGGGAAGGTGTTGGCTGATATGACTGGCATTGATGGGGGCATATTCAAGATTGCTTTAACAGGGTTTACAATGTGGGCGGGCGGTTTTGGGGTATTGACAAGCATAGGTCTTGGCGCATCAGCTGTCAGTGCTGGTGCAGGTTGGATGTCAGAAGAGAATGATCCTAACTCATTAAGTTATATGATTGGAGGCTTCACTCTTGACCCATACAAGAGCATACATGCAGCATCAAGCTGCCTTTGCATCCCAGGGATAATCTATAACCTGAAAAAAGAAAAACAGATCAGGTGTATGTATAAGACATGCATACAAAAGAATGCAATGCTGGGTCTTCCGCTTGAGACATGCGACCAGTCATACGCATTCAGGGAATGCCTGTATGTAGATGGTGCGCAGTGGAAGCTTATGGGCAGCAGTGGCATAGGGTTTATCCAGACACTTGTATCATTCATGTTCAGGAACATTGGGATCCTTATTGCAGGAACAATATGGCAGTTGGAATGTGGTTCAGGTCTGTTTCCAGATTCTGTTGCATCTTTTTCCACAGGTCTTTCTGAAGAATCAGGATGTGTGGGTTGTCCAGTAGGAAATCCTGCTGCATGGAGTAATCTATTATGCCATCTGTCTGGTTCAGCACTTATGTTGTCAGAGATTGGTGAGTTCAACATTGTGCCTGATTTTGACAAATATTCAGGAACATTGGAAGGCGAAACTGTTTGTGGGGAAGGCAGCAGTTGATGTCTATGGCAAGAGAAGAAGAGAAAAACCTGAAAAAATATAGATGATAGATAAAA
>JAFGRM010000052.1 GCA_016935125.1 Candidatus Woesearchaeota archaeon
CATCTTCACCATCTTCTTCTTCATCTTCACCATCTTCATCATCTTCTTTGTTTTCATCATCATCATCTTCATCTTCACCATCTTCTTTATCATCATCATCATCTGATTTCATCAACTGTTTTGGTAAAATTTGCCATTTTAAAGGCTTGTTCTCAAATATGAAATTTGTTTTTTATTTTGGAACATTATTTCAAAAATGAAAACATATATATATAAGGCATATTATTAGATTTAGGATGGATGAGATTAAGCTATTAGAAGAGCTCTTTGATAAGAAGATCATCGGCATACTTAAGCAGATGCTCAAGGATCCTGCAAGGCAGTTTTATCTTCAGGAGTTATCAGAGTGTTCAGGTGTTCCTATGGCAACATGCTCAAGGATCTTATCAAGGCTCAACAGTCTTGAGATAATAGAGATCAGGAAGATAAGCAGGTTCAAGCTATATAGCCTCTATGAGAACAAGAAGGTTGAGTTTCTGGCAGGGTTGTTCAAAGAAGAGATCAAGTTCCTTGAATTGTTTGTTGAAAGGATAAAGGATCTCCGCGGCCTTAGGAATATCATCCTGCATGGGAAAGAGCAGAAGAACAGGGCAAATGTGCTGTTGATAGGAGAGAATATGGATCCTGGTGAGATCAAGGCCGCATGTGCTGAGATAAAGGAGAAATACGGCTTTTTGATAAGCTCATTGTCATTGAACCATGAGCAATATGAGCAGATGAGCCAGATGGGGCTTTATCCTGGCCCAAAAAAGGTCCTCTATGAAAGATGATGCTTTTTTGTGCTTGGCTAAAAGGAGATGTTTTTGAACAGGGGCTTTTGTGTTGATGTCTCTAGCTCTAATTGTTGAATGTCTTTACCTCTAATAAAGAACAAGCTCTAACAACTAACAAGAGGCTTTAACTCTGACAGGAAACTTTAGTCAAATAGGAAACTTTAGTCAAGAAATATCCCGTATTTTGGCCTTTCCCATGATTCCATGAACTCTGCAAGACCAGAGAACTCTGCTCTTTGGTGTTCCTCGTTTCCATCAAGGAAGAATACAAAGATGTTCTGCTCACCTGAAGTCATGTAGTTTTCTGAAAATGCTCTTACCATGTCGTTTGGCGCGAGCATATAGCGTCCTGCCACTGTTGTCAGCGTGTAGTTGAGCCCTTTTTTTCCTGAATCAGGAAGATATGCCTTGTACACAAGCTCAGAGCAGACCAGGCTGTCATCTGTTGTGAAGTCAAAGTTATAGTCATAAGGCTTTTTGTAATTCTCAAATAGATAAAGGATTGTTTTAAGCTTGTCTTTTTTTGGGATCTGCGGCCTTACTGCTGCCAGATAGTCGGCTTTTGCAGATATCTCCATAGGAAGCATGATTATGCCTGCTGATTTGCCCTCAATTGTTGTCAGGAGATGGCCATCTTCATCAGGTGCAGACTTGTCATTGTATAGTTCAGGGAAGTTGAGCATGAGGTAATCGCTGACAGACGAGTTTAACATCTCTTCTGCTTCATCTGCAAAATAGCTGTCAAGAACATCAAGTGTTCCTATGTATATAGCAGAATGTGTCCAGAACCCAGGCATCCCTGCATTGCTCACATACCAGTTCCTTCTCTGGAACATGATGTCTCCTGGCTCGAGCATCTCAACCACTTTGTCGATCTGGCTGTCAGTTATGAAATACTCATGCCTTGCTGTGACTTTTGTCTCACCGAGCATGTTTGCAACCCCTTTTTGCATAGGGAGCCATTTCTCGTTCGTCTCTTTTTCAAATGTATCAAGTGCGTTGTCAACACTTAGCTTTAATGTGTGGTCAAACTCGCCAAACATCAGGCTATAAGAATCTATGGCATAGGCCAGAAGTTCATCTTTGTCCTCAGACGTACTCTCAATATATTTAAGATATATCCTGCCTGCATTTATCCTGACTATTGTCTTTGGGCTGTCAAACCTCATCTTGAGCTTATGGTATACATCTTTCTGCTTCAGTTCAGGGAGCTCTTCATTCAACACGGATTCTACATATTGGTTCTTGTCAATATTCTTGGTAAGCTCAAATATCAGTTTATATTTTGCAATGTAGGGTGTAAATGAGATAAGGAAGGCTTTTTGGTTCACTTGTGGGTATTTTAGGTAGTTTATCTGGTAGAAATACTTGTATTCGTCCATGAATCTCTCAAGGATTATTATGTGGTCTGCAATCCTTGCGAAATAGGCTTTAAGCATTGCTGTTTTTTCAGGGTTGGACTGCTCGATTGTAAGCTCAAGAAGGCCTGAGCCCTCAAGTTCGTTGAGTGTCTCTTCCATAGAGCCTATCATCATCTGGACATACAAGGCGTCAGTTTCTATCTTTTCTTCAAGCTCATTGATATCCATGTTTGCAAGGCTGAAGTTGTCTACTGGGAACATGACATATAGCAGGTAGAGGATGAAGAGAAATACGGCTATGCTTATTATTGAGATGTAGTTTCTCCTGAAAAACCTGACCTTGGTTCCATTGGCGAGCTCTTTTATGTATTTCATGTTAAGCTTTCTTACAATAGGGCAGATGTATACTGCATATGACAGTATGTAGAGCCCTATAGATAGAACCCTGTGGTACGGGTAGAACACCTTGAATATGAGTATGGCAAAGCATATTACCAGTAAGATTGTTGAGAATGCAAATGTATAGGCAACTTTTTTTGTCAGATAGCGGGACCTGAGCTTTTTTATCTTGTCCAGGTTCATTTTTTCTTGCCAGGGTTCTCTCCTGTGAGCAGCTGCTTGTTGATCTTTCCGTATTTCAGGATAAGGTGTATAGGGTAGAAGATCCCCATGACAACAAAAGGATCTTTCATATCAAGGATATCGTCTTTTACGATCTTTCTTCTGCTTATGAATTCAGCGATGGTCTTTGAAGTGTATTTCTGCTTGTTGATGTGGGCGAGCTGCCCGAAGAACTGTTTCATGCATGACCTGAAGTTGTTCATGTCATCCCTGTCTTTGAATGCCTGCTTCCAGTACCTGCCAAGCTTCTCAAGCTCTTTTCTCTTCCTTTCATCCTTTTTTATCTCGTCTGCAAGTGCCAGAACCGCAGTTACCAGGTTTTCAGTCCGCATCCTCCTGTTGAATCTTGTCACAGTTTCGCAATCGTGCTCCATAGCTATGTTGTATGCCAGGAGAGGGTAGTTCACATTCGATGCGACAGATTGGTTAAGCCCACCCCAGAACCTTGGGTTTGCCTCTATAAGATAGGGCTTTTTATCTTTGCCCATCCTGAAATCAAGCTCGATCACCCCATGCCATCTGATGGCATTAAGGAACCTTTCAGCCTCTTTTTCCATCTCAGGCACATTGACATTTTTCCTGTAGACACCAGGCCCGCTCTTGTATGGGTGGCACTTGATGTTGAAATACGTCATGATCGCCCTTTTCTGCCCTTTGTTGAAGATCGCTGTAACGCAATAATCCTCGCCCGGGACAGCTTCCTGGATTATAGGGTAATCTTTTGGCTTCAGGCCGTATTCCATCACTATCTTCTTGTATTCATAGATAAGGTCATCACGCTCGTCGACCTTCTTTAGCCCGATCGATGCTGCTGACTCTGTAAGCTTGATAAAGACAGGGAAGCTAAGCTTTGGGACGATACGGTAAAGCTCAAGCATGTCCTTGATGCAGTAGGTCTTCGGATGCCTGATCCTGTATCTTTTAAGGAGTTTAATTATCGTGCCCTTGTTATGCACTTCTCTGATCTTGGTATGGTCTTCGATGCAGAGCTTTGCATATCTTGAGAGCTGTTTTTTGTATTTCGAGATTGTGTAGGTCTCTTTGTGTATAGGGAGTATCATAACCTCTTCATTGTATCTTTCCCTGTAATGCCTGCTTTTCTCAATAAGCTCTCTTACAAATCTTTTTTCATCTTTGTCAGGGGATGTGTAAAGGAAGTGATGCCTGCTGTATTTGGAGAAAAATGATGTTGCGTACTTGTCAGTGTCGCAGGTCACAACCTTGATCCCTGCCTTTCCGAGCGCTCTTGTCGCGACAAGCGCCTGCCAGCTCCGTGCAAAAGTGATTATGCATACCATATTGCATACCTTGTTAAGTTTCCTTTCAGTTTCCTGGCAAGAACAATATTGACTTGTTATTAATATCTTTGCATTCCTATCTCACATCAGAGAAATGCCTTAGGCAGCTGTTGCATGGGCCATGCACACATATAGGTATTTTATCTTTTTACTCTTTTCTTGAGTCCTGCAATGCAGTATCCTGTTAATCTGTAATATTCAAGGACAGCCTTGTTCAGGTTCGCTCTCTTGTAATGTGTATCTATTACACTTACATCAGGGAATTCATCTACTATCCTTTTTGCATCTTTTTTTCTGTTATTGTAATGTGGAAAAAAGATGAGCATACGTATATCTCCTTCATACATTTGGTGTGCATATTCAAAAGCCCTTGGTATCTTTTTAGGGTAACCGTTTAATTTGAATGATTTTATCTCGATAAGATAGGTTTTGCCGTTGAATGATACTATTGAATCATATTCATGCATTATCTTTCCTTGCTTTCTTACATAGATGCCTCTGTTGTTCATTGTCCAGGTTGTGCCATTAGAACCTCTTGGGAAATCTTTATCAAATGAGACCTTGCAGTGCTGCAGCCATTCATAGACAAGCCTTTCAGCTATGCTTGCCTGGACATCTGATATCAAGAAAGGGTTATCTGGCTTGATTCTGTAAAGGTCGATATCTTCCAGTGAAACTCTGCATTGTAAGAGCCTTTTCTCAAGGTCATCTTCAGCCATAAGAACAGGTCTGAGAAGTCAATATATATTCTTATCTACTCTAAAATAGTGATAAAATCTTAGATATATTCTGTTAGACCTATCCTGTCAGATATATCCTGTTAGAATTATTCAAAAATAGAAATTGCAGGTATTATTAAGTTCATGGTTATCTTGTTCTCGACCAATAAGATTTAGCCTAATAGAACCTAAAAGGGATAAACCAAAAAAGCAAAAGAGAAAAGGAATGGGCCCGAGGGGATTACCACCAGCTGAAAAGTCAGCTGGCACCTTCGTGGGTTTCGCTGACGCTCAAGCCCA
>JAFGRM010000053.1 GCA_016935125.1 Candidatus Woesearchaeota archaeon
ACTGTCTGCTGAATAAGACTATTAATTGCCTCTATATTTGCAGATATCTCACTTCCAAGTTTATATATAATCTCTTTACTATTTTTTCCCTGGTTATTTAAGAATCTCTTTATAAAATCTAATCCGGTTTCTGTGAGAGATAACTTAATATCTATCAATTCTGCTAAAAAAGACATTGTCCACAAGACATCAGTTCCAGGTTCAGTTATTAAGAGGTCTTCTCCAAACCCCTTGTTATCAATATCAACCAAAAATGATGTCAAATTATTCTGGTTGACACGCCCTATTAGAAAGAATCTGCCCTTTTCTGTGAGTTCAATCTGCCACTCACAATAGAACTCTTCCAGGCACTTTTTATGTATAAAATAGTTTTTCCATGCAACAGTTAAAACTTTCGGAAAATCAGAATACAATAGGAGATAAAGGAGGTATTTTACTACTTGCGCTTGTTCTAAAAATTCTGCATAATAGTCAAACCCCTTTTCTGTCACTTCATAAAAATCAACACCCCTTCTTATTAACCCATTATCTAAGAGGAGTTTAATCTCTATTTTGTACCTACTGAAGAAATCCTTCCATAAGAACTCCCCGTTTGGACAGGGGATTTCATTCTTTAACACAAAGAATATCAGATCTGCCAGGTTCTTGTTTGTAAAATATGGTCTTCCATCCTTATCAATCATATTATACATCTTCTCCTCCAACACAAAAATTAAGAACACTTAAAACCTAACTCTAATCAGCCATAATACTGTTACAAAAGTTTCAAGTTAATATTATTGTTGCAGGGACACCTGACCCAGTTGTTCTTAACAGGTCGGCCTGCGGTCTTAAATAGTTCTACATTTTGGACAGGTTACACGTTTAGGGATTTTTTGGTCTGATTTGGTTTGACTTGGTTTGTGTTTTGAATTTGAATTATTAGTTTTTCTTTTTGCCATAAGTCCTCCTCTTCTAAAATTAAACCATTAAAATTAAAAATAACAGCCAAAAATCTTAGAACATATAGACATAGCCCCAGCTATCCTGATAAGGGCCTGTTGTATCTTACTATTGCAGAGCAGCAGGTCTTTTCCTGTTTTATCTGTCTTTGCTGATCTCTGATATCAACATCCTCATTCCTTGACCACATCACAGCTATACTGAGCAAGCTCTTTTTTGTTTCAGCCTGGAACTGCATAACTTAGGGTCACGGAGAACCTGGCAAAGGTAATAATTGCATTTTCTGCATCTTAAACTACCAATGAGGTCCTGTTATTAAAGTTGTATTTGAGCATGACTACTGAACAACCAGGCTTATCTCATACAATGTTTATTTTATCTCATACAATTTATATTATGAGATTAAATCAATAGTCCTAAGCTGGTCAGGTATGAAGCATAAAGTGTGCAGCTATCTTATATAAATATTTTGCTGATGTCTACTAATTAGTAGCAAATAAGTCTATATTGCAAATAGCTTACTCAAATAGCTTTTATCCAAATAGCGTTTATCCAAATAGCGTTTATCCAAATAGCGTTTATCCAAATAGCTTTTACCATGCTCTCTTTTTTTACCAGATACAAAAATATGGCCTGGCTAGAAAAAAGCTATGGCCAAAAGCTGACAAAAAATGTGTTGCAATTCCGCTTGTGTTCAATTCTTCAATAACGAAAATGTTTTAATAAGACAACAGCTCTTATGCCCCTATGCCCAAATCAGAGAGACACATAAGATTAGAGAGATACATATTAAAATATACCAACACAAGCATCTCTTTAGGATCATTAGAAAAAGATGATGCATTCAAGCCATACCTCATGGCACCGGATTATATCATCAGGTATCTTAGGGCTTTTCATATCTGTTTTGACAAGGATAAAACAGATGAAAGGCTGACAATTTTTTATGCATGGCTAAAAGCAGTAGACAGCCTAATCGACAACAATAAGACAGATGGTATGGAATATTACAAGCTGTTTGTTGAGCCAGAAAATAGACATAAGAATGATCTGCCATCGTTATTGACAGTATCGTTAAGCATATGCTCACATACCCAAAAAAGCGCTCTGTCAAAGACTCTCAAGAGCTTATACGCTGTTGCAATAAAAGAAAAGCGATCCAAGAACATCAGGGAATACATCTCAAGAAAAAGGCAATGCGGAAGGTTGTGTGCAACTGCAACTGTTGAGCTGATAAGTGACATTGCATATTTTCCAGACAAGAGGTTTTATGATTTCTTTAATGATTTTGGCAGCACAGCCCAACTGATGGACGCTTCAATCGACTTTAGGAATGACCAGAAGAACAAGGAGATAAATTTTATCCCAAGACCCATGGATTACCTCTATCTTTATTCAACCCTTTTAAAAGAGATGTCCTGCCTTATAATCAAGCATCTGTTTATCCTAAAGGGCATGCCAGGGTTTATCTTAAGGTTACACAAGGCTAATAATAACACTAAGAAAGAGCAGGAAGCAAAAAAAGCAGGAAGCTGACGCTAAAAAAGATTACCCCACTGCACATTAAAGCTTGAGACACACCTTAAAGAAAGTTATTTAAAAGAAAAGCGAACCAATAAGTTATATGAAAGAGATCGAAGTAAAGATTCTTGATATCAACAGGAAAGAGGTAGTAGAAAAACTCATCTCTTTAGGGGCCAAAAAGATATTTGATGGAGAGATCTATGCCTTATTTTTTGATTTCCCAGACAAGACAGGCAAAAAGAATACAGACAATCCAGAAAGAAACAGCAAAAAGACAATTAGATTACGAAAGATGGGAGATAAGGTTTTTCTTACTATAAAAGAACCAATAGAACATGACGCTGTAAAGATTAGGGAAGAGCATGAGGTTGAGGTTTCTGACTTTGAGAAGACCAGAAAGATACTTGAGTCCTTGGGCCTCTCTGAATGGTTAACTATGAAAAAACACAGGACAAGCTATTTAGTTGAGGACGTGCATTTTGAACTTGATAAGCATCATGACCAATATGAATATGTCCCGGAGTTTCTGGAGATAGAAGCAAGAGACATTGATACCCTCTACAGGTATGTTGAACTGCTTGGCTTTAAGAGAGAGGATTGTAAACCATGGACTATTTTGGATATTGCAGATAACCTGAACTAATCACAATCTCAATAGGATCTTGCAAAGTATACAATATGCTTAGCAGGCTTTCCGCAGAATACGCATCTATCATCTGCTTTGGCCTTCTCATCAAATGGTATGACCCTTGCTGTTGCCCCGCCTGTCTGATCCTTTATCATCTCCTCGCAATCTGTAGAGCTGCAAAATCCTGCCCTTGCCATCTTTTTATCCTTTATCGCCTGCATAAGGCCCTGCATCTCTTTTACTGCAACAATACTCTCTTTCAGGTATTTTTCAGCAGCAGAAAGCATCGACGAATGCATCTCTTCAAGCATCTCATCTATCCTGTCTTTTAACATAGAGAGCTTGACTGCCTGCTTATCACTATTATCTCTTCTTACAACCATGACCTGCTCATCCTTTATGTCCCTTGGGCCGATCTCAATCCTTAGCGGTATCCCTTTCATCTCCCAGTCATTGAATTTCCAGCCAGGGGTATACTCATCCCTGTCATCAAGGATTGGGTTCCACTGTTTTAGGCTCTCTTTGAGCTCAGCTGCCTTTTTTAGGACAAGACCTGGGTCCTTTCCAACAATGATAGGCACTATGACAACCTTGTTTTCAGCGACTTTCGGAGGTATGACAAGCCCTTTGTCATCTGAGTGTGTCATCACAACTGCACCGATGAGCCTTGTAGAAAGGCCCCATGAGTTCTGCCATGGCAGGTGGTTCTCTTCATCCCTGCCCCTATAGCTTATGCCAAAGGCCTTTGCAAATTCCTGGCCAAGCTCGTGGCTGGTTCCGCACTGAAGAGCCTTTCCATCAGGCATGAGAGACTCTATTGTGTATGTCTCTCTTGCGCCTGCAAACCTCTCTTTTGCTGTCTTTGCGCCAACAACAACTGGAATCGCCAGAAGCTCCCTGCACAACTTTTCATAGAGCCTGATATAGCTGATAGTATCATCCCTGCAACCATCTTCTGTCTCATAGACACAGTGTCCCTCCTGCCATAGGAATTCCCTTGACCTAAGAAAGAGCTTTGTTGCCTGCGTCTCCCACCTGACCACATTGCACCACTGGTTGATCTTGAGCGGGAGATCCCTGTGGCTTCGGATCCATCTGGAATATGTGTCATACATTATTGTCTCAGAAGTGGGCCGCACTGCAAGCCTTTCACTGTCTTTTGTGA
This sequence comes from Candidatus Woesearchaeota archaeon, assembly GCA_016935125.1. Lineage (GTDB taxonomy): Archaea > Nanobdellota > Nanobdellia > Woesearchaeales > DSVV01 > JAFGRM01. The sequence goes on from JAFGRM010000053.1 coordinate 4,260, forward strand.
TCTCCTTATCGATCCATGCAACCTCTGGCTTAAAACCCTCTGCATGTTCTGCCTCTTTTTTAAAAAAAGATTCTGGAATAAACAATGGGAAATAAGCATTTTTGCAGCCAGTTGCCTGGACAATGTTTTTATTGAACCAGTCCTGTATAGACTGCCAGATCGCATAGCCGCGCGGCCGTATGATCATGCAGCCCTTTACTGGTGCGTATTCAGCAAGCTCTGACTTCAAGCAAACCTGCGCATACCATTCAGGCATATCATCCTGTTTTTTTACAGTTATCCCCATGTCCTCATTATCATTGACCTTTGCCATAACATATCTGGATTACAAACGTCCTTTATAAAACTTATTGGAGTTATAGGAGTTTGGAATATGATCACCAGCCAAAAGCAACCATAAGACAGGACAGGATAGCATCATCATAAGGTTGGATAAGGCCAGACAACAAAGAATCATAAGATAAACAACAGTAAAATAAGCAAACTAAGATAAGCAAAAATAAGATAAACAACAGTAAAATAAGCAAACTAAGATAAGCAACAATAAAACTTGATAAAATTGAATCATAAAGAATAAAATAAAATCACAGGATTCACATAACTGGCAGGACATCTATCCCAAGCTTTTTTAGGCCAGATGCAAGGATATTCCTCACACCCATGACAATGAGCAGCCTTGCCTTCATCTGGGCTTCCTCAGCCTTAAGGACAGGGGTCTTATGGTAGTACTCATTGAAGATCTGGCATAGGTCAAGGAGATATCTGCAGACTATCGACGGCTTGTACGAGCAGGCAGCATCAACAAGCGTGTTATGGTATGCGCCCATCTTTTTTATTAGCACAAGCTCATCATCACCATAAGTTGTATAGTCAATATTCTTATCGATCTTTTTATTGTACTTCCTCAATATGCTTGACGCCCGCGCATAGGTATACTGCACATAAGGGCCTGTCTCTCCCTCAAATGATATAGATTCCTCTGGATTGAATGTCATGTCCTTTCCAGGGTCTGTCATAAGAAGATAGAACTTGAGCGCTGAAAGCCCTATCTTTGCTGCGCGTCTCTCTGCCTCTGCCTTCCTTATCCTGTACCTTTTCCTGATCTCTTTTAATGCAATATCCTTCATCTGTGATATTATATCATCTGCATCAACCACTACACCCTCTCTTGACTTCATCTTACCTGAAGGCAGGTAGACCATGCCATAGCTAAGGTGATAGCACCTCTCTGCATAGCTGAACCCTAAGAGCTTGAGTATTGCAAAGAGCTGCTGGAAGTGAAGGTTCTGCTCGCTTCCGACAACATAAACAGAACTGTCTGCCCCGTAATCCTTAAACTTAAGCTTTGCAAGGTAGATGTCCTGTGTCATGTAGATAGATGTCCCATCACTCCTGACAAGCACCTTGTTGGGAAGCTTTTCTTTGGACAGGTCTGCTACAATCGCACCCTTCTCTTCCTTAAAAACTCCCTTTCTCAGGCCGGTCTTTACTATATCCTTCCCTTTTTTGTAGATCTCACTCTCATAATAGAACTTATCAAACCGAATCCCAAGCTCATCATATGTCTCATTGAAGCCCTCAACAGCCCATCTCTTCATCTTTTTCCATAATGTCAATGTCTCCCTGTCACCTGCTTCCCAGAGCCTGAGCATTTCCTGTGCCTCTGGCTCTATTCCCTTGTCCTTTTTTTCAAGCTCATTGTACTTCACATAGAAATCACCCACAAAATGGTCAGGTTTCTTGTCTGGCTCCATGCCCTTGCCCTCTTTTTTGTACATGAGCATTGATTTGCATATGTGTGTGCCTCGGTCATTGACAAGGCATGTCCTGATAACATTGTTGCCGATTGATTCAGAAAGCCTGCTAACTGACTCGCCCAGGCAGATGTTCCTAAGATGCCCAAGATGCAAAGGCTTGTTTGTATTAGGAGAAGAGAACTCGATTATCTGTTTCTGCTCTGGCTTCTTGCCGGGTTTTTGCAGTTCTGGCCTGCTTTTCTTAATTGCTGCACTTATTATGGTCTTGCTAAGATATGAAGGCTCGACAAAGAAGTTCAGGTATGGCCCCCTGTTCTGGGCTCGTGCTATGACCTTGTTTCCTACAAGGCTTTTTTCAAGCCTGACTGCTATCTCTTCAGATATCTGCTCAGGCGATTTCTTGAACACCTTTGCAAGAGAGAAACATGGGTATGCATAATCTCCAAAGGTGTGGTCTGGAGGGACCTCAATCAATGATCCATCAAAATCATCTTTCAGCTCTTTTGAGAGCACAACTGATACAGCATCCCTAAAGAGGTCATACTTATAGCAAGAGCAGCCATTGCTGCCTGTTTTTCTGTTCTTATCTTTATCGTTTCTTGGCATAGGAAAATAAATTTGACAAGTGCTTAATAAATTTACCTAAAAACTGGCTAAAATCCAGCTAATATTCAGCTAAAACCAACTCAAAGTTGAGTTAATATCAGCTAGTCAAGCAATATCCTTGCCAGACAAAGACTTAGAATCCAGTCAAACAAAGAAATAGTATTCAGTCAATATGAAATCAGATTAAGTTAAGAAGCCAAGCTGGAATCTAGTCAAGTTAAGAAGCCAAGCTATGAAATCAGATTAAGTTAAGAAGCCAAGCTGGAATCTAGTCAAGTTAAGAAGCCAAGCTGAAATATTTAGCCAAGTTAAGAAGCCAAGCTGGAATCTAGTCAAGCTCTTCATCAGAAGCAGATTTTTGATCATAATCAGAATCATATCCATCCATAAATCCCTCTTCTTCTGGAGAGATCTCATCATTTTCAACAAGCTCATCCCTTGTCTCTTTTTTATATACATCCCTCTCCTCAGTATCAGGATCTATCATGTCTTCTTCTAATTCTTCATTCTCAGCATAGTTATCTTTCATAAAAAAAGTCATTGAACCAGGATATATAAATCTTTTGTTTATTCGCCCATATATCATTTATATATGATCCATATACAAGCCATCATCTATGATATCAAGAAATAGGTCAATCATCAAACAAGAATTTTAGATTGTCGATTGATTATTAGAGATTAGGAGATAAGACTAAGATAAGACTAAGAGATAAGACTAAGATAAGACTGAG
>JAFGRM010000054.1 GCA_016935125.1 Candidatus Woesearchaeota archaeon
ATAATCACATACTTGTGTTTATAATTATGTCGACAGTGATTTTAGTGCATGACCATCTGTTTAATCCCAATACTAACATGATCTGGCAAAAGTGAGTGTTGGCTTTTGTTTTTTGCTGAAAGATGAAAGAACAACCAAAAGACAAGGGTATAGTGAAAAAGGCTGCTGCAATAGCCTTCCTTTTGATAGCAGTTTCTGCGATGCTGGGGCTTGCCTTTGGCAGGATATCAGCAAAAGAGTTCTGGCTCACGACGCTGTTCTGCGCAGCGTTCGCCTGGCTTGTGCTGCCTAAGCTAAAGTGAGTGATGGGCTTAAAAGATATGGGAAAAGATAGGATATAAAGGCTATAGGAATCTTATAATAAGCTATCTAAAAAAACTAAAAAAAGGTTCATGCTAAACCCTTGCTAAAAGAGGTTCAGCTGCAGCACCTGCAATGCATTCTGCAGCACTCGTCAACAAAACCAGGCAATGACTGCTCAATTGCATTGCAGTCAGAGCCCTTTTCAGCGCTGTCACACTCGTAATAGCTGTATAGCGAGCCAGGGCTTGCCGATATAGATATTATCTCATCCTGTTTTATGATAATGAGCTTATAATTGCCTTTAACAGCAGAATAATTAACTGCAGAATAATTCATGCAAAAACCGCCGACAACATTTGGTGGCAACTGGAAAACATAGCTCTTTTTTGAATGGTTTATAACAAGCATTAAATTATCATCTACCTGGATAAAGTACTTCTCTGAATCTATCTCTGATGGCAACAAGAGTTCTTTAGCATAACCTGGCTCTGCCTGTCTTGCCAATGATATCTCATTGAATATGGTCTCCTTGATATCTTCAACAGCACTTTTCACATCATTGCCGACCTTATCTGGGATGCCAAACATCCTGCTGTTGAATACTGCTATTGCAGAGAGAAGAACAAACAGGATGAAAGCTAGCAAGACAATAAGTTCAACTGATAGTTGTGATTTAGTTTTCATCGTTCTTCCATCTATTATCCATTATTATTGAATTTGTTATTCACCCATTCTTCCATCTCTCTACAATGACCTGTTCACCAATGCACTCTATCCTGAACTTTTTTTTGCCTTCCTCATAATCATCTTCAAGAAAGCTGCCTGTGATATTGACCTCTGAGAAATAACCCTGTGTTGATTCCATCCCTATCAGCTGCATATCAAAGTAGAGCACGTTCCCGCCTACTATTGTCATGTTCTTTATACCTCTTGGGAAATTATACTCGACGACCCTTCTTGCAGGAACACCATATGCATCTACTATCTGGGCTGTCTGGGTGATGCTCTTTCCGATATCGTCGACCCTGTCTGATATTATCTTATTGGTCGAGTACAGTGCGTAATTGTAAAGCATGAACGATGATACGAGCAGCACACCCAGTGATATGCCTACGACAATCACCATTTCAACAGAACTTTGAGATTTTTTGGCTCTCATTTTAGATGGACTATCTCCCTTATCCCTATTTTAAATAATCAGTCATGCTGTCAGAAGACTGGCTGAACGCGCTGCTGCCGCTGCCCATCTTTGGAGGCAGCTTGTACATCCTGTTGCTCATACGGTTCATGCCATATATTACAAGGACGATTATCAATATGACAGAGACACCCAGCACAACAAGGATCCTTGTAAGTTTCCTATTGCCGGATATGTAATTCTGCCCGACATCGATGAATTCCTGCTGGTTGCTTGTGTTATAAAAATCAGACTTAAGCATGCTTATGCCTTTTGAAAGGCCGCTCAGCTCCATGCCTTTGACATCAAAGGCATCCTTTACTACACAGGTCTCATCAGCCTTTTCATACTCAATCTCAACATTGAAATGCTCAGATGCTGTGCTGCTTGCATTCTGGACATCGAAATCAACCTTCATGAGCGCACTCCTGTCATCTGTGTTGAGCGAATCTACCTGCTCCTTATCAAGTGTTAGGTGCTTTTCAACCCCTGCTCCTTCTATCTTGATCCTGACCCCGTCGATCTTGCCATAGTCAACCTTCTTAAGCTCTATATCAAGCGAGATCGTATTGTTGCTTATTCCTGTGACCTTGCCTGAATAGCCTAAGGAGGTGTTGAATTTCAGGACAGGTATCATGAAATCCCTGCTCAATGCATAGGATATCCTGTCGCCTGATACTGTCTTAAACGAGAGATTGAGGGTCATGTTAGACTTTGTTGCTGTATCGTATTTTGGCAGCAGGGTGCATATGTTATGGCTTATAAAGGATTCCTCTGCAATAGTTGCATGCTTGAAGCTGAACTCATCAAATGAGCCTGAAGAGAGTGTCAGGATGACATCCTTTAGCTGGTTGTTTATCTCGTTGTTCTTTACAGTGATATTTGCCTCAAGCTGGTTCATGCCGCCAACAGTATCGATCCTTGAACTGATCTCAAGTGTAGGCACCTCTATCTCTATTGTAAGGTTCTTTGTTATGACCTTTGCGTATTCAAAGTCATCTATCTTATAGAATACCTCAACTATCACAGGGAATGTGCCTATGCTTATCGGGTCAAGGGTAAAGCCGAAGCTCTGCTCGATATGGCTCTTGACATTATCTATTGTCCCGCTCCACCTGTACTTGCCTTCCTTGATCTCGCTTAGTTCTTCTGAGACATGCTTGATAATAAAACTGTCCCATGGGATCGAGATGACAAGGCTTACAACATCTATCTCTTCTGACTCATGAAGGTTGTCAAGCGTTATGTTCAGGTCCAGCTCATCTATTGACGAGTGTTCCTTTGTTATGAACCCTATCTCAAGCGGCTCATAAGTCTCTATGTCCACTGCCTCAATCTCCTGGCCTGTGACTGTTCCATAGACAGAGACCTCATAGTCCAGGCTGCCTTTGTTAAGATGTATTATATTTGAGCCCTTAGGCAGGCTCTTTACATTGAACTCCTGCCTGTAAGACTTGCTTTTTTTTGGCATCAGGCTTGACTCAAAGACTATTGTTCCCAAAGCAGCCTCGCCAGTGTATATCTTCTCATCATAACCTGTCTCTGTACTCTCCTTATAGTATGCATACCCATACTTCTCTACAATAGAGGGCAGCACCTCCTCATACCTAAATGAGTTTATGACCTCGTCGCCTGTATTTGACACTGTTATCGTATAGTTGAAGCCTCCTTTAGCAGGGATAGTTGATGGTGTGATTGACCTGGTGACTGTCAGTTCACCCTCAATCTTTGACACGTCAAGATTATGGAAATAGCACCATGCACTATCAGGGACAGTAGCGCCGTCTGCTGAAAGGCCAGGGTCATAGTCAGAAGAGTTGTCTTTTGACCCTGTTATGGAAAATACCTTGTTGCTGTACCTTGCATTGGACTCAACAGGGACTATTATTGTCGTGCCTGTTGGTTTAGGGTAAAGATAGAGAAAGCTTTTCTGGGCTGCAACAGAAAATGTCCTGCCATCAATTGTTATCTCCTGGCCATCATGCACCCAGTCACTGAATACAGAGCTGTCTGCAGCTACAGCTGATGCCATTGCCAGCACAAGCAGGATGAGCATAGGTATCTTTGATCTGTTCTTATACAATTCTATCAGCCTCTTTTTACAAACAATAATTACTCAATGTATCTATATTTATAATTTACTATTTAGAAGGATTTATAATCCACTAATTAAAATTAAAAAGAGATTAAAAATAGGATGCCTAATCAACACAATAGACCCTGCTGCCATCAACAAGCACCCTGATCTGGCCCTTTTTCTCATCTTGTTTTGCAGGGCTGTTCATTGGCCTTATGTTTTCATAACTATCTGGGTGAAGTATCTCAAGGTATGGCTTTTTCCTTACAACCACTGCTTTTCTGAACTTGTCAGGCGTTGCTATAAGCTCGATATCTTCTGAGTTCTTAATAGAGAGCTTTTTCCTGCTGATAAGCTCAGTGCAGATTATCATGTCTTTTGAGAATGAGTTGATTGAATATATCCTGTTTTCAAAGCTTATTATGTCTCCTGGGCTGAATTCAGGCAGCCTGAAAAGCACGTTCAGCCTGTATATGTCCTTGCTTGTCTGCCTGTTCCTGCCGTACAGGCTAGGATTTACCTTGAACTCGCCGCCAAAACTGCGGTAAAGCCTTGCACCGAGCTGCTGCATGAACTTTGAATTGGTGAAATACAGGTCGATGCCGTTCCTGACCCTTGCCTCTTTTGTTATCGAGATGCCCTTTTTTCTCATCTTTTCAGTCTCATTTATTATCCTCTTGTAGACAATAAGAAAATCAGCGCTCTCCTTGTTTCTGAGCTGGAATACGCCCTCATAATAGTTTCCGCTTATCCGCGAGCATCTCTGGCATTCGCCTATTATGACCCTGACAGGGACATCGTATCTCTCCTTTATCAGCTTGTCGTGGACAACCTTGCTGACTGTCAAGCTGAGTGTGAACCTCTTTTCAGGCTCAAGAAGCCTTTTTTTATCTATCTCGACTGTTTCTGGCATGGTGCTAAGATCCAGGTGCTTTAAGAGAAGATTATCAAAAACCCCTATGAACTTTTCAGCTGGAAGCTGGTTGTTCTTGTATAGGTAAGAGCAGCAGTGCCTGCAGTACTTCAGCTCTATGCCCTTTATATCCCTCACTATAGTCTGGGATGGCCCTTTCTTTTCTGCAGGCTTTTTTACAGTGTTGTTTTTTACCATTATTATTGGTATCATATATAGACCTATTCATTTAAATAGTTGTTGGTAAATAAAGGTATTGTTGGCAATTGTGGGTATTGTTGGTAAATTATTTAAACAAGGATAGTATTGATGGCTTAAACTGGATAGGATCTTAGGTCATTGAAGGCGTAAACTGGATAATATCTGATATCTATAAAGGCGTAACGGTGTTCTATTTTGGAAGATAACAATATCAAGGCATGCAGGGTATTATTCTCAGGCAGGGTGCAGGGTGTCTTCTTCAGGGCCAATGCCAAAAAAAAGGCGGTTTTTCTTGAGCTGAAAGGATATGTCAAAAACCTTGATTCTGGTGATGTTGAGATGCTTGTCATAGGGAATGCAGCAAAGGTAGATGCCCTGATATCCTACTGCATCAATGGCCAGCCTTATGCAAAGGTTGAAAAGACATCAATAAAAAGGCTCATGCCTGCTGAAGCAGACCCTGACAAGTATAAGGGATTTGAGATCAGGCAGTAATCATCCTTAAGATAGTTAAAACCAGTAATCATCCTTAGGATAGTTAAAACCAGTGATCATCCTTAGGATTGTTAAAACAAAAGATTTATTATTGACTGCCTTATCTCTTCTGGGCAGATGAAAAAGAACAGGCCTAAAAAAAAGAGCTCAAACCGCCTTGTCTGCATGCTGAAGAGGATCTGGCACTTCCTTTGGGAAGAGGACTCGCTTGCAAGCTGGATAGTCAATATAATACTCGCATTTGTACTGATAAAGTTTGTCATATATCCTGGGCTTGGGCTGGCCATGGGAACAACGCATCCTGTTGTAGCTGTGGTATCAGGCAGTATGGAGCATAAGACCGTGCACCCCTGTGTTTCAAACGGCTATTCATATGTCAACGGGCAGCTTGCATGTGTTGAAAAGGACAATACAGCATATGAGATCTGCGGAAAAGAATACGATGAAAAACAGCATGTTGACCTTGAGTTCTTCTGGGAGAGCTGTGGAGGGTTTTATTCAGGACTTGGAATAACAGAGGAGGAATTCGGCTCATATGACTTTAAAAACGGCTTTAATACTGGAGACATAATAATCCTTCGTGGGATTGCAGCAGAGGATATAGAAAAAGGGGATGTCATAGTGTTCCAGGCAACAAAGCCATACCCTATAATACACCGTGTTGTTGAGAAGAGATATGAGGAAGGAGAGCTTCTTTTCGCAACAAAAGGCGACCACAACGCCCGGCAGACAGAGGATGACATCATGATAAAAGAGGAGAGTATCATAGGAAAGGCTGTACTCAGGGTCCCATACCTCGGCTGGGTCAAGATAGCCTTTTTTAAGCTCCTGGATTGGGTTGGCATATTGAAATTAGTAAATTATATAAATGCTGCATTCTAACAATATCTATGTTATCTAATTATATGATTTGTTATTTAGGGTTATTGTTTAGAGATTAAAAGAGCTTATGATTTATCGATGGGGTTATGGCTATGGTGTTTTGTCCTAAATGCGGTTCACTGCTGCTGCCAAAAAAAGGCAAGAAAGGGTTTAAGTGCTCTTGTGGATATTCGCAAAAAGAGCTTGATGAGCCTATGATCAAGGAGTCTATAACAGAGACAGCTGATGTGCCTGTAGTAGATAAGGAGATAGACCCTTCACCTCTTGTCGATGCAAAATGCCACAAGTGCGGGCACAACAAGGCAAGGTTCTGGACAGTGCAGACCCGTGCATCAGATGAACCAGAGACTAAGTTTCTAAAGTGCGAGAAATGCGGCCATACATGGAGAGACTATAACTAAAGCTTATAACTAAAGCTGTTTTCTTAGAGTAAGGATGTTGCATAGATAAAAGAATGGTATAGCACAGATCATTCTATCTAACTTAGATTTGGAACCTTAATTAATGTCTTATGCCAGCCTTGCAACCTCGATAGATTAGATCTGCTTTCTCTTAACTAACCGAAAAATATTTAAACTATATCATTGATGATTCAACTAACAGATATACATAATATACCACAGTCAATATAACAAAAACTCGACACTCTGGCTAATCCACAACCAAGACAGGGGCTTATTAAAAAAGATGAAAAAAGATATATTGTTCGCAATTATAATCCTGGTGTTCCTGATTCCACCCTGTCTTGCACTTGTCGACGAAGACAATGATTTTTATCTAGAGGATACTGATCTGGATCCAAACCATCCCTCTTATGACCATTGCCCAGGCACAGCCACAGCTGATGCAGCAGCAGTAGACAGCAACGGCTGCAGCTGCGTTCAGAAG
>JAFGRM010000055.1 GCA_016935125.1 Candidatus Woesearchaeota archaeon
AATAAACTTTTCTTTTGGTCAACATCTTTGATGATTGATAAAGATCCCTCTGTTTTCCAATCTTAAATGATCTTCCTTCAATAAGATTTATATACTGTCTGGCAATTATATGCACTAGCTATGGCTGAGAAAGAAGATATTGAGAACGAGACTGCTAATAATAAAAATGCTGTCAAAAAAAAGGGCTTAAGTGATGAGAAAACAGTAGTTTTTGTGCTGTTGGCTATTGTGTTCTTGGTTGTATTTGGTCTGAGGCTTTATTTTGCATTCAGCACGCCTAATTTTACTGATACTGATTCATATTTTGTCTTAAGGCAGGTAGAGAGCATCAGGGACTCTGGGCAGCCCTTGTTCCATGATAATCTTAGCTATGGGGGAAGGGATTTTCTCTTCCTGCCGTTGTTCCATTACCTGCTCGCCTTATTTTCATCAGTCATGCCTGTTGTTGCAGCATGCAAGGTCATGCTGAATCTCACTGCATCAACATCTGTTTTTGCAGTGTTCCTTATTGTCAGGCAGATATCAAGGAACAGGTGGGTTGCTCTCTTTAGCGCTTTTATCTCAGGGTTTATCCCTGTATATGTCTCAGAAACACTGAATACAGTATCTGTTTATGCGATGACTATTCCGCTTATGCTGTTCCTATTGTATTTCTTTCTTAGGATTAATATCAGGAAGAACCCAAATTATTTCATAATCCTGTTTTTCCTTCTCATCCTCCTTGACATATCATCATATATTGTGATATTTGCAATACTAATCTATCTTGTCCTGTCTTGGCTTGAGGGCCTTAATGTCGGAAGAGCAGAGCTTGAGCTTTCGTTGTTCTCTGTATTTATAATGGCTCTTTTGTATATAATCCTTTTCAGGCAGGCCTTTCTTCAGCATGGGTACATGGTCATCTGGAACAATACCCCTCAGGCACTTCTTGGGAATTATTTCTCAGATGTTGACATACTCAGCTCAATCTATTCAATTGGGGTGATACCTGCTATTGCAGGGGTCTTTGTCATACTCCTGCATCTGTTCAGGAAAAAGAAGTCAGTCTACCTGCCTATGAGCTTTTCTTTGCTTGTTGGGATCCTGCTTGTGTTAAAACTAATCCCTATCAGTTATGGGCTTATGGTTTTAAGCCTACTCTTTGTGATCCTTTCAGGAGAGATGTTCCTTGTCATGGACGAATACATAAAGCGGACAAGGTTCAAGAGGTTCAGGCTTGTTATCTATATGATGTTCATGCTGCTTTTTGCAGTGAGTTCAGTGATACCATCATTCTCATATGCAAGGCAGTCAGTAAATGACTCTGTCCCTAATGAGGAGATTGCAGCCTTTTATTTTCTTGGAAACATTACAAAAGAGAATGACACTATCGTAACGACTGTATATGACGGCCACCTTGTGACCTATCTTTCAGGGCGTAAGAACATAATGGACTCGAATTTCCTTCTTGCAGAGGACGCTGAAGAAAGGCTGGCTGACCTGAAGAAGATATATACCTCAGCAATAGCATCAAAGCCTATCGGGCTTCTTGATAAGTACGATGCAGAGTATATAGTCTTCAACAACAAGGCAAGGGAGTTCTACAACATCTCCAGGCTCGCTTACATAGATGAAGAGTGTTTCCCTTTGATATTTACAATGAAAGATGTGAGGGTGTATGAGAAAAAATGCAGTATAGGCTGAAGAAGCTACTTGGATTTTTGGAAAATAAGAGGATTATGTATCTTGTCCTGATTGCATTATGCTGTTCTGTACTGCTCGTGCCGCAGGTAGTCAGGTTTGCCTTCCATGGAAATCTCCCTATAGGTTCTGAGTCGTACAAGGATGCTGTTATTGCAGGTGAGGTCATAAACAGGGTTTTTCCAGGGACATGGTCAGACAGCCTCCCTTCTTGTAAAGGGGTAGCCGGACCGCACCATGTACTGCTCGCGATATTTGCATACATCATGGGCATCGAGTTTTCGATGAAGCTGATCCCGTTCCTGTGCGGCATATTGACGTTTTATCTGTTGTACAGGTTCACAGAGAACCGTATTGTTGATAATGAGATGCCATCCCTGTTCTTGCTGCTGCTCTTTAGCTCACCTCTCTTCATCTATGCCTTTACAGTGTTTAACCCTTTTTCACTTGCAATACCGCTTGCTCTTGCAGGCCTGCTGCTTGTAGGCAAAGGGCGTTTTGGGCTTATAGCTGCTCTTGTCTTATTCGGGCTGATGCCCTTTTTCGGGATAGACATAATGGTGACGACTGCACTTAGCCTTCTTGTGATGGCGCTGTTCAGCCCGAAAAGAAAGCCATACATCTATATGTTCTCATCATGCGCTTTCTTTGGGGTTGCCTATGTCTTGGCTCTGGTCAGCCTAGGCAGTTTTTCAGTGGAGCATTCGTTCCATTACCAGAACCTGTTCCAGGAAAACCTTGTGCTTTTCGGAGCTATCATCGGGTTTTCGGTCTTTATGTTGATCCTTGCAGGAGTGGGCATTGTTTCTGTATGGAAAATGAAAAAGAGGTATTATGGGATATATTGCATAATGCTCCTGCTCCTGATATATTCGCTTTTCATAAACCCTCTATTGAAGATTCCACTTACGATGTTTGTATCATATTTTGCATTCCTTGGCCTTGTCAGGCTTATAAATATGGTATGGGAGCTTAAGATAATAGCAAACCTGACCTTGCTTACTATTACTATTGGGCTCTTGTTTACGCCAATATCATATGCGATCAACCTTGTAGGTTCTGAGCCTCATGAGGACATGGCAGCTGCACTATCATGGCTGAGGCAGAATTCAGGATCTGATGAGATAGTGTTTTCAGACTACAGGAACGCGTATTGGATCGAATACTTTTCCCAGAGGCCTGCATTGCTGAACCCTGGCAATGTCATAGGAGAGCAAGACAACACACCATCTGCACTTTTCAATGATAGCCTGACACTGATGAAGACAAGGGATTATGAGGAGTCATTGGAGATCATGAGGAGATACTCGATAAGGTATATATTGCTTGATAAGAAGATGGAGACTTACCTGTATGAGAACAATGTTGCTGGCCTGCCTTTTTTGCTTGAAAGCACAGAAACCTTTAAAAATGTATATTCATCATCTAGGATATCCATATGGGAAGTGAACCTGACATCTGCAGAAGCTATATATGAAACATAGGTCAAAACCATAGGTAAAATATATATAAGCTGTGTATAAACAGTGTATGATTTGTATACAAATTATATACAAATTGGATATAACCAAATATACTTCATATATAGTATATAAATACTTCATATATAAACTTCATATATAATATATAACTATCAATGATCAACATATGATCAATGATCAACATATGATCAATGATCAACATATGATCAATGATCAACATATGATTAATGATCAACATATGAAGAGGCTATGATGGAAATTAATATGTATATAAAGAGGTCATGATGGAAGTCTTGCATGCGATTTCAACTGGAATACTTTGGATAACTTATTTTCTTTCCCTCTATTTTTCAGTGTTCTGGCTGATAGTATTCCTGTCAGAGAAAAGGGATACCAGGAAGAAGAGGCTTACAAGCTATCCGCAGGTGACAGTTGCTATACCTGCATATAATGAGGAGAGGTGCATAAGAAGGACTATACTCAACCTTCTTAAGCTAAGGTATCCTGTTGACAGGCTTGAGATAATTGTTGTGGATGACGGTTCGACAGATAAGACCTCTTCTGTTGTAAAGAGGATAATGAGGGAAAATAAGGGCTATGACATAAAGCTTATCGAGCAGGAGAACCATGGTAAGGGCACTGCCTTGAATAAGGCTCTAAAGGCGGCAGCCGGCGAATACTTCGTATGCCTTGACGCAGACTCATTTGTAAAAAACGATGCATTGGAAAGGATGCTCCCTTATTTTGATGATCCTGATGTTGCAGTCGTGCTTCCTGTTCTAAAGGTCCATAAGCCAAAGAACCTGCTCCAGAAGATGCAATGGTACGAATACCTGATAAACATGTTCTTCAAGGAGCTCATGGCAAAGCTTGACTGCGTGCATGTGGCACCTGGGCCATTTAGTGTATATAGGAAAGAGACATTGCTTAAGGTAGGAATGTTTGATGACAACCATAACCTTACTGAGGATCTTGAGATGGCCTTGCGCCTCCAAAGCCACAATTACAAGCTTGTGCAGCTGTTAGGACCAGAAGTGACCACTATCGCTCCTGACAACCTAAAAGAGCTCTATAAGCAGAGGAACAGGTGGTATAAAGGCGCCATACTTAATTCTATAAAGTACAGGCGGATGATGCTCAACAGGAAATACGGCGATTTCGGCATGATACAGATGCCGACCATAATCATCTCAGGCATAATAGCGCTTGTGATGGTTCTGTCTATAATCTATTATTCGCTCAAGCCTTATGTATTGTATCTGTATAACATGTTTTTCATCAATTTTGATTTCATGACACTGCTTAGGAATATGAAATTCACATTCAATTTTCTTGACCTTGATTTCACGCTGTTCACAGTTGCTGTAATTATGATATGTGTGTCAGTATTCCTGCTCAAGAAATCCCATACATATACAAAAGAGAGAGTATTTAAATTCGGGAAGATTTCGCTTCTCATGTATATGATGGTCTATTTTATAGTATTAGGCGTGATGTGGATAGGGATCACATTTGACCTGTTGGTTGGCAGAAAACAGAGATGGTGAGCGTGAGCAGATGAGAAAATTAAACAAGCAAAATTATTACATAGCTGCGATATTGACACTGGCAATATTTGTCCTGGGCCTCTTGCTTGGCCTTGTCATTGAAGAGAAAAGGACTAGGTATGTCGAAGACAAGTATGAGGAGAACAGGATAATCTATTCCAGCTCTCAGCTGCAGTATGATTTCCTTTCCATGCTTGATGACAAGGACCTTTGCCCAGGAGTCTATAAGACGTTCTATACAAACGTAGAGGAGCTTGAGACTATCCGTATCAAGCTTGAAAGCTATAGCGAGGATGCGATGCTCAATAAGGAGTCGTTTGAGCTCTTAGAGCGGGAATATCTTCTTCAGGAGATCCGTTATTGGATGCTTGCGCGAAAGACGCAGGAGCTATGCAAGAACGACATAGTGACTGTGCTGAATTTCTTTTCTAGTGACTCAGAATGTCCCAGGTGCAATGAGCAGAACTTTATCCTTACTTATCTTAAGAAGAAGTTCGGCGACAGGCTTCTTATATTCTCGTTCAATTGCGAGGTCGTAAAAGAGCCTATGGTCGAGATTCTCATGTCAACATATGGTGTGAGTGAATTTCCAGCGCTTGTGATCGAAGGCAAGACCTTTCAGGGATTCAACGATAAAGAGAAGCTTATGGAGATAATATGTTCTGGGTTCAATAACCTACAGCCAGAATGCATTGAAATATCAGACTGATCTTATCTATAAGATGTGGTTACCATGTTTTTCGAAAAAGCTTTATAGTCTAATGGCCAACCCATAACTGATGAAAAAAGATATGCATTTTTCGGATTCATACATCTGGCTTGTGCTGCTGCTATTATTTGTTATAGCTCTTAAGTTGTTGTACTTTATCTTCAGGTATCATCTCATAATATGGGATGAGGCTGTCTATCTTGCCATGGGGAAATGGATATATTCATGGGGCAGTGTGGGCCTGTGGGAGCATATTAGACCGCCTGGCCTTCCCCTCATGCTTGGTTCCCTGTGGAAGATGGGCCTTCCATATGTGGCATCTGCAGACATCCTGATGCTTGGCTTTGTCATTGGGTCAGTTATCCTGACATACCTTATCGCAAGGGATCTGTTCGGAACAAGGGTTGCATTCATCTCTGCAGCATTTCTGTACCTGACACCTTTCTTCTTCTTCAACTCGTTTAAGATAATGACAGGGATCCCCTCGATGTTCTTTGTGTTGGTTTCAGTCTACCTGTTTATAAAGAAGAGGTTTGTCTTAAGTGGTGCATCCAGTGCTGCAGCTTTCCTGTTCAGGTATCCTGCAGGGCTTATCTTTGTTGCATTGAACCTGATCTTTGTGATAGGGTTCCTGAAAAAGGCAGGCTTTCTTAAGAAGATCAAGCTAAGGGGATTTATCAGGCCTTTTGCAGGCTATAACATGGCTTTTCTTTTTATTTTATCTGCCCTTCTTGTTGCAAATAAGCTTACATACGGCCAGTTCTTCGGGCCGCTTGTGCTCGCATCAGCGCACCAGAGCACAGCGATAGGGAACATCGAAGGCGTGTTGGCATCAGTTGCATATTATCCTGCATTGATTGCCAGGACATGCCCTTTTTTGGCTGTCTTTTTTTTATTGTTCTGCATAGCATACGTATTTCCAGTATTTCCAATATCTCCTGAGAGCATGAAAAAGGTCAGGAATCTCAGGTATGTTGTTGTGCCGTTTCTTGTCTTTTTTGCCTATTTCACTATCATTCCGCATAAGCAGGAGAGGTTTGCTCTGCTGTTCCTGCCATTCCTCTCTATCATCGCATCGCTGGGGTTCTATCACTTATACTCCCTTGCAAGGCTTGATGCAGGAAAAAAGATATTGAACAAAAAGCTGTTCCAATACTTACTGATCGCTGCACTGGTTGTTCTTGGGCTTGTCTCAGCTTACCATGATTATGTGGTGTTTGATAAGGGTTTTGTCAGGGATAAGCCAGAGTTTGTCGACGACTATTATAGGTTTTTTGATCTGCATGGGTTTTCAGGCACGATTCTTACCTCTGACCCTCTGCATGCTGCATATGATGACAACAGGTATTTTCATTTCTACAACAACATCTCAGACGCGATGCTCTTATACAAACTTTACATAGGCGATGTTGATGCAGTGATATACAATAAGGCCTCCTATCCCTGCTTTTCAGATGAGTGTGAACAGGACAGGGCAAGGCTTGAAGCAGAGATCATGGCTGGAAATGTCCTTGTCTACAACAAGACATGGTGGGGAGAGGAAAAGCAGATTTATCTTAGGCCTGACAAGGTGTTACATGATTAATAGAAGGTGTTATAGGATTAATAGAAGGTGTTACTTGATTTAATTGTTCAACTGACAGTACAGGACCACTGTTATGGTTGTAAGAAAATATTCGCTAAAATGGTTAAGAAAAGAATCACTAAAATGGTTGTAAGAAAAGGATTGTTAAAATGGTTGTAAGAAAAGGATTGTTAAAATGGTTGTAAGAAAATGGTCGCTGAAAAATTTTTCCAGGCGTTTGAGATATGTCATTCCTAAGGGTTCTAGTGCAGGGAAGATCATAATTTTGATCACGATCGCTGCATTCCTGCTTAGGGTGCTCTTTATAGATACGTCGTATGTATTTTGGGATGAGGCGATATATGTCATGAACGCGCAGGCGATTGTTGAGGGTGCGTCGCCGATGCAGGAATGGGATATCAGGCCGCCGCTACTGCCTCTTCTGCTATCTCTGACCTACAGGTCAGAGCTCTTCTCAAGGCTCTTTGTTGCGTTCCTGAACTCTATGCTTGTCCCTGTGGCCTGGCTTCTCGGAAAGCAGGTCAACAGGAAGGCGGGGCTGATTGCAGCAGTGACAGTGGCAGTCTTTCCTTTCCATATCCTTGCATCAAGATGGCTGATGACTGATTCTCTCTCAGCCCTTCTTATGGCGTTTGGGTTCTATCTTGCCTTTGTCAGCCTGAAGAGGCCAAGCCAGCAATCAACACTTCTTGCATTGATTGGGGGTGCAGCAGTCGCGATGTCTGTCCTTATGAAGTTCACAAGCCTCCTGATCCTTGCAGTGCTTGCTCCATTGTACTTTGTCCGCATCAGGGACAGGTTCATGGAGATAATTGTTTCAGCAGCAGGCTTTATCCTTGTCATGGCGCCATATCTTATCTGGAACGCCATTACCTTCGGAAGCCCGTTGCATGTGTTCTTGAACGGGTTTGCGGTCGTCGACATAAGCGATAGTATAAGCTTTTTCTTAAAGCTTAAGGAGCTGTATTATTTCTTTGGGCCTGTCTTGATTATCGCTTTAGTGTCGTCATGCTTTATGAGAATGAAAATAAGAAGGAAAACATCTGCCGTATCTACTGCATCTGCCACATCTTCCACATCTGCCACTTCTTCCATATCTTCCGCATCTTCCACATCTTCCACGTCTGCTGCATCTTCCACATCTTCCACATCTGCTACAGCTATCGAAAGGTACAGCTATTACTGGCTTGCGCTTTCGCTCATTTATTTCTTTTATATCCTAAACAAGGGTGTTGCTGCACCAGAGTCAATGCTTTGGGAGGTTCAGAGATTCTTATTCCCAGCCCTTGTTCCATCTGTCATACTCTCTTCATCCGCCCTCTCAAGGCTTAAGCCAAGGAGCCTGTTTGTTGCCCTGTTACTTTTTTTGGTATTTAGCTTTCCTATGCTGGCAGTCGCCTACACGCCAGCGATTGAGCATGAGAACGGTCTTAGGGCAGTAACAAAAGAGATAGGAGCTTATCTGAAAGGCTCTTCATGCGATTGCATCTATTGCACAGGCAACTGCCCGCCTGTTGCGTATTATTCAGGCATAAGGACAATATATTCTTCGTCTTTATCAGGAGAGGATGCATGGTTATCTGGAGGTTATATGGGGCCATATGATGATAAGGTTTTATGCACAGTATCATTCAGCAGCTGTGATTCTGCAATAAAGGCCTATTGGTCAGGCGATTCTGTTGCATGCCTAAAGGATATCAATTGATGAGCATCCAGATGGTGAACATTTTGATGAGCATTCTTATGGTAAGCATTCTTATGGTGACCTGAGAAAGAGCTGAGCAGAAAAAGAAAGACTGTCAAAACGAATGTCAAAAGCCAAAGCGTCAAAGCCAAACCTGCTTCTAGCCAAAACCACTTTAGCAAAACCCACTAATCAATAGAAACATTTAAATACCAATAGCAAAAAGATAAATATAAGATTTTGCTGACAATATGATGCGAAGTGTTGAAGTTGATGAGAAGTGTTGAAGTTGATGAGAAGTGTTGAAGTGAGGAGTGTATTGATATGATCTCTTTTATGCAAAGGTTTCTTAACAAGCTTTTGAGGGACTTGTTTTCAAAGAAAAAGAACTATAAGATTGGCCTATATGGGCCTCCTAATGGAGGCAAGACAACGCTTGCAAACAAGATCTGTGAGGACTGGCTTGGCGAGTCGATGGGCAGCGTATCAAGCACTGCGCATGAGACGCGTGAGATCCAGATCAAGGAGCAGATCAGCATCAAGTCAAAGGGAAGAGAGCTTATGTTTAACCTTGTGGATACACCAGGCATCGCAACAAAGATAGATTATGAGGATTTCATCAAGACAGGAATGAAAGAGAAGGATGCCAAGAAGAGGGCAAAAGAAGCGACAAAGGGGGTTATCGATGCCATAAAATGGCTTGATAACATGGATCTTGTCATAGTTGTGCTTGATTCAACAATGGATCCCTTTTCACAGGTCAATATAACTATAGTAGGCAACCTGCAGGCAAGGGATATCCCTGTCCTTCTTGTTGCAAACAAGATTGACCTTAAAAAATCAAACATCGGCAGGATTGAGGCTGCATTCCCACAATACCAGGTCGTGGGCATATCAGCAAAATACGGGAAAAATACTGATGAGCTTTATGAAGCGTTATTTAAGCTGACGAGCTGAAGCTAAGCTGTGGGGCTAACCTGCAACTGTAGAGCTAACCTCCAAAGCTAACATGAAGGAACTGACCCGCAGCTGGATATAAAAAGTTATAAAGTTATAATGTTATAATTGGATAGGATTGTAAAAAAAGAGTGATAAAACAGGTTGATAAAAATGCTGACACTTCAATTTGTACCCTATAATGAGATTGAGAATATCAGTTCTGCAAACAGGGTAAAAAAGCTTTTGAAGATAGTAAAGGAGAACAAGATAGTCCTGCTTGAAGGCAGGCTCAAGAAACAGGAGGAAGCTGAGCTGATCAAGAGTACGATGGAGCAGATTGATGAGTCATTTAAGGGAATTGAGCTAGGTGTACTTCATCAGGACAGGAAGGATATGCCTTTTTTCAATAAGCTAAAGAAAAACCTGGTCCAGCTCCTGTTAGGTGACAGGCAGGGATTGACAATCATAGGTCCGGCGACGATTGTAAAGGAAATCAAACAGGATCCTGACAAGATACAGCTCTTTACAGAATCAGGCTTGCCTTTGAAAAAGAAAAAATAAGCAAATACTTCTCTATACAGATTAGATAGGCTTAAAAAAGTATAAGATAATCTTAAAATAATGCTTAATAAGATAGGATAAGCTCTGGATACATAAACATAAGGACAAGGCCCTATGATGCCATCTTGCTCTATGATGCTGTGTTGCTTTTTGATCTTATTTCGCATGCAGAATAATAGCCATCAGGCATGAACCCTTTTTTGATCGCTTCAGCCTCATCAGCAGTCAGTTCATAGAAGATGATCTGTGAGGGGTCATCTATGACCCTGTTATCAATGCATCTTGTGATCTCTGTTTCCGGGCAGTCCTTTCTTTCTGAGATTATCTTCCAGAATTCAACCCTGTTTATCCGGTCATTCATCTTTAGCACCTGATATATGCCTTTAAGCCTTAACCTGATATAAACATCTAAGCTTGATATTTCCCTGATATTAGATATGCATCAGTTGATACTATACATGCCTCATCGTGATACTTTCTTAGGGACATCTAATCTATGGCCTTCTATTATTTATACATCTCTGTTATACGTAATGGTATAGTGTTTTGGATATATATATTTTTTGATTATATATTGCGGTATCAAAGCAGATTATGGTTTATAATATCCAAAAAGCCACTAACTTTATAAATAAATGGGCTTTTTCCTGTCATATGCCACACAGATGTGTCAGATGCGGGATGATGTATGACGACGGAGCTAAAGAGATACTCAAAGGTTGTAGCTGCGGCGCAAAACTCTTTTTCTATGTCAGAAAGAAGAATATCGACAAGAGCACAGAGATAATAGAGAAGCTTACGCCAAACGAGAAAAAGCAGATAGAGAAGGATGTCTTTGACATAGTGGGTGTCAAGCCTGAAGAGGATACTCCTGTTGTTCTTGACATCGAGGCGATAAGGATACTCAAGCCAGGCAAGTTTGAGATAGATCTTGTAAACCTCTTCAACAAGGACAAGCCTCTTGTATACAAGCTCGATGAAGGTAAGTACGTGATAGATATCGCTGAAAGCTTTAAGAGGAATATGGACAAGGAAGCATAGCTTAGATAGCTTAGCCTTTTCTGCTTGAATATACCCAGTAGCCTGATTTTTTAGCTAGGATCTCTATGTTTCCAAAGAGCTTTTCCATCTCTTGACCGAGTGTTTTTCCGCCTTTGTTGTGCCTTGCTACAATCTGCAGCAGGCCGCCTGGCTTTATGTGCGTGATCGATTCTGATATCATCCTTAGGCAGAGCTCTTTTCCTGCGGACTGTGGCGGGTTGAGCAGTATTGTGTCAAAACTTTCAGCAGGCTTCGGGCCTATGCTTTCAAAGCAGTCGCCCTGCACGACCCTGGCATTCTTTAGTGCATTGAGTTTTATGTTCATCCTTGCGACCTTTACTGCGCGCTTGTTGATGTCAGTCATGACAATACGCGCACAGGGGTATGCCTTTGCAATAGCAATACCCACTGCGCCATAGCCGCAGCCAAGGTCAAGTATGTCCCAACTATCCTTTATCCTGCAGTTCTTGAGCAGGATCTCTGTGCCCTTGTCAATGCCTGCTGTTGAAAAGACTCCTGATGATGTCCATAGGTCGATAGCATGACCGAAGAATTCCGCGCTGATCCTGTTTAGCCTTACAGGAGAATCCTGCTTTTCAGAATAGTAGTGTGATGTCTTGCCTCTTTCTTTTTTTGGCTCTTTCATCTTTTTTATGGCTTTTTTTAAGACAGCTTCTAGAGTGGTTGTTTGATTATCCTTTCTTGGGCAACTGGGCATTCTCTTAGCCCATTATGCCGTAATAGCCTAGCATGAACCTGTCAGCAGCCTTTATTATATCGCTGTTCTCTCCCCTGATTATCGCGCAGTTGTTGTCTACCACTATCTCAGGTCCTGGTTCCTGGTCAAAGAATATTATGCCGTTCTTTGTGCTGTTCTTGTCTTCACAGCTGATTATCTCTGCGCCGAATTCAATGCATTCTGTTGTGTTTTTTGTGCATGCAGTGATCAGTGTCACGCCAAAGTGTGCAGCAAGTTTTGTTGTTACCTCTGCGTTTGCAAGGGTCAGGTTTCCGAAAGCCTCTTTTGTTGGGTCAAATGTGATATAGACTGTGTGATATCTGCTGAAATTATAGATGTCTCCTGTAACCTTGACATCCTCAAGCTCTCTTGGCCCATAGACAAGAGCGATCTCAAAGAGAAGGTTCCTTCCGTCAGCAGAGATTTCCTGGGATTCAGTGAACCATGTCCCATATCTCTTCTCAAACTTGAAATGGTTGTATGAATAGCTGTCCTCTATCAGCTCTTGTTCCTCATGGAACATCTTTGGGATAAGGATTATGCCTGCTGCGATGATAGCGATTATCAAAAGAGAGTACCAAAACAGCTCGTTGCTCTTTTTTTCAAGCGCAGGATCATCATTGTCATTAGCTATCTCTTCTTCTATCCTCTCTGATGCTGCTTTAAGGTCTTTTAGGACCTCGTTGTCCTTCTCTTCTATCTGTTCGTCTTTCATCTTATATGCTTCTTGCTTTTTTTGTTTTGATGCTTTTGAAGATAGTATACTCCTTTAGAAGCTTTTCAGGCTCAGCTTATGATATCTGCGAGCCCGAGCACAAGCCTGTCTTTCATCATGAGTATGTTGTTTCCTGTTGTTGCAGAGACTATGAGACAGTTGCTGTTGTATGAGAATGAATCCTCATCAGAGCTTGCAAGATATATGACTGGCACCGATGCTGTTGCGTTCGAGCAGCTTATCATAGGGAGTGCGCCATAGCTTCCATCTGTATTAGTGACCCCTGTCATGATGTATGTGTTAAAGAGCTTTGGCATCTCCTGCTCAAGCTCAAGCCTGACCTGTTCGATGTATTCTATGTTCTTGTCATCAGGATCAAAAGTCAGGTATGTCATCATGGAATCCCTAATTGCAGCTGAGGATTCATAAGAAAGGAATATGCTGTCGAGAGCATCAGGATGGAACCTGAGCCTTATACTGTTGCTATTATAGCTTGTATACCAATAACCGTTCTGCTGCGTAAACTCATGGTCGTTGTAGTCTGTGCTTTGGTTGCCGCTGTTCTCATTGATCATGAACCCAAGCACGCTTGAGATCATTATCACTACAATTATCAGTCCGACTATGTTCTGCTTGTTTAGCAGGCTCTTCTTCTTTTCTTTTCTTTTTCTTCTCATATTATTTCCAAAGGTAAATGGATTATTTTATAAATATTGTTATGTCCATAACCTTTAAAAACATCGCCTTTATCTTTAATAGGCATGGCATTGCTCAAAGCATTATCTCTTGCGTCTGAGGGTCTTGTATCAGGTATCAGGTACAGGAGAAACTATAAGCATATCAGGCACCAGAGCCCAACATTTCTTGTCTATCAGTTAACTGACATGTGCAACAGCAGGTGCAGGATGTGCAATATCTGGAAGAAGAGGCCTAAAGATGAGCTTAAGATAGATGATATCAGGAAGATCTTTAAGAGTAGGCTCTTTTCAGGACTGCGCTGGGTAAACCTTACAGGAGGTGAGCCGTTCCTGCGCAAGGATATCATTGACGTGGTAAATGCACTAAACAGCATCAGCACTCTTGAAGGGATAGCTATACCCAGCAATGGGTTTATGACAGACAGGATAGTTGGCTCTGTTGAAGAGATGCTTAGGATCCTCGGCAAGGACAAGTTCCTGTCAGTCACGCTTTCTATCGACGGGTTTGAAAAGACGCATGATTATATAAGGGGCTTTTCCGGCGCGTATAAGAAGGTCATGGCAACGCTTGATAAGCTAACAG
Source organism: Candidatus Woesearchaeota archaeon (assembly GCA_016935125.1). Taxonomy (GTDB): domain Archaea; phylum Nanobdellota; class Nanobdellia; order Woesearchaeales; family DSVV01; genus JAFGRM01. The sequence continues at coordinate 13,963 of JAFGRM010000055.1, forward strand.
CATTAAAAAAGGATTATCCTAATTTTAATGTTGGTGTCCAGCCGACAATATCCAAATGGAACATTGACGAGATTGAGGATTTCTACAGGCATATGAAGTTTAAGACAGGAAGCGTAGGGTTTGCAGTGGCTCTTACAAGCGAAGGCTTCTATGACAATCTTGATTCTGGTGCAGCCCTTACAGTGGCTGACAAGAAGAAGATCTCAAGGTTCTTCAGTAAGATAATAGATAAAGACCCTCAGTATGGGTTCTATTATTCAAAGTTAATCGAGATGTTTAGGACAGGGAAAAGGGGCTTTGGCTGTCTTGCCGGGTTCCTGACTGTTTTTATGGATCCAAAAGGCAACATCTTCCCCTGCCCAGTGCTTTCAGAGGACAAGGGCTATTGTTTTGGCAATGCAAGGCAGGATCCCAGGCAGATATGGTATTCAGAAAGATCTGCCAGTATAAAGAAAAGGCTTAAGAATGAGCCTATATGTGATTCATGCACCATGATGTGTGATTTCATCAGTTTTGCCAAAGTCGAGTTCATAGAGCACGCCATGTTCATGATGCTCCACCCGAAAATACTCTTTAGGCTCATGCAGAAGATCATGTCTGAGAAGAACCCTTATTTTTAACTATATAAAAAACCATTGTTGGTATTTTTGGCTGTTGTTGTTGAATATTATATTTGAATCCTGTATATATTGCACTTTATTGTACTTGCATCATAAATATATCAAAAAAAATATATACTAGCTTATCCAATGGTACTCTTAATATGTGTTTGTGATTGACATTTAGGTATTGTTTCATGTTTTTATATTAATATCATAATATTGGTATCAAAAAAAGGGGTTGTAGATGTTTTTAAAGAAACTTAGCATGCTGTTTTTTATAATAGGATCTCTTCTTGCGATATTTAGCGGCTCGTTTGAGGTGCAGCATGGCATGGAATGCCTGAAGATAATAGTCCTGCTGGCACTTGGGGTTTTCATAGGCCTGCTCAATATAAGCCAGAAGCAGGAGATGAGGTTTCTTGTCGCTTCAGTTGTTTTTGTTCTGATGTCAACAACGCTTGTAAACCTGCTCAGCATCCATATAGCAATCGAGCGGCTTTCGAGCATCATGATAAATTTCATATATCTTTTTGGCTCAGCAGCGCTTGTTGTCGCAATCAAGGTCATAGTGGATTTTGCATTAGAGACAGATATTGAAGATGAAGAGGCGTTTTATAGCAATATAATCAAGCAGCGCCAGCAAAGCATATTTCATAGGGTTTGGGACATAATTGTCTTTTTTTCTGTCGCAGTCCTTTTTATTACAATGATCCTTAGGATATTCTTTGATGTCTGGAAATATGAGCACATATTGAACCTTGTGGATTATATAATATATATTATATTTCTTGTGGACCTTGCGTTCCTTTATGTCAAGTCAAATACAAAGAGAGAGTTCTTCACAAGGAACTGGCTGGACATAATCGCAGTGATCCCTTTGGGTTCTGTATTCCAGATCGCAAAGCTCGGAAGGGTTGCAAAGCTTGTCAAGATATTCAGTAAGTTTTCAAAAGCAGAAAAAGGGATAAAA
>JAFGRM010000056.1 GCA_016935125.1 Candidatus Woesearchaeota archaeon
CATTTTTGTCTGCAGTTTTCTTGCAGCTTTCATCTGCAAAAAATTTTTAAATAGGACAATTAAGATTTATGCAGATGAAAGAGGTTGAATGCATATGAAAGAGGTTGAGCTATTAAAAGACTGGATCATAGAGAACCTGAAGTATAGGGACGTCTATATGAAGAGCATAAATGACATCCTGCAAGGGAAAGATGAAAGTGAGGTCATTGTCAGCTACAAGAACAAGAGACAGCTGGTGCTAATAGAGCCATACTTCAGCGCTATGGATTCGCTTATTGGGCGCATCAAGGACTGCCAGCAGGATTTTGATTCTGTCCTTGTGGTAACACTGAACTCAAAAGCAAATGTTTCAGGGCTTATTGAATGCTGGGGCAGGCTTGTATCAATACATATCCTGACCATATACTTTGTAAATCCTTATTCAGAAAAGGAGAAGAGATGGATAATCACGCCGTATTCTCATGATATGGTTGCTCACAGGCAATCTCTTAAGTCAGGGCTCATGAGCCTTTACAGCAATGTTGATGAGTATCAGAAGAAGAATAGTGTATAAGAAATAACATATGAATAACATGTATTTACGTATAACATATGAATAACATGTATTTTGCTTTTATATATGGTTATATGGTTGCTCATGAACCAATCTGCTCATGAACCAATCGTAAGATTTATATTTATTCATGGATTATCCATAGAAAATTACCACAATGGAAAGATACGAGCTTGCTCTGGAAAAAGCAAAAAAAGAGATAGGGATTGCAGATCATATGATAAATGTTACATACAAGCTTGTCAATGACCCAAAGATGCTGATATCTGTCATTTCCCGTGTTATGGATTCGCTTACGAATTCGCTCGCTGCAGTTCTGTTATATGAGCGGGAATACAAGAGAATTCCTCCTTTTGAAGAGAATTTTGATTCTATGTTCAACCTATTCAAGGCACGCTGCACCAGGAGGTACAATGTCAATATCGAGTACATCACATTGATCCAGGAGATAAGGGACATAACCAGCCTTCACAAGAAGAGCCCTGTGGAGTTTACGAGGCAGGATAGGCTGGTAATCTGCAATGACAGGTTCAGGATCAAGACTGTCTCAATAGACAATATAAAAAACTATATAAACAAGGCAAAATTGTTCATAAGAGAGTCAGAAAACATGGTGAGGAGAAATGCAGGAAGAGATTAACTGTGCAAGAGAGGAACTGAAGAGAGTTGACCATCTGATTTATGTGAGCCTGAAGTATACACGGACAGTTGATGTCTTAAAGAATGTCATAGAGAGGCTCATGAATTCTTTTGGCCATATGTTAAAGGCAGTGCTTGTTGTAGCAATGGAGAAAAAAGAGATAGATAAGGTGCCTGATGCACCTGTTGAGATGGCGACAAAGGCAAAAGAGCTTTACACAGAAGACAAGAATGTTCAGGAGATAGTGGATTTCTATATACTGCTCAGGAAAATAATGAAGGCAGAATATGAGAGCGAGAATGAGTACAGGCGTTATGTCAGGATGAAGGCAAATGTAGAAGGGAGGGTGATTGATGTCGAGATAGATAGTGTGACTGAATATTACAAAAAGGCCCAGGATTACGTCTTGTACATAGAGGAGAACTTTAAATGACCAAATTCGTTGCAGTTGTATCAGCCAAAGGCGGTGTTGGGAAGACCTCAACAACCATCAATGTCTCCTCAGCCCTTGAATGGTTCAGGCGCGATGTGATTGCAATGGATGCCAATTTTGCAAATCCTGACATAGGCATACATCTTGGCGCTGAACTCATGGATAAGACCATACATTCTGCACTAAGGGGTATGCACCATATCAGGGAAAGCATCTATCTGCATCCATCAGGAATCAAGATCATCCCAGGAAGCATCTCATATGATGAGGCAAGGAAAGTAAAGAGAGATAACCTCGGGAACATCATACTTGATCTTGTGGGAAGTGCTGAGATAGTAATAGTTGATTCTACCCCTGGGCTTGGTGAGGATGCAACCTCAGTCATAAAGGCAGTTGATTATGTGTTGATTGTTACTACACCTGACTTATGCTCTGTATCAAACTCTATCAAGATGGTAAACCTTGCAAGAGAGTTTGGTAAGATGATACTAGGGATTGTCGTAAACAGGGTGGAAGGCCATGAATACGAGCTTGATCTGGACAACATAGAGATGCTGCTTGGAAATAGGGTTGTTGCAGTCATACCAGAAGATAAGAACATCAAGGATTCTTTTCATAAGAAGAATCCTGTGGTGTTTATCCATCCAAAAAGCCCGTCTTCAGACGCGTTTAAAAGGCTAGCATCAGAACTTATCGGGGAGAGGTATGTTAAGCTTGCAAAAAAAGAAGAGGACTCATTCTATACTCTTGCAAAAAGGGCTGTAGGCCTGGGAAGATAAGGGAGGATCTGAAGAGCTAGTAATATTTTATCTAAGAAATACAATTAAAAATGTTAACAGGTAAAATATAATAATTAATAGTAAAAAATTTGGATATGATTCTAGAATTCTCGTTTCTATACATTAATCATCTCAATCTCAATGTTGAGGCCTTCTGGGATAGGGACTCTCATGACAAGCCTTAGCGCCCTTTCATCAGTCCCAAGGTCAATTAGCCTCTTGTGTATCCTGAGCTCATACCTTTCCCAGGATGCCTTGCCTTCGCCTGACGGGCTTTTCCTTGTTGTCAGCTTGAGCTTTTTTGTTGGCAGCGGGATAGGTCCCCTAATCTCAACACCAGTCTTCTCTGCGATTCCATTTATATATTCACATACCTGATTGATCTTGTCAATCTCAGTACAAGCCATCTTGATTCTTGCTTTCTGCATTTTTCCTCTTCACACTCCTCTCCATCTGCCTCACGGTAAGGTCATAATTCACCATGATATACCATTATAGCAACTTTGATCTGAACTGAAATTTGGTTGAAAAAAGATTAATGAAAAATAAAAAATTTAAGCCTTTTTAACAAGGTCTATGCACATTCCTGCTGCAACAGTTGCACCAGAGTCCCTTATCGCAAACCTTGAGAGTTGAGGGATCTCCTTTTGTTTTTCGATCACGAGCGGCTGGATTGGCTTGATCCTTACGATTGCTGCGTCGCCGTTCTTGATGAAATCAGGGTTCTCCTGAAGCACTTCGCCTGTAGCAGGGTTGAGCTTCTTCTCGATTGCGACTATCTGGCATGCAACCTGTGCTGTATGGATGTGGAACACAGGTGTGTATCCTACAGTGATCACAGTTGGATGGTTCAGTACGACCATCTGTGCAGTGAATTCGCTTGCAACAGTTGGTATGTTGTCGCTCTTTCCGAGGACATCTCCCCTTGCAATGTCTTTCTTTCCGATGCCCCTAACGTTGAAGCCTATGTTGTCTCCTGGCTCTGCAGACTGGAGCTGCTCGTGGTGCATCTCGATCGACTTGACTTCACCAGGGACTCCCTTGCCTTCCCTTCCAGGAACAACAGTGACCTTGTCACCTACCTTCATGACACCAGTCTCTACCCTTCCTACAGGAACAACTCCTATCCCAGTGATGTTGTATACGTCCTGGATTGGGAGCCTGAGCGGAAGAGTGGTTGGCTTTTCTGGCTCTTTTAGCTCATCCATGAGCTGGAAAAGGGTCTTTCCGTCGTACCAAGCTATCTTATCTGACTTTGTGTATACGTTGTCTCCGACAAGAGATGCGATAGGCACGAAAGGTATGTCATCTGGTTTGTACCCTATTGATTTTAAGAGTGCTGAAACATCCTCTTTGACCTTGTTGAACTTGGCCTGGTCATAGTTTACCATGTCCATCTTGTTTACAGCGATTATAAGCTGGTTTACGCCAAGTGTCCTTGAGAGGAACACGTGCTCTTTTGTCTGGGCCATTACACCATCGTTGGCTGCGACGACGAGAACGCCTGCATCAGCCTGTGATGCTCCTGTGATCATGTTCTTGATGAAATCCTTGTGCCCAGGTGCGTCGATTATTGTGAATGAGTATTTATCAGAGTCGAATTTCTTGTGGGCAAGGTCGATAGTTACGCCCCTCTCTCGCTCTTCTTTTAGGTTGTCCATCACGAAAGCAAACTCAAAACCGCCCTTACCGAGCTCCTCTGCTTTCTGCTTAAGTTTCCTCATTGCCTGCTCGTCGATATTGTGTGAATCAAAGAGCATCCTTCCGACTGTTGTTGATTTTCCATGGTCAACATGACCTATGAATACAAGGTTCATGTGTGGTTTTTCTTTTGCCATTTTTACCCTCCTTGTGTTTATCTTTTAGCTTATGTGTTTTTCTTTATTGTTTTATGAGTTCTAGGAACTAGGTGCAATTTATAAAGTTAACGGAAAAAATCATGCACCTAACATAGCGTCAGTAAGGCCTTTCCTGTCCCTGATCTGCTTGATTATCCTCTGCTGCAGCTCATCAGGAAGCCTCTCGAATGTCTGGTCAACAAGTGAAGAGCTTCCCCTTCCTCCTGTCGCAGACCTAAGGTCATTTGACAGGCCGAACATCTCGCCGACAGGCATCTTGGCCTTTACAACTACCCTGTTGTTTTCCTGGTTCATCTCGAGCAGCTGCCCTCTCTTGTTTGAGATGAGCTTTGATATCTCACCCATGTACTCGTCAGGAGCCTCGAACTGGAGCGTTTGTATAGGCTCAAAGAGAAGAGGTGTTGCTGTTCTCATTGCTCCCCTGATACCTTCTCTTACTGCAGGATAGAGCTGTCCTGGGCCTCTATGTATAGCATCCTCATGGAGCTTACAGTCCATGAGCATGACCTTTACCTTGAAGCAGGGCTCTTTTGCGATTGGACCTCCGTTCATGACATCCTCGAACATGTCCATCACCATCTCTATTATCTCTCCTATGTGCACTATACCCCTTGTCATGTCAAGCAGCATATTGCCGTTGTAGATGTCCTTTACCCTTGGTGAAGTCTTGGAATCCCAGCCAAGCTCGTTTAGCTTGTCCCTGATCTCGATCCCCTGCTCCTTTTTCTTGACCCTTCCTTCAGGTATCTCGTCATTCTTTATAGCCTTTATGACATTCTCTTCGAGAGGCTCGACCCTGAAGAAGAGGTGGTTGTGCTTGTTCGGTGACTTTCCCAAGACCTCTTCGGAAGGCTTTGTGATAGTCTCCCTATAGACAACAATCGGCGGGCTGGTCGTGATATCTATCTTCTTCTCCTTTATGATCCTGTTCTCTATCACTTCGAGGTGAAGTTCACCCATGCCGTGCATGAGGTGCTCGCCGGTCTCTTCGTTGATCTCTATCTTTATTGAAGGGTCTTCCTTCTGCACGACCCTTAGTACCTCGATCAGCTTTGGCAGGTCAGACGGCCTCTTGGCCTCGATTGCCTTTGTCACGACCGGCTCAAACAGGTGGCTGATCTTTTCAAATGGCTCTTGTGGTGACACTGTTATTGTCTCGCCTGGCATAGCTTTTAGGCCTGCGACGCCGATGATGTTTCCTGATGGGACGTTGTCTACGATCTCCCTTTTTGCTCCGTTGTATATGAAGACCTGCTGGACCCTCATGGGCTTTCCTGCCATGTTAAGGTGCACGTTCATGCCTTTTGTCAGGGTTCCTGAAAAAAGCCTGCCTGCAGATATCTCACCAGCCTGGGGGTCGACTACAATTTTTGTTATGACAAAGAACATTGGCCCGTTAGGGTCGCATTTCATCAGAGCTTTCCCTTCATCAGATTCAAGGTCCCCATGCCAGAGCTTGGGTATCCTGTATCCCTGTGCAACATCTGGTGGTGGGAGGTGCTCTATCACTGCATCGAGGATTACCTCATGGATAGGTGCCTTCTTCTTGAGCTGCTTGTAGTCTTCGCCGCCATCCTTATATGCATCTATTATCTCCTTGAATGAGATCCCTTTCTTCTGCATGTATTTAAGGCTCATCGCCCAGTTGTGGAATGCGCTTCCGAAACAGACACTCCCATCCTGGACACTGACCTGCCATTTGTCTCCGAGTTCAGGTGATATCTGTTTGATCAGCTTGTTTACGTCTGCTATTATTTTTATGAATCTTTGCTGCATCTGCTCTGGCGTGAGCTGCAGCTCTTTTATCAGCCTGTCAACCTTGTTTATGAAAAGAATCGGTTTTACTTTTTCTTTGAGAGACTGTCTGAGAACTGTTTCTGTCTGCGGCATTATGCCTTCAGATGCGCAGACAAGGACTATGCTTCCGTCGACTGCTCTCATCGCTCTTGTCACGTCACCGCCGAAATCGACGTGACCAGGGGTGTCGATAAGGTTTATGAGATATTCCTTGTCTTCGAACGCATGCACCATGGACACGCTTGCAGAATCTATTGTGATTCCTCTGTCTTTTTCATCCTCATGAAAATCCAGCGCGAGCTGCTTTCCGGCAAGCTCTTCTGACATCATCCCGCATCCTGAGAGCAGGTTGTCTGAGAATGTGGTCTTGCCGTGGTCGATATGTGCACAGATAGCGATGTTCCTTATCTGTTTCTGTTTGTTCATGAGCCTCATTACCTTGTCAACCATCTTTTCTGCCATGTGATCACCTACATAGTATGTATTTCATGCACTGTCTTATAGCTGTGGAGTTCGTCTTTCTTGAACCACAGCTTGATCTCTGATTTCGCTTCAGCGATGTTTCCTGAGGCATGTATCAGGTTCTTGATCCCTATGCCCTTGCTGTTGCAGTATTCGTATGAATGGTGGGAATAATCTCCCCTTATAGTCCCTGGCGGTGATGTCCTTGGCTCAGTGCCGCCGACAATCTTTCTTACTATCTCGACTGCATGCAGACCCTCAATTGCCATCGCGACTACCGGGCCTTCGGTTATGTTCTTCTCAAGGCCACTGTAGAACGACTTGCCTACATGGGCAGAGTAATGCTTCTTTGCAAAATCCTTGTCGACCCAGAACATCTTCATCCCAGTTATCTTCATCCCTATCTTCTCAAAGCGTGATATGATCTCTCCCACAAGGCCTCTTTGGACACCGTCCGGCTTTACCAATACTAGCGTAGTCTCAAGCATTTGAAACACCTTTTGTCTTCTTTGATTCCTCTGTCCACTTGATGTAAAGAGGCTTTCTCTTGAGCTTTATCATGTTCTTCTCGCACTTAGATGAGCAGAAGAAAAGCTTTTTTCCGTCTTTCTTGACATAAAGCTTCCCTGTCCCTTCTGGGATGCTTTTCCCGCAAAAATCACATTTTGCCATTTTAGTTTCCGCCTCCGCGGTCGGCCTTGTTGAGCTGTCTTGCTTCGATCTCAGTCTCCCTGAGCATGAGTATGTCTCCTACCTGTACTGGCCCCTTGACATTCCTTCTTAATATCTTGTTCGCATCCCTGCCTTCCAGGACCTTGCACCTCACCTGGGTCGCTTCGCCCCTTGAGCCTGTCCTTCCTACGACCTCTTCAACGCTTGCAGAGAATGCCTGGGAAAAGTAGACTGCGCCTTTCACAGCTTCTTCAGTAGAAGCTGCCTTCTTGTTCTGCATCTTTTTTATGGCTGCCATCTTACCCTCTATTAATCTGATAGTTCCTTGATGAGATCCTTTGCTTCACCTTCAGTTGTCACCGCAACTGCGCTTGTACCTACCTGGAGGCCTGCTGCTGCACCCAGCTCTTCCTTGTTTGTCACCTTGATGCACTTTATGCCTTTCTCCTCTGCGAGTAATGGGATGTGCATGATGATCTCAGGAGGGTTTATGTCTGATGCTACTGCAACAAGCTTTGCTGTGCCCTTCTCGATTGCCTTTGTAACTTCATTTGTACCTTTTTTGATCTTTCCTGTTGCTTTTGCAACCTCTATTGCTTCAAACACTTTTTCGATTGTTTCCTTGCTTGGTTCTTCTGCCATTTTTCATTACCTCCGTAAAGCATGACTCTAAGGTTTGAAAGAAGCCGTCTCTAGCTGGTATGCATAAATCAAAATTATGCTACAAAGTTATGCATAACGCATAGGTCTTGCCTGCATAGCAGCTATCTGATGCATGTTTGCAGCCTCTTTCAGACCTGTATGATCCTCATTAATCATAGGCTTTATACTGTTTATAGTGTTGGAAAAAGAGGGGGTTTTTAAATGTTTTGGAATTGATCCAGGGATCAGGGATTGATCCTCTTAAGCCTTTTTTATCTTAAGCCTTCTTTAGGACAAAGAGGCTAACATCTATCCTTCTTATCCTGGACCTATGGAAGCTGTATGCCTGCTTTAACGGAAACTTAAAATCCTTTTTTTGGGTCAGCTGAAAACCGTTTGCTGCAGAGATTCTTCCTATGAATGCAGATGTAGAGTTCTTATGGAAAGAGTATATGCTTTTTGAGCTGGAAAAGGCCTTTAGCAAAAATTCCCTGTCCGCGTGCTTTTCACGGGTTCCGAACGGGGGGTTCATTATGACTGTGTCAACCTCTTTTTTGAATTCAGAGATATCTGAACAGATGGTGCTGTATCTGCTCTTGTCATATCCATCAAGGTTGCTCTTGAGTATGCCTATTGCATCTCTGTCTCTCTCAACAAACAAGACCTTTTTTGCTCCAAGCTCAAGCGCTGCTATTCCAAGGATGCCTGTTCCTGCGCCGAGGTCTGCAACAAGATTGCCCTCTATGTCTTTGTTCATGTATGCTGCCCATATTGCCTCTGCTGCAATCTCTGAGTCAGTAGGATACTGCTCTTCTCTTATGTTTGGGCTGTTGAATACAAGAAGCCTTGAGAGCCTTATTGCAAGCCTTGCTTTTGACATCATGATCATGGAACAAAACAGCAAACTATATAAAATCTTTCTGAAACTTAAGCATGTTGCATGGAACTAACTAATGAAAAGGTTGAAAAATACCTAAACATCACAAAAAAAGCGATAGGGAAAGTAAAGATCACTGATTCAGGCAGCTTTGAATGGAGGCCTGCAGCAGAGGATTTTCTCGACATGGCCCAGCGTTATCATTCAGATGCAGGGCATTTCAAGGAAAAAGGGGATCTTGTTAATGCTTTTGCAGCAGTCAACTATGCACACGGATGGCTTGATGCAGGAGCAAGGCTTGGCCTTTTTGATGTAGGGCATGACAATACGCTTTTTACAGTTGATTAGGTTTGCATATTATGATTATATATGATTATATGATTAGCTTTGCATATGATTACAGATGATTAGGTTTAGAGCTGGTAATTACAGTTGATATAATAGGAGAATATAATTTAATATAAGTTGATATAAGAAAAGACA
>JAFGRM010000057.1 GCA_016935125.1 Candidatus Woesearchaeota archaeon
ACCTCTCATCTGCCTTTTTCAGGATGCCTGAAGCACCAAGGCTCCTTATCATGGCCTTTCTGTCCCCCACTCTTTTTATTACTGCCAATGCAGCTCTCAACTGGCTTAAATATCTATTATTGACCTTTATGAGCCCGACCTGCTTGTCAACATCAAATTTTTCTGAGAGGAAGATTACACCTGCTCTTGAGAGCGCAACTCCCCCGAGGATTTCTGCTATTGAACTGTTAATAGCAGTTGCTATAAGCCTAGGGTTTGTAATCGGCTTTTCAGAGATTACCTCAAATGCAAGATATCTCTTCTTCTCTCGAAAACTCGGTAAAACAGGTTTTATCCTGACCATTGTTAACCCAATAATAAACCATATTATATTATTGTTTTGTCAAACAGAGAAAAAAGTCCAAATTCCCTTCTTCCATCTTTTCTCTCTCAGGAGAGTATGAAAAAGTTATCATTTATAAAGTTAACCATTAAAAAACAATTAAATTTATAAATAAGGGCTAAATCATAAATGAAAAATCATATTATGATAATACATAGTATGATGGTACATAAAGGATAAACATAAAGTAGACAGGAAACACAAACATATCTAAGAGCTTTCCCGACAACTATGGTCATTGGCGCATAGTAGGGTGATTATTAATGATTGACAAGAAAACTATACTGGAAACAATCTCAAAATTAAAAGAAGACAAGAAGCGAAACTTCACTCAGTCTTATGATCTTATAATCAAGCTGGCAGGACTTGACCTAAAAAAGCCAGACCAGCACCAGGATTTCTTTTTGACACTCCATTACAGCAAAGGCAAGAATGCGAGGGTTTGCGCACTTGTAGGTCCGGAGCTGCTTGATGAAGCAAAGAAGGTTTTTGACAAGGTCATACTACAGGATGACTTTGTCCAGTATTCTGACAAGAAAAAGCTAAAGGATCTTGCCAACAGCCATGACTACTTTATCGCACAGGCAAACATCATGCCAAAGATAGCAGCGACTTTTGGTAAGGTTCTTGGGACAAGAGGAAAGATGCCTAACCCAAAGGCAGGATGCGTAGTCCCTCCTAAGGCAGCGCTAAAACCGCTATATGACAAGCTTCAGAAAACTATCAGGATAACTGTCAAGAATGCGCTTATGACGCAGTGTGTTGTGGGCACAGAGAACATGGATGAGGAGCAGGTCGCAGACAATATCCTTACTATATATAATCAGACTGTGCAGCACCTGCCTAACCATGAGAACAACATAAGCAAGCTGTTGCTCAAAAAAACAATGGGAAAGCCCATAGAGATAAGGTAAAAATGGAACATACACCTAAAGCAGCGGACTGGAAAAAGAAGATAATCGATGACTTTGTGAGGCTTATCAATGAATATCCTATTGTAGGTACAGTCAATATGGAGAACCTCCCTGCAAAGCAGCTTCAGAACATGAGACAGCAGCTCAGGGGGACTGTAGTAATAAAGATGGCCAAGAGAAGGCTGATGTACAAGGCAATAGAGCAGGCCAAGGAAGGAAAAGGAAAATCAGGGGTAGAAGGCCTGATGGAGAACATGCCAGGCATGCCAGCACTGATATTTACAAGGGAAAACCCATTTGCATTGTACAAAAAGGTCAACAAGAACAAGTCAAGCGCGCCTGCAAAAGCAGGACAGGTCGCGCCAAAAGACATTATCGTCCCAGCAGGCCCGACTAACTTTTCACCAGGGCCAATCATAGGAGAACTTGGGATGATGAGGATCAAGTCAGGAATCGAAAACGGAAAGGTCGCAATAAAAGAAGACAGCATAGTAGCAAAAGAAGGCGAGATAATAAAGCCTAAACTCGCAGAGATCCTGACAAGGCTTGGTATTGAGCCTATGGAGATAGGTCTTGACATCGTAGCGATATATGAGAATGGAGAGATATATAAGAAAAACATACTCTCAATCGACGAATCAGAATACATAGGCCAGGTCAAGGAGATGGCAAGAGAGGCATTCAACCTCGCAGTGTTCTCAGCATACCCATGCGCAGAGACTACAGAGCTGCTCCTAAGAAAAGGCCACAGTGAAGCGCTTTCGCTTGCGATGTCAGAGAACATACTGACCAAAGAGACAGTCGGCTCGATCCTCGGTAAGGCAAACAGCCTGGCTGAGAATGTCAAGAATAAATGCAATATCTGATATCAGATATTATGATTATGTTTTTGATTTCAAATAATTATCGCGGAGGATGAACAAAATGGAATACATATATGCTGCAATGTTGTTGCATAAGGCCGGAAAAAAGATAGACGATGCATCTGTAAAAAAGGTGCTTGAGGCCGCCGGTGTTACAACTGATGATGTAAGGATCAAGGCGCTTGTCGCTGCACTTGATGGTGTTGACATTGATAAGGCCATCAAGGAAGCTGTAATGACAGCCGCACCTGCACAGGCTTCTGCTCCAGCAGGAGACAGTGGGGAGAAGAAGGAGAACAAGCCTGAAAAACCTGCTGAAGATGAAAAACAGAAGGAAGAGCAGGCAGCAGCAGGACTTGGCGCTCTGTTCGGTTAAACATTTTATTTTGATTTTTTACATTTCTATTTTAAAGCGAAAGCAAGGGGTCGTTTATGGAACCTAAAGATAAAGCATTGCATGACAATTTCAATGTTCTCAAATCTGAGATCTCTGAGTTCAAGAAAGAACTCAATGTATTAAACGAGGAGAAAGAGCACTGGTTCTCTGAGAAGAACAAGAGCACAGCTGAGATTAAAGAGAAGATTTCTGCAGTAAAAGAAGCAAAAGTCAGGCGTGACAAGCTCACAGCTATAGTCAAAGAGAGCAAGAAGAAAAGAGATGAGTATGCAAAAGTTATCGAAAGCCTCAGCGCCAAGCTAAAAAAGCTCAAGGAAAAAAGGAATGGCATATACGAGAAGCATAACCTGAAGGGCACACCGCAGTATATCAAGAGGAAGATAGACCTGCTCGAGACAAATATGCAGGTTGAAGTGATATCATTTGACAGGGAAAAGAAGATAATGAAGGAGATCAACGACCTCAAGTCAAAACTAAAGGAGTATGCAGTAGCAGAAGAGGTCAACAGCGAGATAAGCCCCCTTTCAAAAGAGCTGAATGAAGCAAGAAAAGAGAGCAACCAGCTTTCAAAGATCGTGAGGCAGGAAGCCGCGAAATCCCAGAGCGAGCACAATGAGATGCTTAAGATATCAAAAGAGATCGATGAGCTAAGGGCAAAAGAGGAAGAGAGCTTCAAGAAATTCTCTGAGCTAAAGGATCAGTTCAACAAGAAGAACAGCGAGCTCAAGATAAAGATCAATGAGATAAACGGCGTCAAGGGGGACATCGAGAGCGTAAAGACAATAAAAAGAGAAGAGAAGCAAAAGCAGCAGAGACAGACACTTAAAAAGATGAAAGAAGAGGTCAACAAGAAGCTTGAGAAAGGCGGGAAGCTTACCACAGATGACCTAAGGATCCTGCAGGACAGCTCTGAATAGATAATTAGTAACAAGAAGTAAGCATACAATACTGAGTAAGTATTCTATCTTCTCATAGATATTCTTTTTCTGCACATGATAATATCTTGCTGGCTAGCAGGCAAGATCAACTAAGCATGTTTGGGGATCATCGGGTGCACAATGGACCTATGACATCCTCATGGCAGACATTTTCGCAGCAGAGCTTGACAAGATGGCTTTCATAGATATTGACCTTATCGACAACAACCGGCTGCAGGATGCTGTTGTCGCTCCTGTTCATAGCATCAGGAAGCTCACCTATTACAAAAGTCTTCTCAAGAAGATTATCTACAAAGACATTGCAGTTCTCAGGCTTTCTCTGGTAATTGTATGTCATATCTATTATCAGGACCTCTTTGCTCAGGTTCATCGCACAGCGGTCTATAGCGCTTCCTGTTGAGTTCTGCTGCGACTCGACAAGAGCCCTGTCATAATACCTAAGCGCATTGATGTTAAAATACCCTGGCAGGCTGTTTTTTTTAAGCGGGTTTATGCTGTCAGATGAGCTAAAGACACGCTCTGTCACTGCAAGCGTGCCCATCAAAGAGGAATAGACAACAATAACCACTGCAAGAAACAATCCTATCATGACCAGCAATAGTATAGGGCTCCTGTCCATTGGACAGGTTATCTCGCCAGGGTTTTATATAATTTGTCATATTCATATGATCTGTCATCAACCTATCATTTATCCGTAATCTTCAGGATATGCGGATATGCCATAAAAAAGACAGTGCCAGACAATGCCATAAAGAGAAAGTAAAACTGACGAAGCTGAAACTGAAGCTGACCAAGATGACTAACTGGAAGCTTATGAGGCAGATAACGCCATAGAGCAATGACAATATTTTTAAACATGGCAGAGGAGAATGTTATTATGAAAGAAAATAATGTTATTATGATGGAAAATAATGAATATTATGACATAATCTCAGATTCATATGATGGGCTTCATCATGAAGAGCAGGCAAATAAGATAGCGATTATAAGAAGAGAGCTTAAGCCTGGAGATGACGATATCCTGCTGGACCTTGGTGCAGGGCCTGGCTACCTTGAGCTGGACTGCACAATAGTAAGGCTTGACCCTAGCATAAGGCTTCTTAAGCAGTCAAAGACAGGTTACTGCGTGCTTGGCAAAGCAGAGTCCCTCCCTTTCAAAGATAACTGCTTTGACTATGTTGTCTCAATAACAGCGATGCAGAACTTCAATGACATCAAAAAAGCCCTATCAGAGATCAAAAGGGTTGCAAGGGCTGATTCTGACATAATAATAAGCTTTCTTAAGAGGTCAGGAAATGCAGATAAGATAACTGGTTTAATCAAGGAAAGCCTTGATGTGATAAGAACCATTGAAGAGGAAAAAGACATAATCCTTATCGCAAGGAACAGCTGAACAACTCAACAGCTTGCCTAACAAGAAAAGCATGAGATGAAGCTCGAATTTCCAAACAATTTATAAATCAAGAGCTCTATAGTGTAAGACTATAAAAAGGATAGTGCAAGACTATGAAAAAAGATGGCGAGGCAGGAAGGCTAGAGAGGGTTTCTGGGTTCTTAAAGGAGATGCTGCTATCATTCTACCCAAAAGCGTACTGGGATTTCTCAAAAAAGAGCCCTGGAAAAGCTTTCAGGTATATCTTCAATGTTGTACTGGTTTCAGCGATTATCGCGCTGGCGCTTCTGCTCTTTGGCCTATCAGGGATAAGCATCTCGCTTGGGTCTGAGCTTGACAAGTTTGAAAAACTGAACATCACAGGTGAGATCGAGCTTAGAGAGCCAGTCTCATTACATGATGACAGGATAATCATTGCAAACGAAAAGATGTATGAAGGAGAAGACCTACTCATAACAAAAGAGAACATCACAAGAAAACCGTTGTTGTGCCTTGTTTTCAGGCCGTATTGTTGGTTCAATCCAGATACTACAACAACAGGTATAGACGAGTTCAGTAATATTGATGCATACAGGGAATGTCTTAAGACAGTAATCATTGCAGGGCTCTTCATTGCTATGCCGGGCATAGTGATGCTTTACCTTGCATATATCCTGCTAAAGGCAGCAATATTTGTAGTTGCTGCATCTCTGCTTGGTTATGTAGCAACATTCCTGACAAAGCACAGGATAGGTTTCAGGCAGGTCCTGGCTGCTGCCATCTATTCCTCAACATTCATTATCATAGCAGAACCATTTAACATCATGGTAAAAGGGCTCTATTACATACACGTTCTGATTTCAGGCCTGCTCTTCATTAACAGTATCGTTCTCCTTTGCAGGCAGAGAAAGGTCTTTTAAGTTAAGAGGATCCTAGAGATTTTACAATCATAATTGCGCTAGATTTGTAGCATGAATAAGGCAGAATCATATTAATCTTCTCCTGCACTAATGGCAGGCAAATATACTGCTCTTGTGCTGGTATATTGGCCTCGTCAAGAACCCCTCTGGATATCTATTAGACCATGCTGAAAAATCCATTAAAAATAAACTCTTTTTCTGCAGACAAAAAACGAAAACTTTATATATGTGTAGTATATTAATATACAAATAAATATACTAAGATATGGTTCATATTTATGTAAAAACAACCTTGGTGATAATGATGGATGTTGACAAACTCAAAAGGGTAAACCAGCTATCAGCTGTATTAAGAAAACACGGCCTTGCTGCATGCTCAAGCGATGCTGTAGAGCTTGCAGGCAGAATCTCTGGCAAAAAAGAAGAAGTGGCATTCGGAAGCATCATCGCCGGGTGTGAGCCTGCTGCAGCAGAAGAAGAAAAAGGGAGTGATGAAAAAATGGAGACAAAGAACACATTCACAGAAGAACAGATCATAAATATCCTGCAGAAATTTGCAGACCAGTTTTCAGATGAAATCAAGAGCATGAAGAGTAAAATCCAGCAGCAGGAAGATATGATAAAACAGCTGACACTCCATTATTGCACAAGCAACAGCAAGACAGCTGAAGCTGCACAGTCTGATGAGGAGATCGCTGTAAGCGAGATGATAGGAGAGACCCCTGAACCTGTGCAGGCAGTAACAACAATAGTACAGCCACAGCAACAGATGGCACAGACTGTGCTCTGCAATGCGCCTCAACCCCAGCCGGTGGCAGCACCACCCCCGCGCATGGCACAACAGCAACCGGCACAGCAACCAAGCAACCCTAGGACTGGCAGTTTTGATTCAGAGGACGTATCAATAGAAAAATTCTTTTATTTCGGCAACAAGTAAGATAACTGAACAAATATAAGATAGTTTCCTATAAAAGAAGATGGAGATTCAAAGAAAAGATGCTGAACAAAAAACCCCTGTTAAAGAAGAGGCTTTACCCTCAGATGCTCTTTGGAATGTCCATACTTTCAGTAGGTGCAGCAGATCTCATAAATAGGAAATTAGAGAACATCATCCAGCTCCTAATAACTCTAAAAAATTTTTTCTCATGACAAGATGAAGATCAAGACATATATCGACAAGGGATATAAACCCGGAAGGGATGACCTTATAACAGAATACTACCTTGAGCCCAACAGGATAAGCACTGAAAAAGCAGCTGATCACATCGCTGCTGAAAGCTCTATAGGCACATGGACTGACATTGGGACACTTGACCAGAGGATCATAAAAAGGCTAAAGCCCAGCATCTTTGATATCGACAAGAATAACAGGATCATAAAGATAGCATACCATCACGAGCTCTTTGAGCCAGGCAACATGCCCGAGATCCTCTCAAGCATCGCAGGGAACATATTCGGCATGAAGTCAGTAAGAAACCTCAGGCTTATGGACATACATTTCCCAAAAAGGATCATAGACTCGTTCAAAGGCCCGCGCTACGGGATAGAGGGCATCAGAAAACTTACAAAAGTCAGTAGACGGCCGCTTCTTGGAACTATCATAAAACCAAAGATCGGCCTTGATGAGAAGAGCCACGCCAGGGTAGCATATGAATCATGGGCAGGCGGGCTTGATGTTGTAAAGGATGACGAGAACCTCAGCAGCATGTCCTTCAACAGCTTCAAAAAAAGGATGAAAGAGACATTCAGGCTAAGAGACAAGGCTGAAAAAGAGACCGGCGAAAAAAAGATCTACATGCCGAACATCACTGCAGAGACATTCGAGATGCTCAACCGCGCCAAAATAGTCGATGACTTTGGCGGTGAATATGTCATGGTCGACATAATCACTACAGGCTGGGCAGGGCTTCAGACGATAAGGGACAGGGTGAAGAAGGTATTGCACGCGCATAGGGCGATGCATGGGGCATTGACAAGGAACCCAAGGCATGGGATGTCAATGCTTGCAATCGCCAAATGCGCAAGGCTTGCTGGAACAGACCAGCTGCATATAGGCACTGCATCCATAGGAAAGATGAACGAGACAGGCGAGGAATGCATGGATATCGAGAAAGAGATCGAAAGCAAGAGGGTCTTTGAGCACCAAAACTTCCTTGCCCAAAACTGGTTTGACATAAAACCTGTCCTTGCAGTCGCATCAGGCGGTCTTCACCCTGGTTCCATCCCTAAACTCCTAAAAAAGATGGGCAATGACATAGTGATGCAGTTCGGCGGCGGATGCCACGGCCACCCAGACGGGACAAGGGCAGGCGCCAGTGCCATAAGGCAGGCAGCTGATGCTGCAATGCAGGGGGTCTCATTAAAAGAACAGGCCAAAAAAAGTCAGGAGCTTGCCTCTGCACTCAAGAAATTCGGCATCGCATGATAGGAATAATATAATTATAGATTATACACAATAACCTACTACCTATTTTTCGATAAGATATAGATCCAGACAGAGAAGAGAAATCAAGAACCCGGGCAGCTTGCAGCGGGGTATGTTAATCTACAATCACTGGAAATGGCCTAGCTTTGTAAGCAGCGCATCTGTAGACATGTTCATCTTAAGGCGCATTATCCCAAGCTCATCTCCTGGTGTTGGAAGATGGGTCAGGTGTATCTCAGCATTCTCAAGCTCTTTTAGCTTTCTTAGCGCGGTCTTTGCAACAGGGCTTGTTGTCGAGCTCATGGCAAGCGCGATTAGAGTCTCATTCATATCCAGGCATGGCTCAAGCCGATCCATGACCTCTTTTTTCATGCCTCCTATACTCTCTATGACAAGAGGGCTTATGAGGTCTATGCTATCAGGCAGCTGCATCATGACCTTTACAGCATTAAGGATCGCTGCTGACTCTGCATGAAGATAAGGGGAGTTCTTGCCAGTAACTATTGTCCCAGTAGGAAGCTTTATTGCTGCACCGCAATACACCCCATTAAAACCCTTGCCTTTCTGCTTTGCCTCTTGTGCTGCCTTCCTTGCCGGGCTGACGACATCCCTGTCTTCAGGCCTGACCCCTGCATTCTTCATCACCTCATGCATCCTATCAAGAGTCTCCTGTGTCTCTATGCCCTCAACCTTTTCTCTTACATACCTGAAATATCTCCTTATTATCTCCTGCCTTGAAGCCTCTTTGCAGGCTTCATCGTCAATTATCCCTGAAGCTACCATATTCACGCCCATGTCAGTAGGAGACTTGTAGCCAAAGGGATGCACTTTACCTGTAATCCTTTTCATGATGTTCAGAAGTATGTTGAAATTCTCGATATCCCTATTATAGTTGATGGCATCTATGCCATAGGCCTCCTTATGATACGGGTCGACCATGTTCAGGTCAAGAAGGTCTGCTGTCGCTGCTTCATAGGCCATATTTACAGGATGCTTGAGCTTGAGGTTCCATATGGGAAATGTCTCAAACTTTGCAAAACCGGCATTTATCTGCTTTTCCCTCTCATGATAGATCTGGCTTAGGCAGAACGCCATCTTACCAGAGCCGCCGCCAACACCAGTAACAATCACAAGCTTCTTTTCAGTCTTTACATAAGGGTTCTTCTGGTATCCTGACATGACCTTCTTGATATCATCAGGATAACCAGGAATCTCATCTAAAACATAGGTCTTTACCCCATAGTTCTCAAGCCTTCTCTTGAATATCTTTGCAGCATGCTCGCCGCTGTACCTTGTTATTACCACGCACTTTACATTAAGCCCGTAACCGGTTATGTCAGAGATATCCTTTAATACCTGGTTGTCATAAGTAAGGCCAAAATCCCGCCTTACCCTGCCTCTGGCAATGTCCTTTGCGCTTATGCAGGATATGATGTCTATATCGCCAAGCTTCTTAAGAAGGTCTATCTTTGCAGTCGGCCTATAGCCAGGAAGAACCCGCGCAGCGTGCATGTCATAGCAGAGCTTTCCGCCAAACTCAAGGTAGAGCTTCTCAAAGCCATTGACCCTGTTTAGTATCTCTTTAGTCTGTGACTCAAGATATCTCTCTGTATCAAACCCTGTCTTTTGCATAACAATGGAAAATAAGTCACTCATATATAAATTTATTTGAGATATAACAATAGTCATTCGAGATAAAAAAGATATAATTAAAGTTATGCTCAATTAGGGGTATTTGAGATGAAGATCAAGACATGCTGCATAAGAAACTGCCTGTTTCAGACAGTTTCAGACAAACTGGCTCAGGAATACAAACAACACAGCAAGCCCTGCAACAGACCATAGGCCAGACATGAAGAACTCTGCATGGAAGAGCATAGGCCTCTCATCCCTCCTGCAGACCTTGTTCTTCCTGTATGAGAACTCGCCATCATTTAAGATGCGCATTGTCCTGGCTATCCAAAAGAATATCCATGCAATGATCAAGCTCACTGGAATCCAAAACATTTTATCCTCCTGATTTGATAATGATTATTTAAAATTAACTGAAGATATACCTATGAAAAAACAACAGATAATTTTAAATATCTATGGCTTTTTTGCATGGCCACATTGGGCTTTAGTCTGGCTTGGTAGCAATCATTTCGCCGATTGGGAGCGAGGTGGATTTCCTCGCTTACGCTCGTCAATTCCACATGGGGCTGTAGTCTAGCTTGGTATGATACGTGCCCGGGGCGCACGTGGTCGGGGGTTCAAATCCTCCCAGCCCCATCTTTTATATGGGGTTTTGGGTTCTGGGTCTTGAGTTTTGGATTTTTCTTATCGTACTGAAGCTTAATGCTCCAGTGGCTGCATCTCCGTTTCTGCGGCGGAAGTTTTGGGTTATGCTCCAAAACGTTGCCAAACTTGTTTGGCATAAAACGCAGGTGAAAATCCTCCCAGCCCCATGTTTGCCCCTGTCTCTTTATTCTTTTTCATGATTGATACATATCTTACAGAACTATAAATATCTTACAGAACTTGCAGAATGAATATTTATCTTACTTAACAAACAAGATTTATCTTTCTACGCAAACAAGATTTATCCTAATTAACAAACAAGATTTATCTTTCTACGCAAACAAGATTTAT
>JAFGRM010000006.1 GCA_016935125.1 Candidatus Woesearchaeota archaeon
GACAAAATTGTTTATCGCAACTATTTATCGACGAGAACTACTATTTATATTATTCTATTTACAGGCTAGGGTTTCATATTAGCCCAGGATGGCAATATTTTTATACACAATCCGCTTTATTGTATGCAAAGAGCTTTAGGATGCGTCATGATACATATATGCGGCATCAGGGAAGCATATAGGTGTCGTCAGGAAGCATATTAGAGGCATAGGCATATAAAAGAAAGAGGCATATAGGTGGAATAAGGATGAAGCATGAGCTGCAAAGGGAGATCAAGATCATCATGAGTCTGTACTTCATAAGCATACTCCTTTTACTGCCACAGTTCTTTGCACCTCATGCTGTCTTTTTAGGCCTGTTCTTTATCAGAAACAGCGAGGCTGCATTCTTGGTCTCATTGATCCTTGTTGCAATCCTGTTCCTTGTCTATTTCACTTCCCGAAGGTATAAAAGTGTATATCATGCAGCTATCGCTCTTTATAGCATGATAGGGATCAATTCAGCTGTGAACATCATCTCTGCAATATTTTTTCACGATGACCTACAGGGCTTTATTGGGACAGTGTTTGGAGACAATGGCTTTTTTCCGGCATTTTTAGTCAATCAAGGGGTAATGCTGTTGTTGTCTTTGTTGGTCATATTGTACCTGTGGGCAAACAAGCAGGCATTTGACAGGAAATGAGTTAAATCTTATAACATCTATCTTTATTGAAAAATTCACCAATAATTTTTCATAAAGTATAATGCCGATTTCTAAAGTTCGAGTTTTTGTTATATCAAATCCCTTATCAGGAATAAGCATGGTATTGATAGGAATCTGTTCTCACTGCTATTTTAGAAACAATTAAATAGAAAAATAATTGTCAAATAGTTTATATGCGCAAGATAAAAATAACAATTGCTCAGATTTATGAGCAGCATAATCTTTTAGGAATCAAGGAAATCATACAAAAAAGAAAAGATTCAGATCTCATAGTTTTTCCCGAATCTACTTTATCAATTAAATCCTTAGCGAGTATCAAGACACTCCAAAAAATAGTAACAGAGTATTCTACTTCTATAGTGATAGGTGTGATATTCCAAAATGGAAAAAGATTATATGACTATTCATATTACATATCTCCTGAAAAGATTGAGAGATATCAGAAGATTCATGTTCATTGGGTTGAAAACCATGTTCCTGGAAAGGAGTTTAGGGTTGTGAAGACACCTTTTGGGAAAATAGGCCTGTTGATATGTTTTGATGCTGCATTTCAGGAATCAGGAAGGGTTTTAGCTATGATGGGCGCTGAGATGATTGTAATTATCCATGCAATCCCTGCTCATTTTCCTTATAGAGTAAATTTATTAAGGTCACAATCCATAGCACTGAATAATCAGCTTTATGTTATCGATAGCTGCAAGCCAGGGAGAAATTTTACAGGTCATGGAGCAATCTTTGATCCGTATGGAAAAAAATTGATGGAGCAGGGCAAGTATCAATCAATCATGACCCGAACCATTGATATGGATGTTGTTGCCATATGGAGAAAAAAAGAGAAGATATTTCCTTATCGAAAGCCAAGGCTTTACAAGGCTATATCATCAAATGGCTGCCCTGTCTGATTCTGATTCCCTGTCTGATTCTGATTATTTCATAACATAACATGGCTTTAACAGCTCTCTTGTTGAACTTTGTTCGGCTATGATCTTTATTATTATTACTACATCTTATGTTCTCTACATCTTATGTTCTTTGCGGCAACATTTATAAAAAAAGCAGGTTTTACTTCCCAGATGGCTTATAAGAGAGTAGACATCAAGACAGGGTTTGTCTGCAACAACAACTGCAGGTTCTGTGTGCAGGCACACAAGAAAAGGTTTGGCAACAGGCAGACTGACGACATAAAAAAAGACCTCAGGGAGGCAAGGAAGAGCGATTGCAAAGGTGTGGTCTTTACAGGGGGTGAGCCGACGATAAGAAAGGATATTGTCGAGCTGGTCAGTTATGCTAAAGAGCTGGGATTTGGTAGTATACAGATACAGACAAATGCAAGATGCCTAAGCTACAAGCCTATGTGCATCAGGCTTATCGATGCTGGCGCAAATGAATTCAGCCCTGCATTGCATGGGCATACTGCAGAGCTGCATGACTACCTGACCCGGGCAGAAGGGTCTTTCAGGCAGACGACCCGGGCTATAATGAACCTAAGAGAGCTTGGGCAGAGGATCATAACAAACACTGTTGTTGTCAAGCCGAACTATAGGCATCTTCCTGATATTGCACGGCTGCTTGTCAGGCTCAAGGTCGACCAGTTCCAGTTCGCCTTTGTCCATGCAGTGGGTAATGCATACACCAATTATGATGAGATGATGCCAAGCATGGCTAAAGCAGCGCCGTTCTTAAAGTCCGGTCTTCAGCTGGGGCTCGACAACGGTGTTGTCGTTATGGCAGAAGCAATGCCGTTCTGCCTTATGAAAGGATTTGAGAGATACTGTTCAGAGTTTTATATACCAAAGACTGAGATCCGCGACATCAATGATTATGACCCCTCATATGAGAATACAAGAAGAGAGCAAGGGAAGCAGAAGTTTGAGAAATGCAGGGGCTGCAGGTATGACCTTGTATGTGAGGGCCCATGGAAGGAGTATCCAGAGAGAATGGGTGATAGTGAATTCAAGCCAGTCCCAGGAAAGAAGATTACATCTATTGATGAGATATAAAGAGTATTGGGCTAAAAGACAAGTAGTATTGAAACGGTAAACCATTAGAGTATTAAAACGGAGTATTAAAAAATTAAATCAGAAGATTAAATCAGAATTTAAAAAAAATTAAATCATAGGCAATGCAGCTAATATGGATAAGGTCAATAAGCTAGAAAAAAAAGGCATTCTTGACAGTTATGTGCCAAAGAGATTTGGGAAAGAGTATTACGAGATAAACGGCTCAAGACAGTATTCTATGTTCCTTTCTGTCGCGCTTGGCGTAAAGAAAAGTTTTGATGACTGGGTGCAGCCAGACAGGCTTGATGAGTTCAGGAGAGTCTGCCGTGATTATGGGCTTTATCTTGAGACTGATGTTATATTTGACAAAGCTCAGTTGGATAAGGGCACAGTCATAGGTGGGGAGAATATCACGACCACATTTGTTGTTGCAGAACAATTCATGGATAAGACTGGACCCAAAAGCCGGGCAGGCAAAAGTGATAGATACAAATCTAAGAGCTCACAAAAGCTGCATGTCTTTGTATCAGGCTCTAAGAAGACAGCGATAGAGGCTAAGAAGTTCGGTTGGTATTCTGTAATCATCAACAACAGGAACATAAACAAGCCGTTTGTCGACCATCTCAGGTTTGGGGGTTGTTTAGGATACCCTGCCTGCTGCATAGATTTTTTCAGGAGGTTCAACAACTGGTCTTTGTATAACCATCCTTATGAGGTTTATAAGAATACGCCTAATCTGCCAGGGATGGCAAAGGGCTCTTATCTCTGCAACAATCACCTGATGGACAACAGCTATTTTTTTATCCATCACCTCCCCTGCTCATACAGGTGTGAAAACACGATCAGCTATGCAAGGATGGTTGAAGATAGGATAATGGATGTTGAGCCAGGGTATGCCAGGAAGACAGCAGGCTTCCTGAAACAGCCACTGCTTGTTTTTGGTGAGAAGAACTTCATAATATTTGATGGAAGGTTGAAGCAAGGGGAGATCAGATATACAAACGCGCAGTACTTAAGCAATGCTGCAAGGCCTGAAGAAAGCATCAGTTTTTTTGAGGATGTTTTGAAAGGCAACAGGATAACTTTTGCATCAGGCTCTGCAGCAATAAGCGGTGTTGGCTCAAGAGGTCCGGCAAAGAGTGTTGACTCTGCAGGCTCTATTTGCTCTGCAGATACAGGCCATTTTGGCCATACAGGCACAGGCTCTTCTGGCTGTCTTGATATAATGCATAACAATAAACTTGTCTCTAGGGTGAAAAAGAGGAAGGATTGGTTTATTATAGATTTTGATTAGAAAAGATTATCTTGTTAAGGTATTTATTAACACGGTAAGGTATTTATTAATACAGGAAGGATGCAGGAAGCGCAGGAAGGACACTAAAAAAGGTTGGTAAGAGAGAAAAAGATGGAGAATAGGTTGGCAATATTCAAGGATAAGTGGGGTAAGCTTGAGAGATATCTTGGGTTTGAGATAAGGACCAGGCGCACTGCTATAGATTCAGATGCTTGCCATGATGAGTCTATCTCATACAGCCTCTGCCAGAGGTTTTATGGCAGGAAAGATGAGCTTGAGAAGGCTTTAGCTTATGCGAACAATATGCTCGATATGATTGATGGGATACTTGAGCCAGAAGGCTTGCCTGAGTATGCCAGGAAAGATTATGAGAATTACAAGAGCACGAACACGATATTGCTCATCTACCAGCTGGTGGGGAACATGTATTATATGCAGGGTGATTTTCAGAGGAGCGCTGAACATATCATGAGATGCCTATCATACGAGAGAAACGATATCGGACTTTGGGTTGAGCTGTTATTCTCACTTCGTTCAGCAGGCGAGTTTGTGCTGTTTGAGGATGCGATGTTTAACTTCAGGGCTCTTGTAATCCAGTGGCAGGCTGACCCAGATAAGATATTGACCCACCAAAAGGTTGTTGAGCTGATAGATGCAGTTTCAGGGAATGACTAAAATCCAAAGCCAGATCCTATAAAGTAATCCTTTTGGCCTTATTATTTCTTAGGTTTATCCATACTCATAATCTTTCATTGTTCTCCAGCTATTTATTGCTTTGTAATCTTTTGATATAATTCCTCAGGAAGAAGATCTAACCCATGCTTATGGAAGAACCTTATAAGGTTTCCTATGTCTCTTTTCAGGTAGTCATCAGAATTCATATTTTCAACAGGTGTAGTCTGGGAAAAATCAATAAGGACAGGATTTCCCCTATAATTTAGGATGTTGAATTCAGATAGGTCTGCGTGGACAAGGCCTGCTTTTGTGTACAGCTTGCGAAGTTCGCATGTTATAGCATTTTGCATCTTCTCTTTTCCTGTCTTGCTCTCAGGCATGGAATCCTTGAGCTGGGGTGCGATAGTGTCGTCTCCTATAAACTCCAGGACAAGGACATTGTTTATGTTTGCAAGCGGCGTTGGAACCCTGACTCCTGCAGCCCTTGCTTTTATCAGGTTTCTGTATTCGCGCTGGACCCATGTGAAGATTATCTGCCTGCGCTGCTTTTTTATGTTGAGAAACCTGGGGTCATACCTTATATAATCATACATCTTGTTGAAGTTGCATGATTCAAGCCTGTAGATCTTGACTATCCTCATGTCGCCTGTTTTTGTCTTTGCAGTGAATATGTTTGCCTCTTTTCCTATCTTTACCGGGCTTTCGATCCCGTCTATCACGTTCTGTGTCATGAGCTTCTTGATTGTGTTGATAGTGTACTCATCAAATACATTGCCCCATATCTTCCATTTCTCTTTTGATTTTTTTGGCATAAGATGCAGCAGTTTGAGCAAGTGTTAATAAATGTTGTTCTATTTTAAGAAATTATATTAAGGGCTGTATGATGTAGAACTTAGAACTTATATGAGATCAGGGAATCTTTCTGGGTCGATTTCAGAGTAACTGTCAACGACAATGTCAGCATCATTAAGCAGATTTCTTCTATATGTGGTTGTTATGCCCATGCTTTTCATCCCTGCTCTTTTTGCAGCTGTTATCCCAAGAGGCGAGTCTTCTATTACCACACACTCATCAGGCGCGGACATTAGTTTTTCTGCTGAAAATAGGAAAAGGTCAGGATTTGGTTTTGCTATGTTGCCAACATCTGCAATCGAGAACACCTTGCCTGAAAAGAGTCTGTTTAGCCCTATCTTGCTCTCGGTCAGCTTCAAAAGCTCGTGGTCCATCGATGTTGCTATGCAGGTCTTGTATTTTGGCCTGATAGTCTCGTAGAAGTCGCTGAAGCCGTTGATCAGCCTGGCATTATCCTGGATGAGTTTTTTCATTATCTCAATCCGTTCTCTTGTCAGCTCTTCCCTGGCGCATTCAAGTCCAAACATTTCTATGAGCATGCCTGATGCCTCTGAAACAGACCTGCCGCTTAAGAGGTGCTTTATCTTTTCCCTGTCATAGCTGATGTCTCTTCTGCTAAGGACAGTACTTATCTCCTGGTCCCATAATCTTTCAGTGTCTATTACCACGCCTTCAAGGTCGAATATTATCGTTGTTATCATCTTTATCCATCATGTAATCGTATTTATCTATCATTTTTATCCTTATATGATAAGGAAAAGTAGAATAAGGCAGAGCGGGTGCATTGTTCATTATTAAAGTTTATTGCAAAACAGCTCAGATCAAAATGATCCTTATTCTAGTGTGTGGGTGTTTCTATAAAGTTTGAGTTCCATTTTTGGATATAACTTAACCTATCCCCCCATCCACCAAACTATTAAATACAATCAATTATTCTAATAAAAATATGTACAAGATAAAACAGCTCCCAGAGGATTTCATAGTCAAGGAAAAGCTTGATCTGAAGCTGTCAGAAAACGGGACCTACAACTATTACCTGCTTAAGAAAAAAGGCTACTCGACATTTGATGCGATAGAGCTTATAGCAAAAAAGCTGAGGATCATGCCTAAGTTCATCAATGCAGCAGGGCTGAAGGACAGGCAGGCCGTGACCGAGCAGACGATATCCATATCAAAGGGCGTGAAAAGGAACTATGATTTTACCTACAAGAAGGGGGATGAGAACCGCTATGTGAAGCTTGAGTTCCTGGGCAGGGGGGATGAGAGGATAAATATCGGAACCCTTGACGGAAATTATTTTGATCTAGTCATAAGAAACCTTAGCCAAGAGGATGTCAGCAAGATTCCTGCAGCCAGCTCAGGAAAACGCATGCTTGTCCCGAATTATTTTGACACGCAGAGGTTCGGCAGGGATTCTGACAACCACCTGATCGGCCGGATGCTTGTAAAAAAGCGGTTTAAGGAGGCTGCAGAAGCGCTTGCAGCAAAGGATGCTTGGGGCATAAGTGAATTCCTGACAAAAAGCCCTGGCAACTTTATCGGTGCCCTGAGGTCGCAGCCAAGGAGAATTCTTAAGTTCTATGTTGTTGCATACCAGTCTTATCTTTGGAACAGTTGTGTGAGAAAGTATATTGAAACAATGGGAGATCCTGTGCACAATGATGATACCTTCCCTATGCTTGGGTTTGACACAGAAGAAGACAACGATAAAAAAAAAGAGATAATTGACGAGGTTTGCAAAAAGGAATCAATAAATGCCAGGGATCTTATCATAAGGCAGATGCCTGAACTCACGCTTGAGAGCCAGGACAGGGCTGTCTTTGCAGAGGCAGAAGAGCTTTTGTTCAGCGCGCCAGAGGATGACGAGCTCAATTCAGGCATGAAAAAGATCAAAGCAAGCTTTTACCTGAAAAAAGGCAGCTATGCGACCAATGTAATAAAGGAGCTGTTTGGAGGGGCCAGGCCCTTGCTGTAACATGTTATGTTGCATGTCTGTTGGATCTTAGAACATCTTTTTTTCTTTCTTGTGAAATGCTGTCGGTGATTCGCCGCCGTGCCATGTGAACCGCGGCCTTATCTGTACAGGGTACATCTTCTCGTTTGTGTCATCAAAGACAAGGGCAGCACCCTTGATCCTCGGCAGGTTGTCTAGGATTGTGTTAAGGTCTTCACGCATATAACTCTGCATGAGCATGCTGAGTGCATCGATATCGATCTTTGTGGTTATCCTATGGCTTATCACTGTATCAGATTGTGTCATTACATCTGTATGTATCTTTCCAGGCTGCTGTGTTGCAAGCACGAGCGAGATTCCCGGCTGCCTTCCTTCCCTTAGGATTGTCACAAGCGGGTCAGTTGCCATGGTCTTTCCGTCTTTTGGAAGGAATTCATGGGCTTCATCGACAACAAGCCATACAAGGGGCATCTCCTGCTTTTCAGTGTCATCGTTTGAGTAGTAGTTCAATGCCTGGTGGACATCGTTGTACTCCTCGATCTTTCTTGCAGACATCCTCTGGACAAAGAGCTTTTCAGACACAAGACCTATCACAAGGGACTTGATCTTCCAGCTGTTTGCAAGCATTGAGTAGCATGATACATCAAGGACAGTCACCTGCCCTGGCGCAGCAAGCTCTGAAAGGGATGTGCCGTTCTTGCTGAACAGGCCCCATGTCAGTGTGTCTATGAACATGTTTTCAGCTGCATCTTTCACGCTTTGCTCAGCCCTGTCATCCTTATGCAGGATTTCGAGGATCTCATCGATAGAGTACTCCTGATTGGCGTCCCTTAACTTGTTGATTGTCCTTGAGATCAGTGTCCCTATTGCAGATGTAGGGCTTATGTCAAATGTCAGGCACCATTCGTCAGGGTTGAGTTCAGATGGCTTTATTGTAAATGGATGGTCAGTGGGTATGCCCTCTTCTTTGAACTTGTCAAAGAATCCTGCAGGCGTGTAAATCTTTACATCGAGCCCCTTTGATTCAAGCCCCCATTCATCGATGATCTTCTCATCCTTGTGGTTTGGGTATTTCATGGTCCAGTATATGCCCATGGTATCGAGCAGTATTATGCTTAGGTTCTGGGAGATCTCTTTTGGCATTGTCGCCATGCCTTCTGCGATGACTCCCATCGTATAGCTCTTGCCCCCACCTCTTTTTCCGCAGATGAATACAACATGTGCCCTTAGCATGTCCATATAGACTTTGTTTGAGAGTGATGTGACCTGGCCCATCTTGACATAATGCCTGCCTAGAAATATTGTGCCCTCTGAGCCGAATTTTTTCTTGTCACGCTCGTTCCTTCCAACAACAATATCAAACATACATCTTTTCTCTATCGCCTGGTATTTAAATATTTACATGCTTAAGCAAAAGATTTAAAAATAAAACCTCTGTTTCTGTAGGATAATCAAGAGCAATATTGATTAAGGAAAGTATTTGTGCGATATCGATTGAGATGGGTATTTATGTCTGATGATATTCTATGCAAATATATACAGATATAATCTATGATGAGGGGTAAAGGTGATAAGAGATGTCAGTAGCAGATAAGGCTAATTCAGTGAAGAAGGGCAAAAAGAACAGGAAGAGTGATTCTCATAAGGATGTTCATGAATCAGGAAAAGAGCATGCCAGCAGCATGGAACATAGCTCCAGCCATGGCTCTAGCAAGGCTGGCAGGCATGCTAAGGACTCTTCAGGAAAGGGTTCTTCAGGAAAGAGGAATCATGAGCAAGATTATCAGCAAGAGAATGGAAAAGGTATCTCTGCATATTGGATCGCTGCGGTTGTGATACTGGGCATCTTGGCCATATCCGCTGTTGTCGTTTACATGGATAAGCTGATTCCGGAAAAGCCGCCTGTCCAGACAGAGATGGGAACGCTTGTACTGACAGTCAACGGAGAGCCAGTGTATTCAAGAGAGATTGAAAAGAGGCTTTCATACTATCAGGCCCAATATGGACCTACTGTAACTGAAGAGTTTGTGATAAACCAGACAATAAACGAGATGCTGCTCCTTCAGGAGGCGACAGAGCAGGGCATTGTCATTGATGAGGCAAGGATAGATGAGGCTGTCGACAACTGGCTTGGAAGGGTAAAAGACAGCGTCACAACAGAACAGCTTGATGAGATACTGCAGAAGGAAAACCTTACGATGGAGGAGTTTATAGAAGACACAAGGGATGCATACAAGAGAAATTTCATAATATATGAGCTACTCAATGAGTCAGTCCTCTCAAAGATAGATTACGGAGACGAGACTGATATCTCTGTAACAGATGAGGAGTTAAGGGCAGAGTTTGAGAGCAATCCTGATATATATTGCCAGGTCAATGCCAGCCATATATTGGTGTGCTTTAATGGTGCTTCAAGCTGTGAAAAGAACAGGACAAAAGAGGAAGCAAAGGCATTAATCGATGATATATATGAGCAGCTATTGAATAACGCTGATTTTGCAGAGATTGCAGCTGAGTATTCAGACTGCCCTTCTTCTGAGCAGGGTGGGGTTCTTGGCTGGATCAGCAGGATGAGCCAGATGGATGCAGTCTTTTTGGATGAGCTCTTCAAGCTTAAGCATAACAACCAGTTTTCAGAGCCGTTCCTGACTGATTTTGGCTACCATATAGCAAAGATAAACCAGAAGCTGGACCAGTTTGAGGATTTCGAGACACAGATAAGCTTCCAGCTGCAGATGCAAAAGCAGATCAACAGCCAGAGCGAAAGGGCGATGCTTGAGCAGCTGGCGGTCGAGAAGTACCTAGAGACCCTAAGAAGCAAGGCGGTCGTAATAAACAACAAAGAAGAGCTGACTGATGGGATAGAGCCAGACCCGAGCATACTGACTTTCTCAGTATCAAGCAATGAGCCTTGCTATGAAGAGGGAAAACCTGTGATAAGGCTTTATACGACAACCACATGCCCGCATTGCAGTTGGGTCAAGGAGACTTTTGACAAGGTTGCTCTGGAATATGTTAATTCAAACAGGATCATAGCGCATCATTGGGAGTTTGATACAGGTGATGATACGCTCTCAAGCGAGGTAGAGACCAAGGTTCCTGATGAGGAAGAGGACCTGTTCTTGAGCTTTAGCCCTCGTGGCGGGGTTCCTGCATTTGTCATGGGCTGCAAATACTATAGGATTGGAAACGGCTATGAGTCTGAAAAGAGCCTTGATAAGGAGGAGGCTGAGCTAAGAGCAGTGATAGAGAAGCTGATTGCTGGTGCAGTAGGTTAGACCAGACCATCCTTCAATCTTTTCTTTATTTTATTATACCATCAATCTTTATATTCTCTTTCTTTGATTATATCTTTTTTTTATATTGTCGTTCTTTAATTATCTCTTTTTTACATCTCATCTCTTTTATTATATCTATAGGCTATTATTTTGTTATTACGATCATTGTAA
>JAFGRM010000007.1 GCA_016935125.1 Candidatus Woesearchaeota archaeon
AAGGTGGATGTGAAATAGATTTTTTGATTTTTTTTTGATTTTTATTTAATTATATTATTGTTTAAGAGGCATGCAAATGAAAAACCAGTTCAAGACAATAATGTTGTTGGGAGTGCTTACTGCACTGTTGTTATGGGTAGGCCAGCTTCTGGGCGGAGCTCAGGGGCTTACTATTGCAATAATCTTTGTAGGACTGATGAATTTTGTGATGTACTGGTTCTCAGACAAGATAGTGCTGGCGATGTACAGGGCTAAGGAAGCTGATAAGGATTCTAAATTGTATCATATTGTAAAGGAAGTTGCTATGATGGCAAAGCTTCCGATGCCGAAAGTATATGCTATCCCTTCTGCAAACCCTAATGCATTTGCAACCGGAAGGAATCCTAAGCATGCTGCAGTAGCCTGCACAAACGGAATAATGGACTTGCTTTCAGAGAGAGAGCTGAAGGCAGTAATAGCTCATGAGCTTGGCCATGTGAAAAACAGGGATACACTGATCACTACAGTCGCTGCAACTATTGCCGGGGTCATATCTTATGTTGCGATGATGGCAAGATGGGCGGCCATATTCGGAGGATACGGTGGAAGGAGCAGGGACAGAGGCAGCAATATATTTGAATTACTTGCTTTGGCAATAATCACTCCGCTTATTGCGACAATACTCCAGCTGGCAATATCAAGATCCAGGGAGTACATGGCAGATGAGACAGGGGCAAAGATTGTCAAAGATCCTCATGCGCTTGCAGACGCCCTGCTCAAGATTGAGAAAGGAGTGAAGCTGCATCCTATGGCAATGGGATCAGAGGCAACTGCTTCACTATTTATAGCGAATCCCTTTAAGGGATCAGGACTGCTTAACTTATTTTCAACACACCCGCCTATCAAAGACAGGGTAGAAAAGCTTCATAATATGAAGATTAGATAGATACTATTAAACAACAAAAACAAACAAGGTGATAAACAATGAAATTGAGACCATTAGGAAACAGGGTTTTGATAAAGCCGATTGAGGCAGAAGAAAGGACAAAGTCCGGTCTTTATATTCCGGATACTGCAAAAGAAAAGCCATTGCAGGCAAAGGTTGTTGCTGTGGGCGATGGCAAGGACATGAAAGTCAAAGCAGGAGATATCGTTATATACGAGAGCTACGGCGGCTCCGAAGTCAAGATCAACGGTGAAAAGCACATCATCATGGATGTTAAGGATATCCTTGCTGTTGTGGAATAAAGACAAAAAAGAGGCAGATTCAGTAAAACAGAAATATAAATGGAGGAATGATTTGAATGGGAGCTAAACAGATAATATTCGATGAGAAAGCAAGGCAGGCCATACTGGCCGGCGTCAACAAGATGGCTGAGACAGTCTCAGTTACATTAGGGCCGAAAGGAAGATGCGTGGCGCTTGATTCTGGGTTCGGAAGCCCTACTATAATCAACGACGGCGTATCTATTGCAAAAGAGATCGAGCTTGAGGACAAGTTTGAGAACATTGGAGCGCAGCTGATGAAAGAGGTTGCTGAAAAGACACAGGATGTCGCAGGAGACGGCACTACAACCGCCATAATCCTTGCCAGCACTATCGTGAGGGAAGGCATCAAGAACATCACAGCAGGCGCAAGCCCTACTGAGATTAAGGTAGGTATTGAGAAAGCAGCTGATGCGGTTGTCAGATACCTAAAATCACAGAGTGTGGAAGTGAGGAGCAAGGAAAAGATTGCCCAAGTGGCAACAATCTCAGCTAATAATGATGAGATGATCGGAAAGCTTATAGCAGATGCTATGGAAAAAGTTGGAGGAAACGGAGTCATCACAGTCGAGGAAGCGAAATCACTTGATACTACTCTTGAGGTTGTTGAAGGTATGCAGTTCGACAAAGGATTTGTCTCGCCCTATATGGTTACAAATCCGGACAAGATGATCACAGAGCTTGACGACCCTGTAATACTGATGTTGGATAAGAAGATCAGCGCGATGAAAGAGCTTCTGCCAGTGCTTGAGCAGGTTGCCCAGGAAGGTAGGCCGCTTGTGATAATAGCTGAAGATGTGGAAGGAGAAGCCCTTGCAACTCTTATACTAAACATGATTAGGGGAGCTCTGAAAGCAGTTGCTGTCAAAGCGCCTGGATTCGGAGATGACCAAAAAGAGATGCTTGAAGACATCGCAGTCCTTACAGGAGGAAGAGTTATCTCAGAAGACAAGGGAATGAAATTAGAGCAGGCTGCGATCTCAGACCTCGGAAGGGCAAAGAAAGTCAAGGTCGATAAGGACAAGACAGTTATCATAGGCGGCCAGGGAGACCCTCATAAACTGAAGGTCAGGGCTAAGATGATTGAGAACCAGATTGCAGCAGCAACTTCTGAATATGACAAAGAAGACCTGAAGAAGAGGCTTGCAAAGCTTACCGGGGGAGTGGCAGTCATAAATGTGGGAGCTGCTACAGAGACAGAGATGAAAGAGAGGAAAGCCAGAGTGGACGATGCACTGCATGCTACAAGGGCTGCAGTCGAGGAAGGCGTGATTGCAGGAGGCGGAGTAACCTTGCTTAGGTCTGCTAAGGTCCTTGACAATCTGAAACTGCCCGGAGACCAGCAGATAGGTATTGACATCATCAAGAAGGCAATACTGAGACCTGTGAAAGAGATAGCCAAGAACGCTGGCAAAGAGCCCAGCATAATAGCTGATAAGGTCCAGAAATCCTCAGACAACATAGGTTATAATGCAAAAGAGGGCAGGTTCGAGGACATGTTCAAGGCAGGTGTCATAGACCCGACAAAGGTTGCAAGGACAGCATTGCAGAATGCAGTCAGCATCGGCGGACTCATCCTAATAACAGAAGCAGTGGTCACAGATATCCCTGATAAAAAGGACAACATGCCTATGATGCCACCCGGAGGTATGGGCGGCATGGGAATGCCAGGAATGATGTAGGCCTGAGAATTTATTTTTTTTATTAATTATCCAAAACCCCCTAAGGAAGGAGTCAAGATGGCAGAAAAAAAGAAAAAAGAAGATCCAAAAGATGCAAAGCTCAAGGAGCAGGAAGACAAGATCAACGAGCTTACAGATATGCTCAAGAGAGTGCAGGCTGAGTTTATCAACTATAGGCAAAGGGCTGAGAAAGAGAACAGGCAGACAATAGAATACAGCAATGCTGAGCTTTTAAGGAAACTGCTGCCGGCCCTGGACAGCTTTGAGATGGCCCTGAAGAACTGCTCAGATCATGACAGGTTTGTGAAAGGCGTTGAGATGGTCTATGCACAGCTGTTTGACATCCTGAAGCAGGAAGGCCTTAAGCTGGTAGATGCTGATGGTGAGTTTGATCCTTATAAGCATGAGGTCCTGCTGAAACAGAAATCAGGCAAGCCGGAAGACACAATACTTGAAGTGCTGCAGAAAGGATACCAGTTCAAGGAAAGGATAATCAGGCATGCTAAAGTCAAGATAAGCGGTTGAGGAAATGATTACTTTTGCAACAGATGTGGACAAAGTGCTGAAGCTTGGGCATCCGTGCAGGTGCCCTAAGTGCG
This sequence comes from Candidatus Woesearchaeota archaeon, assembly GCA_016935125.1. Classification (GTDB taxonomy): domain Archaea; phylum Nanobdellota; class Nanobdellia; order Woesearchaeales; family DSVV01; genus JAFGRM01. The sequence continues at coordinate 3,527 of JAFGRM010000007.1, forward strand.
AGAACTCATGTAATTATGGGTCCGGCGTGCTTGGAGATGGTGATCTGCAGAGGCTGGCTGAGTTTCTCGAGATGTCTGAGGAAAAAGTCAGGGAAGAATGTCTTGAGGAGATAGAGAAGTTCAACACAAAAAGGCTAAGGCCAAAGATTATGAGAAAAGACGGAAAGCCATATGGTAAATGTATTTTTTATGATAACGTGAATGGCTGCAAGGTTCATCCTGCAAAGCCGCTTGAATGCAAGGTTGCCATGGGGTGCAAACCGTATGGTGAAGAGCTGATTGCGTGGTTTGACCTGAAGCATTTTTTCAACCCGAACGATCCTGAATCTTTGAGGCAGCTGAAGGTCTATATTGAAGCTGGCGGAAAATTGATACCAGGAGCAGAGCTTGAGAATTTTGCAGATGCTGATACATTGAAAAAGATCCAGGAGTATGATGACCTAAAGGACGATACAGACTGGCCTGAAGTGCTTGGGATTAAAGATATACTGGAAAAAGAGGGAAAAAATGATGAAAGAGAATAAGCAGAGGATGTATTTGAGGGCAGAAGCCATACTCAAATACCTCACGGGGAATGAGAAGCTGCATACCCTGATAACGACGCAGAACACAGAGATTGACTTAGTCACGACAGACCAGAGCCTTTACGAGGCCCTCGGAAGTATAGATGACAGGGCAAAGATTGACATGAATCTTCTTGTCAAGCTTCTGGAAGTCACCACAATAGTGCCTTTCAAGGATATGATGAAACATGACAGGAAAGTGCTTACACCTGAAAGGGCGGAAGAACTTAGAAACAAGGTGGATATTGAAGATGAATGAGGATATGAAAGAATTCATCACTGGAATGGCTAAGGATGCCGGGAAGATTGCCCTTGATTGTATGGGGAGGGCAAAGGTTTCCACCAAGAGTATTAAGAATATTGTAACTGAGGCAGATGTCGCAGTTGAGAAATTCATAATTACCAGGATAAAAGAGAGATTTCCAGGCCACAATTTAGTATTGGAAGAGCACGATGATGAAGAGAATGAGTCAGAGTTTACATGGTATATAGATCCTATAGACGGCACTACAAACTATTCGCACGGAGACCCGCATTTTGCTGTATCGATCGGGGTCGCAAAAAATAATGTTTTGAGATATGCCTGCATATTTATTCCTATGATGAATGAGTTATATTATGCAGAACAAGGAGAAGGTGCTTTTTTGAACGGGAAGAGAATAAGTGTTTCAAATGTTGATGAGTTGGACAAAGCTATAATACAGATAGGCGTAAGCCCTTTGAAGAATGCTATTGATGATTCGTTGAATGTTTTCAGGCATTTCATGCTTATTGCGCAGAGATCAAGAGATATGGGGTTTTGCGCAGGCCAGCTTGCATATGTTGCAGCCGGCAGGTCTGACGGATTTATCAAGAAGAGCCAGAAATCATGGGACATTGCAGCCGGCATGCTTCTTGTCACAGAGGCAGGAGGCAGAGTGACTGATTTTGAAGGCAAGGATATGGAGACCATAACGTCCGGAAAGCATAACCTGATTGCATCAAATAATCTGATTCACGATCATATTATGTCTGAATATGATAAGCTGGAAAAAAAAGATGAAGAATGGTATTAATAAAATTATCAAGGAGGTAATTAGAAATGAGTAAGATAATCGGAATCGACTTAGGAACATCGAACAGCGCAGCTTCTGTGCTTGAGGCAGGAAGGCCGAAGATAATCCCTTCTGCAGAAGGTGCATCACAGTACGGGAAAGCATTTCCCAGTGTTGTAGCTTTTACAAAAGAGGGCCAGCTTCTCGTGGGAGAGCCAGCTAGAAGGCAGGCTATCAGCAACCCTGAGAGGACAATCACAAAAGCCAAGAGAAAAATGGGAACCAACCATAAGTACAAGATCAATGGCAAGGAATATACGCCCCAGCAGATCTCTGCTTTCATACTGCAGAAGATAAAGAGGGATGCAGAAGATTTCCTTGGAGAGAAAGTGCACAAAGCAGTCATAACAGTGCCTGCTTATTTTGATGACAACCAGAGGCAGGCAACAAAAGATGCAGGAGAGATTGCAGGGCTTGAGGTTGTAAGGATAATAAACGAGCCTACAGCTGCATCGCTTGCTTACGGCCTGGATAAGGCCAACAAGGAGCACAAGATACTTGTGTTTGACCTTGGCGGCGGAACACTTGACGTTACAATAATGGAATTTGGTGAAGGTGTCTTTGAGGTCAAATCTACCAGTGGAGACACCCAGTTGGGAGGAACTGACATGGACCAGGCACTGATGGATTACTTTATCAAAGAATTCAAGGAAAAAGAAGGCGTTGATTTAAGTAGTGATCCTGTCGCTGTCGAGAGGCTTAAAGAGGCTGCTGAGAAAGCAAAAATAGAGCTTTCCACAGTGCTTGACACAGAAATCAACCTGCCTTTTATAACAGCTACTGATAAAGGGCCGCTGCACTTCAACATGAAGCTGAAGAGAGCAATGCTTGAGAAGATTGTAGAAGATATTGTTGAAAAGTGCGACAAGCCTATGAGGCAGGCAATCAAGGACGCTGGCCTTACAAAGAGCGACATTGATAAAATTATCCTGGTGGGAGGGCCTACAAGGATGCCTATAGTCAAGAAATTTGTCGAGGATTTTATCGATAAGAAGGCTGAGCGCGGTGTTGATCCTATGGAATGTGTTGCACAGGGAGCAGCGATCCAGGCGGGAGTTTTGGCAGGAGAAGTCAAGGATGTTTTACTGCTTGATGTCACA
>JAFGRM010000058.1 GCA_016935125.1 Candidatus Woesearchaeota archaeon
ATAGGGGTTATGTTCATACTAGCTACAGTTGCAGCATACATCGCACATAAGTTCAGGCAGCCGCATATCCCTGCGTACATAATAACAGGCCTTCTCATAGGTCCAGTAGTAAGCGGCATCATAAGCAATGATTTCATAAGCTCATTATTAGGTATCTCACCTGACTTTAGCCTTATAACAAACAAAGAGGTCATAACAACCCTATCAGAGATAGGAATCGCATTCCTTCTCTTTATAGTTGGGCTTGAGATCAACTTAAAAAAGCTAAAGGATATCGAGCTTGTGGCTGGATTGGGCGGAACCCTCCAGATAACAATAATGTTCCTTTTGGGTTTTGGATTCGCGTTTCTTATAGGCAGTTTCACAAACATCGAATGCATATATATCGGGTTGATAATCGCATTGTCAAGCACTATGGTCGTGATGAAGCTCCTCTCAGACAGGCATGAGATTGACACCCTGCACGGAAGGATAATAGTAGGGATACTGCTTATACAGGACATAGCAGCAATATTCTCGCTTCTTATATTAAGCAAGCTTGGCGGGGAGATCCTTGTCAACATCCTCGTATCGATCTCGCTCGGAGCGATCATGCTCTTTATCGCGATAATCCTCAGCAGGTTTGTCTTTCCAGGGCTATTCAAGCTTGCAGCAAAGAGCAATGAGATACTTCTCCTATGCTCACTTAGCATATGCTTCCTTTTCTCGATCATCTTCTCATGGATGGGGTACTCGATTGCAGTAGGCGCTTTTATCGCAGGTATTACACTAGGAAACCTGCCATACAACATCGAGATAATAGGGCGTGTCAAGTCACTGAGGGACTTTTTTGCAACTCTTTTCTTTGTGTCGCTTGGGATGCAGCTTCCGCTGGGCGGAGTTGGGGACATAATAACTCCAATCCTCTTTTTCCTGGTATTGATCATACTTGTAAAGCCCTTTGTCATAATGATGCTGCTCTTCATATTTGGGTACAAGAAGAGGACATCATTCCTAAGCTCGATATCCCTTGCACAGATAAGCGAGTTCTCACTGATCCTTCTTGCACAGGGTATGCTCCTGGGCCATGTCTCAGAGAAGATACTTACTATAACAATAATCCTGGCAGTGCTGACGATAGCACTTAGCAGCTATCTCATGAAATACGAATACAAGCTCTACAGCTGGATAAGCGGAGACCTAAGCCTCTTTGAGAGGATCAAATCAAGGGAAGGGAACCTCGAATACATACCTCATGACCACAGCGCCGAAGTGCTGCTCTGCGGCTACAACAGGACAGGCTACAGCATACTTGAGAAGCTAAACGAGATGAAAAAAGACCTGCTTGTAATAGACTTCAACCCAGAGGTCATAAAAAAGCTCATAAAGGAGAAGATACCCTGCATATACGGTGACATCTCAAATATAGAGGTCTTAAACAGGATAAACTTCAATGAGCTCAAGTTTATAATATCAACTGCCCATGACCCAATAGCAACAGAGCTTATAATCAAAAAAGCAAAGCACAAGAACAAGGACGCAGTCATATTTGTCACAGCTTACAATGTCGATGATGCCTTAAGCTTCTATGATGCGGGTGCTGACTATGTGATCCTGCCTCATTTCCTTGGCGGATACCATGCCTCTGTCCTGCTTGAAGAGGTCTCAACAGATGTCTCAAAGCTTATCACAACAAAAAACAACCACATAGATGAGCTGAACAAGAGACGGATGCTGGGCCACACTCATCCTATAAGCACTGAGCATAACGGCCGAAACAAGTATCACATATGATGAATAATGATGGATATATTAATAAAGCATATAAGCTGAGCAGGATGGAAGCAATAAAAGGTGCAGGTGCAATGGAAAGCATAACCCAGGAACTGAAAAAAAAAGCAGCAGGCCTTGAACCTATAATAAGGATAGGAAAGAACGGTGTCAATATAGGGGTGATAGATGAGCTGAGGATGCACCTGAAAAAAAGGAAGCTTGTCAAGATAAGGGTGCTTCGGACAGCGCTTATGGACGAGACAAGGGGTAAGGGAAATATCAATAGGATAGCAGAAGAGATAACAGAGAGCTGCAGCTGCAGACTTGTCCAGATTATAGGTTTCAATATAATAGTCTGCGCAGAAAAAGCCAAAAAGCCTGCCTAAAACGAAAAAGTTTTAAGAATGCAGTGTTGATAAAACAATAAAATCAATAACAGCAAGCATGTGTGGGCCATGCCTGCCATGAAATATATCTTGCGGTCTTGTTTGGCATGTTCAAGGAGGATAAACATTGGTCTCAAGCGAAATGTTGAAGAAATACGGGTTTTCAGAAGAGGAACTAGAGCTTGCAAGGAACAACCCTGGCGACCAGGTCTTTGGTCCGACAGGGTTTCCGAAACCTAACCACAAGTACAGGGTTATGCTCGAGGCATTCAACAAGTCCATTGAAGAGGTATATTTCTGGGTCAATGACAATATAATGATATCAGAGGGCTTTGCCAATGTAAAGAAGATCACTGACATATTCTCTGCATCAGAACAGTCATCCTTTTTCGGGACAGCGCAGCAGCGCATAGGGATGCAGCAGGAAAAGGTCTCGATGTTCCTTGCAACAATAGGAAAGATGGTAAAAGAGCTCTTCCAGCTGGTAAGGGAGATCAGGATACTTGACGAGAGGATGAGCTATTATAAGGACAGCAACATAAAGGACTCCCCTTCAAGGGAAAGCGCAGAGATCACCCTCAAGGGGATATGGATCGACATGGTAGAGCAGGGCGCAAAAAACCCCGCATCTGTCTACGGAATGGCAAGGGAGCTCCAGTTCACGACACTGCCTGACCTATTCTTTTCAATACACCCTCATACAGTCTCAGAGATAGACTCGACAGTAGAGGCTCTGGACTTCAACAGGAAGGTAAAAGAGGTCCTGAAGAGAAAGCTTAGGACATTTATGGAATGGAAAAGGTTCACCTATGAAGAGCTGAATAACAGGAGGACATTTACCCTAAAATACCTAAGGCAGCATTTTGATGTGATAAAGATGTATATGTCATGGGTAAAGCCATACCTGAGAAACATCAGGAGGATGGAGCTTGCAGACAGGTCAAAGAGCAACGACCTGATCTCGGCATTCGAGCAGTCTATAGTCGAGATAGAGACGCTCTATTACAAGCTTCCGCCAAGCCACGGCGAGGCAAAGGAGATGAAGTTCAACAAGTACATCAATTCTGTTGTGGTCGCGACATTCTATTACAGGACAAGGCCATCTATGAACTATCAGCAGGAATACCAGCGCGGGCCATTGCATGTCGGCAGGGTCGACGTGACATTGCGGGCTTATGCATGGAGCAATGAAGAGATCGAAAAATACCTCAAGATGAAAGAGGAAGAGGACCTGTCCCTGCTAGTATCTATAGACGAATCAGTAAAGGCTGCAATGGAGGCGCTGGGCGATGACCTTGAAGCGTATCTTAAGGAAGCTGGCGAGGCAGTCAAGTTCGAAAAGCAGGACAAGGAAAGCCTCAAAGATGCAGCAAAAAGGGCAGCTGACCCATTCACGTCGATTGTAAAAGGGTTCGGAGAGTCGTTCTCTGCATTAAAGGGCGGAAAAAAAGAAAAAGTGCCGTCCAAGGCCCAGATCGAAAACGAAAAGAACGCTGCAAAAAGCAATGCAAAAAGGTCCATCTGGATGACATACAAGAACTTCAAGAAATCCCATGGGCTATTGGCATGGTAATGGGAACAGGATAATTGTTTCATGTGCATAATATGGCCACTCCACCACAAAATCCTGCCTGAACAAGATTAGATAAAGGCGTTAGCATCAGATGTTGCTGATATGCAGAATACGCTTGATATTCCGCTAATTTTATAAGCCCTGTCGGCATCCACTTAAAAATGGCTGAATTTGATGATCTTGCAAAGCTGCAGGATAAGGAAATCGCAAAAAAGATCCTTGAGTTTGATTCTGCAAAGCAAAAAAAGGCCCTCCTGCATTTCAGGCCTGAAATAAGGATAAGGCTGATCAGGCTTATTGAGTCTGAAAGAAAAAAGCAGGAAGAGATCTCTAAGCAGATTGTCAGGGAAAGCATAGAAGAGATAGAGCAGGGTGAACTGGAAAGCAAGGCTCAAAACCCTGATGAAGCAGAGGCTGAGCATGGAAGGGTATTCAAGGAAAGCGGGCTAGAAGAGCAGATAAGCTCTGAAGAGCCGCAACATCTGCCAGAAAACCTTCAGAACACACAGTACATAAGAGGGATGCCCGGTGGTGTCGAGTACGCAGTCGAGCTATACAATGAGCTCGCAGAGCTGGGGCAGAATGCAGCAGCAAACACCAGCTATAATAACATGACAAGGGCTGCTGAGCTCTATGAAAGGCTGCAGGAGATGGGCAGGTATGAAAGCAGAAGCGAGACATTAAGAGGCATTGCTGAAGGCTCAAGAAGGATCATGAAGCAGCTCTCAGATGAGAGCGACTACAAGCCAAGACGTGATTACATACCAGGGATGTAAGGCATCAGCCAGATAACACAAATTCGCATGTTACCTTGCTTGTCATCCATACTAAATTTGTTATCCATACCAGGCTTTATTATCCTTAGATTGATTTTATACTTGCCATGCTTATTACTCTTACATTGCTGTTATCCATACTAAGATTTATTATCATTATCTTGATTGTCATCCTCTTTAGGATTTATTATCTTTAACCTGCTTGTTTTAATGCTTTGTTATCCTTACCTTGCTTGTTATCCTTTGCTTGATTGTTATCCTTAATCTTCTTGTTATCATTAACCTTGCTTGCTATCCTTTGCTTGCTTTTTATCCTTAATCTTCTTGTTATCCTTAGCATGCTTATTCTTCTTTAGCAAGACAAGATAATATATTATCAATGCAGACGCAATCACCAATAGGACAAAAAAGAGCCCTATAAAGACAAGGTTAAAGCTTCCTTTTCCGACAGCTGCACCAGTTATCCCCTCTGTCTCTTTGGTATCCTGCTCAGATTGGCTAGTCTCTGTATCTAAACCAGACCCATTTTCTGAATCCAGAGAAGCTGTCTTGACAACATAATCTCTTTTTGTCCTTTCAGGGTCATATGGGAATGCATCACTGTTATCACCGACACCGTCGCCATCACTGTCCTTTGACTCAGCAGGATCAGAAGGGAACCTGTCCTGATAATCAGGCACACCATCGCCATCACTGTCCTTTGGAGGCACATACTCGCATAGCCTTGTCACCATGGGTTTTACGACATCAGGGACATTAGGACAGTCCTTAAGGTCAGTGCAGTTTCTGGTCTGAAGGCCTGTCGACGGGCACACTATCGGCTCCCAAAGGGTGCAGTGCCATGAGGGGCTGCATGTTGAACCAGAGCCGCCACCTCCACCGCCTCCACCACTGCCTCCACCTGTGTTTCCCTCATTATGTGTCTCTTCCTCTTCCTCTTCCCCAAAAAGGGCGAAAAGGCTGAGATGAGTGACATTGGCCCAGGCATAATTATTTATCACATCAACACCCTGGTCAGGCTCAAGCTGCCATGACGCTGAACTCTCATTATAATAATAGATCCTCAGATTTGACTCGTCAATATCAGCAGCAGTGCACTCTGCATCTGTATAGAAAACCTTTATCAATGCCCAGGAGAGATTGTCTCCTGTTGCGGGGTTAACAGTTATATCTATCCCCTTCAAAGCATTAAGAGATGATTGCGGGGTGGATGAAGGTGCCTGTGGCCTGACTACCAGCGTCAGTGAGAAGTTGTTCTTTAGGTTTAAGGTTATGCTGGCGTCCGCATTTGAGATAAAATCAAATTCACAGGATTCATTTGCAGTCAGGTTTGCATCCTGCACTCTTAAGCTTGTTTCGATCCTTAGGCTACGATTGTATTGGTTCCATGACCCCTGGCTCTTGCTATCAAAAGCATAACAATTCCAGGAATAGTTTCCTGGCAAGATCAGGACTGGCCAGTCATGCATGACAAATGTCTGGTCGCCTGAAAGATTTATTGATTGGTTTAGGATCATGGTCTGATTATCCGGACCTGTCAAAAAAAGGCTAAGATTGCGGATTGCCTTGTCATCTGAGGCAGAGCAGTTGAACGTGATGTTGATGTTGTAATCCGAGATATTTACCCATAGCAGGTCTGCTGGTGAATGCAATATGACATCTGGTGGATCATCATCACAGGCATCACCTAGGCCATCTCCATCTGAATCTGCTTGGTCGGGATTTGGATCAGAAGGGCAGTTGTCGCAGGCATCTCCTATCATATCCATGTCAAGATCAAACTGGCCTGTGTTATTGATAGATGGGCAGTTATCAATGCAGTCCATAACAGTATCATTATCAGAATCAATGTCTGCAACACCACAGCCGCAAACTCCAGGCTCGGTCTTGTTGGGGTCAGTAGAGCAGTTGTCAACGCAATCCGCTGTGCCATCAC
>JAFGRM010000059.1 GCA_016935125.1 Candidatus Woesearchaeota archaeon
AATAGCATTCAACATCGACAGGCTGATACGAAAGGGAATTGATATGATTCTGATTCATATCAGAATCATGAGGGTTTCATATTAGCCATGTTCCGGGAAGCGCTTATATACTGTTCCAGCTTATAATAGACTCAACAGAATTGATCATAGGCATGCTGCAGAATGCAAATATACTGCAATTGGCATATGCAGAAAAGTTGCCTTGTGCGCATGTACCTGTTTGCATTTACCTATTTACCTTTATGATAAAGCTTGTATGATAAGCCAGATGTTACAGATGTAGCAGAGGTGCAAAAGATGGATCTCATAAACAATCTGAGGAAGCGGGCATTCTGGATATGGATTGCCCTAAAGGAGATAAATAAACACGGAAAGACAGACTATAACATATTCAGCCTGATATTTGGAAGGATAGGTGGATGAAATATGCTCAGAGGCATATGCTCTAATGTTCAAGCTCTAAGGTTTAAAGCCAATGTTGAAAAAGATGATAAAGATGATAAGAAAGGAGGTGATATCGAACAGAGCATGGTTTTTTGATCGTTGTCTATGCCAGCACATCTGGTAAGCCAAGACATCGACAAGCTAAGACAGTTAAAACAAACAGTAAAATTTATTTATGATAAGTAAACCAATTAAGATGAAAGGAGGTCATTATGATGAAAAAAGTGATAAAATCAAATTTGATATCAAATTCAAATATGACGCTGTTCATGCTGTGTATGATTAGCATGGCCTTAGTCATGTCAATCATGCCTGCAGCACTAGCTGAAGAGGGCTCTGATAGTGAAGATATAGAGCTTGACCAGGCGACTCTTGATGAGATTGCCGAGCTTGAGTCTGTGTCAGACGCAGAAGAGCTCGAAGACATCATGGAAGATGTCGATGAGACTGAGCTTGATGAGGATGCTATCTCAAAAAGGCTCAAGATGAAGGATTCTGAGCTTGAGAAGTACAAGAAAGCCAGGCAGTCCATAGGCGAGAAGCAGTACAAGCAGTACATCTTAAACAAGCAGCTCAGGCAAAGGATCATGGTCGCTGGCATAGTATCAGATGCGATAATAAAGCATGTTGAGAACAGTGGCGCTGACACCTCAGAGCTTGAGGAGATACAGGAAAAAATAGAGGAGATTGGATCCTCAATAGAAGAAGAGAACATGACAATAGAGCAGTTCATAGCAAAGCTTGGTGAAGTCAAGGCCCTTACAAGGCAGTTCAAGGAAAAGGTACACGAGCTGGTCCCTGAAGAGGAGTTAGATGAGCTGGAGCAGGAGATCGAGCAGGAGAAGGAACAGCATAGGGAAAAGATCAAGGAAGCAGAAAATAACGCTAACCATGCAAGAGAGCTTTACAACACATTGCAACTCAACAAGGGCCTTGATAAGATCAACAAGGAAATCGTCGCAATGAAACATAACAACACAAAGCTTCTTGCCCTTGCAGAAAGGTTTCATGCTTTGCATCAGCTGAAGGCACAGTTCCTGGGCCAGAACGCTACAAAAGAGAATGTGCTGCAGTTCAGGGAGCAATGGAAAGAACGCCTGCAGGAATACAAGGATGAAAGGTTCGAGACAAAGCTCAAGAACGAGAGAGTCGAGCTCGCAACAGAAGCAAAACACATAATCGAGGCGATAAAGGAAGCCAGGGCAAACGGCGAGGAGACCTCTGATCTTGTGTCACAGCTAAAAGAGCTCAGATCAGCGATAAAAGGGATCAACTCCAACAAAGTCAATGAATCAAGCATGTCTGCAAAAGCTGCAGAGATCCGATCAATGATCAGGAATATGAATGAGGACAAGAAGATCTCTGAGATGATAGAAAGGATAAGAGAGCAGCACGCTGATAGGATCAACGAGCTGAAAAACAGGCTGGAACAGATAAGAAACAGCAACAGCGCTGATGGCAATAACAACGTCAGTAGCGATGACAACAGTCCTGGCAACAGCAGTGCGCCAGAGGATGGAAACAAAAAGAATGGAGGTGCAGCAGAATGAAACTGACCAATGCCTTGATGATCATTGCAGTCATTGCAGCATTTACACTTGCAGGTTGTTCTAAAACAACTGAAGAGCAGGACCTGCATGGAGATTACCTTGATAATGGTGGAGCATCTCAGACACAGGGCTCAGGCCAGGATGCACAGCTTGCTGAAGATGGATATGACTTTGACCTTATCGCTGATGATGAGGTAAACATCGGCGAGCTGATCTGAAAGCCATTTATTTTGTCTTATTTTTTATTTGCTCTTTTTTCTTTGAAACTAAACAAGAACTGGCCAAGAATTAACAAATGCAGTAACAATCAGGAATACGCTATCTTAAGATACAATACCTAAAATATGACATGGCCTATTACTTAAAATAGAATATGGACTATTACTTAAAATATTATATAGTTTCTTACTTAAATATAATATAATCTATTACCTAAAATATGATATAATCTCTTAAAATATATCAAAACAGGGTATTAAAGATATCAAGACAGGCAGGCGAACTATGCATCAATCTTATATTTTTTGCCGTCTTTTGTGATCTTGCCCTCTTTTTCCATCACTGCCAAGAACTTGTTTATATGCTCTACTGGAACTCCTGCACCTTCAGCAAGCTCATCTGGGCCCTTTGGCCCATTCTTCAGCTGGACAATTATTATGTTTTTCATCAATGTCACGCCGTTCTTGCCTAGGACCTGGTTCTCTGCGCTGAGATGCTTGAGCCGCATGTCAACCTTGTGGAGCTTTGCAAGAAGATCGTTCACAAACCCTGTCAGATATTGCGCGCTGTACACTATCTCATCTGGGTCTGATATCTCAATAGATGCTGGCATGTAATCGATACAGAACCACACCAGGTTCTCAATCCCTTGCACTTCCATGTCCAGCTCAGCAAATACATTGTACATAGGGCTGTCTTTCTCTTTTTTTGCCTTTGAATAGAACTCGTTTACAACAGATATCTCCTTGTAATCCTCTTTTATCTTCTTTACATATTGCTTTATGGTATCCTCTATATGCTTTTTTGGAGAGCCCATCATCTGCAGGATCGCCTTGCAGATTATCTTTTTAGCGCTGTCCTCTTCCATCAAAGACACAGAAAAAGTGCATGGTTTATATAATTTTCTGAATATTTTTGTATAATGGATTTCATATGATAAAGTACAGAAATCTTATTAAGAGCATATGGGTTACCCTGGCTATACTTCCTATGTTATATACTCCCTATGTTATATAAACCCAGTATCATTGTTATATAATTCCAGTATCATTGCTCATGCAGTATTTGCATCAGCAACCAAAGAATAAAAGCAAGGGGTTCCTAATCTAAATGTCTGGAAACAATTCAAGAGCATCTGAAAAGAGAAGATGGAAAGCAGAGGCTAAAGAGATATTAGAAGAGTTTTATAGATCCAGAAAGTTCCCCCTTTATGAGACAATTGAACATTCTCACCAGCTTATTAGCGGGTATGAAAAGATAAATGACTTCAGCAGCATTAAAAATGAAACAGGTAGGCTTATTAGGTTATACAACAACATACAGGAATACAATAGTCTACTATTCTCATTGATATCTGAATCACTGATACTGACAAAGGATATAAGGCAGCTTAGGGAATTCAGCCTTGATGCTATCAGAAAAAAGGCTCAAAGCCCATTACCGCATTTTTATTTCACATTTGCAGAATACCTCTTGTCAGGCGAGAGTGATGAGCAAAGAGGATCCCTGAAAAAGACAATATCTGGCCTGATTTCTGAATACCCGCAGGATCCAGTCCCAATAGACACATTAAACAAGACATTAGATGCACTCATGAGCTATGAACAAAGGCTGTTTGGCTATGAAAAGGGCCCACATCGGACTGGTTCTGAAAAACCAGTCTATCTGCACTGATGAAATCAAAAAAAATATAAAACAAGTATACTGTCCTCTTAAATGCTCTTGGATACCATGCCAAGATTAACAACCGATAGTTATTATAACTTACATAACTATTAATATTTAATTAATATAGTATCATAAATTAAATATATAATTATATAAAAAATTAATAAAATATAATTATAAAAATTAAGGCCACACTGACAATGGTCTAACCAAGCATAGGGGGGATTTCGGATGAAGGCTTATCTTGACATAATAAAGAATGTTCTTGACACTGGCATAGAAAAAAAGGACAGGACAGGGACAGGGACAATCGCTATTGCTGGCACGATATTTGAGCATGACATGGAACAGGGATTTCCGCTGCTGACTACAAAAAGCGTGCCCTTAAGGCTTGTCGCATCTGAGCTTGAGTTCTTCATAAAAGGCATAACCGACAAGCAGTGGCTTATCAAGAGGAACAACCATATCTGGGATGAGTGGTGCAGCCCTGAAAAGGTCAAATATGCGCATGATCCCAAGACAAAAAAGATGATGAAGGATGAGAATGAGCTCGGTCCGATATATGGTTGGCAGTGGAGGCATTTTGGCGCAGGATATGTGTCGCATGACAAGCCGCCAAAAGGAGATGGCTTTGACCAGCTCAGGTATATAGTTGACGCACTAAAAAATAACCCTGACGACAGGAGGATGATATTAAGCGCATGGAACCCGCCAGACCTGCACAGGATGGCACTTCCGCCATGCCATTGGGGGCTTCAGGTCACTGTCCTTGGCAACAGGCTCAACCTGATGTGGAACCAGAGAAGCGTCGATGTGGCTTTGGGCCTGCCGTTTAATATCGCAAGCTATGCATTGCTTCTCCACCTGCTTGCAAAAGAGGCAGGACTAAAGGAGGGAAAGCTTGTGGGATTCCTCGGCGATACGCATATCTACAGCAATCACAAGGAAGGCCTAAAGGAACAACTATCACGTGAACCTTATAAGCTCCCGAAAATCAAGACAAACAATTTCAGATCAATATTTGATTGGGAATACACAGATACAGAGGTCATTGGATATGAGCATCATCCCATGATCAAATTTGACATAGCTGTTTAGGCAATCTAGCAAGAGGTGAATAAAAATCGCAGAAATTATCGTCATTGCTGCTGTTGCAGAAAATAATGTCATTGGAAATAAAGGAGATATCCCCTGGCACATAAAAGAGGATTTTGAGCATTTCAAGAACCTCACTATGGGAAATCCATGCATAATGGGTGATGTGACATACGAATCACTGCCCAAGCGCCCGCTTCCTGGCAGGGAAAACATTGTTCTGACATTCAAGAAGGATTATGCACCTGAAGGCGCAAAGGTCTTCCATTCATGGGAGGATGCATTAAGCTATGTTAAAGACAAGCCAAGGGCATTCATATGCGGCGGCGCAAGCATCTACAGGCTCGGCCTTGCAGTTGCTGATGTGCTTGAGATTACAAGGGTGCACATGAACCCAGAAGGAGACACCTGTTTTCCTGAGATCAACTGGGATGAATGGGAGCTCGTATTAGAGGACCCTCACGAAAAATATTCCTTCCAGACATTCAAGAGGATCAGGAAAAACAAGGTGCAGGCATGATAAAGGCAATAATATTTGACCTGGGCAACACGTATTGCCTGGGCAGTTCTCACCATTTTCTGGACAAGGCGTACAAGATCCTGGGAATCAATGCTGACCTGTGGTCGCAGGAGATAATCTTTGACAGCAACTATAATTCAGGTAAGATCAGCATCCAGGAATGCTTCAAGAATATGTTCAAGACAGATATCACTGACAGTCAGATGATGCAGCTCATCTCAGAATGGAAAAACACCTGGAAGCCAACTGACGAGATGCTCTGCCTGGTAAAAGAGTTGAAAAAGAATTACAAGCTCGCGATACTTTCGAATTCAGACCCTGTCAACAGCGAGAAATACCATAAGATGGGATGGTATGCGCATTTCGATGTTCTTGCGCTCAGCCATGAGATAGGCATCCTCAAGCCAGACAAGAGGATATACGAGATCACGCTTGAAAAGCTGGGGCATCCTGCAGGCGAATGCTTATTTATCGACGACCAGGATAGGTGCCTTGAGCCCGCACTGGAGATGGGCATGAAAACTATATTGTTTGAGGACATAAAACAGCTCAAGGATGATCTTAAGAAAAATGGGATAATGTTCTGATGAGTAGGAAATGAGGTACTGATCAATATAATATATTTCAATCATGGGTGTTGCAATAATATGATAAAAGCAATAATATTCGATGCAGGCGATGTCTACCTAAAGGGCGACTTCCATGGGTTCATAGAAAAGAGCTGCGACATCCTGGGCCTTGACCATAGATATTTCAAAAATAGGCTTGATGACACTCATCCGCTGAACCACTACCTGAACCTGGGCAAGATGGACCACATCGCTGCCTTTGAAGAGTTTTTTGAAAAAAGGTTCAACAACCTCCAAAAAGAGCTTATGCTTGAGATCTGGGACAATACATGGAAGCTTGACATGAGGATGAGGAGCCTTGCTGAAAAGCTGAGCAGCTCGTATCTTATCGCAATCCTCAGCAATTCCGAGACTAGATATGAAAAGATCGCTGAAGAGAACAGCTGGTACAGCTTCTTTGATGCTGTCATCTACTCGCATAAGATAGGGATGATTAAGCCAAACAAGGAGATCTACCTGTATACTGCAGAGGTCCTTGGCGTGAGCCCTGATGAATGCGTAGTGATAGATGACAACCCCCTGTATGTTATAGGGGCGGAAAAGGCCGGCATGAAAGCAATACTCTTCAGATCATATCTTGAACTGCTAAAAGGCCTAAAAGAGCTTGATATCACGCCTTAGATATTGCTAAACGCTATTAAGCAGCCTGGCCAAGCCTTTTTTCTGCGATTTTTTCCAAAAGATTAATATATTCCAATTGACAGATATATAATTAATATGGGCAAGGGAACATTTGTTATGGTGGAAGGGCTTGATGGCTCTGGCAAGGGCGTTGTTGTCTCAGCATTAAGGGACTACCTTGAGCAGGAAGGGAAAAAGATATTCGACCTAAGGGAATACTGGAAAGATAACATCACAATACCAGAGATAGAAGAGATCATGGAATATGACGTGATCTGCTCATCTGAGCCGACATTCTCTATGGTAGGAAAAGCAATAAGAGAAGAGCTCATAAGGAACAACAGGCGGAAGTATTCAGGCATGACCACTGCCCAGGCATTTTCACTGGACCGCGAGATTCTCTACCAGAAACTCCTGATCCCTGCAATCAAGCAGGGAAAGATAATACTCCAGGAACGTGGGGTTCCAACATCCCTTGTCTACCAGCCAATACAAAACGAAAAGATAAACCTAAAAGAGATAATAAACCTGCCTGGCAACAGGATAGCTATAAAGAACGCACCCAACCTCCTTATCATAATAAAGGTTGAGCCCCTGGTCGTGATGGAAAGGCTCAGGCAAAGGCATAAGAACGACAATGCTATATTTGAGAACCTTATATTCCAGAGAAAGGCACAGTTCAGGTTCGAGAGCGACTGGCTGAAAAAGCTGTTCTCACATTATGATTCAAAGGTAGTCTACTTGGATACAAACCCCCCAACATCTGTTGAAGACACGAAAAACAAGGCAATAGATATCCTCAAGCAGCACATTTCTCAAAAAAATATTTAAATAGGCAATTTTCTCTTTCAAAAATATCACTGTGGTTTGCCCAGATAGTGTAGCCGCAGCAGCTGGTTACGCTCAGCTGGCACGCAAAACCAAGTACAATTCAACAATATTGAACTGTACGAGTACAAAAGCCCCGATAGTGTAGTCCGGCCAATCATCTCGCCCTCTCGAGACAGGCAGGAAAACCATATATCAACTGGTCATCCTGCTTCCGCAGAAAGGCGGGGACGTGGGTTCGAATCCCGCTCGGGGCATCAACAAACATAAAAGTAAGCATGTAATATTCATACAATATACAACAAATTGGGCTCATAGCTTAGCCTGGCAACTCTTTCGCCAGTTGGAAGCGAGGTGCGTTGCCTCGCTATGCTCGGCAAGCCCACTATGTGAAAGAGATTTCACATAAAACAAACAACAAATTGGGCTCATAGCTTAGCCTGGTATAGCATCCGGCTCTTAACCCTGCAATCATCTGGAAAAGCCATCTGATGCAGGAAAAGTAACCGGAAGGTCGGGGGTTCGAATCCCTCTGGGCCCATAAGCGAAGCGAATGGACCCTAGGTCCGAAAATCTTTGATTTTCGATATCTCTGGGCCCATTGAAACGTCAGTGAAATCATTTAAGTATGTAAAAACGAAAGTTTTTAGTATAACTCTTTGCCCCATCTTAAGATTATTAGAAGTTTAGGACAGACACTGCCATGGAAATTGTGAGGTAAGATAAATATGAGCAATGAAAAAACAGGAAATGAAAATGAAGATATGGACGAAGAGATGACAACAGAAGAGATAGTGATGGAAAACAATTTCGTGCTTAATGCGCTGATAGACCTTCTCATCAAAAAGAAGATTATAACAGAGGAAGAGTTCCATAAAAAGCTCGAAGAACACGACGAGATAATGCATTCTGAGGAAGAGTCCTCTTAGATTTTTTGTTTTATATTGTTTTACACCATCTCTATCTTGAGAAAAAAAAGGATACCAGATAAAAGATATAATAACAATAAGATAAAAGGATACAATATAAAAAATACAGTATGATAGATAAAGAAAAAACAAAATATCCAAGACACAAAAGCCTGTAAGATTATATTATGATTGCCGGAGCCTTTTCATCCTTCTCATCATCGTAATCAGTGACAAGGGCTTCTGTCGTAAGCACCATGGCGGCAATAGAGGATGCGTTCTGAACTGCGCTCCTTACAACCTTGGTAGGGTCGATTACTCCTGCCTTGAACAGGTCCTCATAGCAATCCTTCTTTGCATTGTATCCAAGATTCGCCTCTTTTGCTGAAGCAATGGATGCTACCACTTCTGCGCCTTCTTTTCCTGCATTGGATGCGATCTGCCTGATCGGCGCTTCAAGAGCCTTTTTTACAATCAAAAGCCCTGCCTGCTCATCATTTTCAAGCTTCATGCCTTCAAGCGCCTTGATAGACCTGAAAAGTGTGACACCTCCGCCTGCAACAACACCCTCTTCAACTGCAGCCTTTGTGGCATTCAGCGCGTCATCGATCCTCATCTTCTTCTCTTTCATCTCTGTCTCTGTCGCTGCACCTACATTTATCACTGCAACGCCGCCAGTGAGCTTTGCAAGCCTCTTCTTGAGGTCGTTTTTCCTGAAATCAGAATCTGCTGCCTTTATCTGGCCCTCGATCTGCGTTATCCTTGCTTTCATAAGCCTGCTCTCGCCCTTGCCTTCCACTATAGTTGTCTTCTCGCTGTCGACATTGATCTTCCTTGCGCTGCCAAGCCATTCAGCATCAAAGCTCTCAAGCTTCATGCCCCTCTCCTCGCTTATGACCTTGCTTCTTGTTAGGATCGCTATGTCTTCAAGCATCTGCTTCTGGTCGTCGCCGAATCCAGGCGCCTTTACTGCGCAGACCTTAAGTGCGCCCCTTATTATGTTTAAGACAATCGCAGCCTGGGCTTCGCCTTCTATATCCTCTGCGATTATAAAGAGCGGCTTCCCGTCTGACACTGCCTTCTCAAGCACAGGAACTATCTGCTTCATGGAGCTTATCTTCTTGTCTGTTATCATGATATAAGGGTTCTCAAACTCGCACAGCATCTTCTCCTGGTCTGTTGCCATATAGGGCGACATGAAGCCTCTCTCAAACTGCATGCCCTCGACAACATCAAGGCTCGTGTCTGTGCTCTTGGCCTCCTCGACAGTTATGACTCCTGAGTTCCCCACTTTCTCCATCGCGTCAGCGATCAGGTTTCCTATCTGCTCGTCATTGTTGGCAGAGATTGTCGCGACCTGGACTATCCTTGCCTTGTCCCTGACATCTACGCTCTGCTTCCTCAGGAACTCTATAACTCTTGCTGTCGCTTTCTCTATGCCCCTTTTCACGTCCATGGGATTTGCACCAGAGGTGATGTTCTTCAGGCCCTCTGCTATCATGGACTGGCCCAGGAGCACTGCCGATGTTGTCCCGTCGCCTGCATTATCCTGAGTCTTTGAAGCGACCTCTTTTATGAGCTTTGCGCCCATGTTCTCGAACCTGTCATAAAGCTCGATCTCCTTTGCGATCGTCACGCCGTCATTTGTGACAACAGGCTTTGAAGCCTTGTCAAGGACAACGTTCCTTCCCTTTGGGCCAAGTGTAATCCTTACTGTATCTGCAACCTTATCAACGCCCTTTATCAGGGCCTGCCTTGCGTTCTCATTGAACATAATCTTTTTTGAAGTCATCTGATCCACCTCACACAATCTTTCCTAGTACATCATACATACATAATGCATCATACATACATAATGCATCACACATACCTACTACTTCATACTCTCCTAGTACTTCACTCTATCTTTCCCAGTATATCCTTAAATTCAATAATCAGGAACTTTTCACCGTCAAACTCAAATTCATCTGAGCTGTATCCACCATACAATATCCTGTCGCCCTTTTTTATCTGGGGCTCTTTTCCATCCTTGAGCTTGCCAATATCAACAACAATGCCCTCTTTCTTGTCATCTTTTGCAGAATCAGGAATATATATTCCCCCTTTTGTCTTAGTCTCAAGCTCAACTGGCTTTAAGAGCACCCGCTCCCCGATAGGTCTTATCTTCATTCTTACACCACCTCAAGATTTGTTTAGTTAAAGTCAACGAAACTTGGGGTTGCCTTTCCATATATAAATTTTATGAAAAAAAGATTTATTATGCATTAAATTCAAATGATGTGCATTAAAATGAAAAGATTTATATATCCATATTACACTATCTAAAAAATTATCTAAAAATAAGATAAATAGATCATATAAACAAATAATATAAAAATCAAAAAAACAGGCTCAACTTGAGCAAAAAGAACTGAAAATGATCCAGCAGATAATAATAAAAAACATTGAAAAGCCCAATATCAAAGACAAAAACATTGACATAGACTGGTTCTGCAACAGCTTTGGCTTCAGCTCTGGAAGAGACACAGAAAACATATCAACAAGGATCATCAATGAGATCATCGAAAAGATGCAGCTTGATGCAAGGATATCTTCAGAACTGATCGCCTCTGACCTCGATATAAGCACATCAAGGGTAAACCACCATATAAGGAACCTTGTCGAGTCAGGATTCATATACCGGCAGAACAGGCACATATTCCTCAGGGGAGGGAGCCTTAAGTCAGCTGTCGACAGCATAAGAAAGGATACGAACAGCATCCTGGACGCCATTGAAGAGATCGCAAAAGAGATAGATGATGCAATAGGGCTCAAAAACAGGTAAAAAGGCAAGAAAATAAAAAGGCAGTGTATGATAAGCGCTGCAGCTGGCAGAAGAGGCGGCTATGATGTTGGTATGGTAGAGCAGCATGAACAGAACTTACACAATAACATGCTTATTCTTGATTGAGAACAACAAACAGATTAGTGTTTAGAAATAGGATTAGTTTCTATAGGATTGGTTTCTATAAACAGAATCACTATTTACAAATAAAGACACATCTTTAAATAAACTGAACAGTATTTATTGGCTGAGCCTGCTGAGCAGAGCCTACTGAGAATCTGCTGATAGATGAATAAATTTGATAAGTTGATAGATAGACAAGGGAACGCCAAAGAAAACTGATAGAACAAAATATGCCAAATACAACAAAATGCTGCCAATAATAAGCTTCACTAACGTATGCAAGAGCATAAACAACAAGAGCATCCTTAAGGATATAAGTTTTGATATCTATGAGAATGAGATCTTTGGGATTATCGGGTCAAGCGGTGCAGGAAAAACCACGCTTCTTAGGACAATGATAGGCTTTTATAACATAACAAAAGGGAACATCAATTACAAGAACTCAAGCATAACGCATAACATCAAAAAGATCAGGAAAGTCTTCGGCTTTGCATCACAGGAGAACTGCGTCTACGACAAGCTTACAGCAATGGAGAACATCAACTATTTCGGAAAGCTTCACCAGCTCTCAAACAGGGCCATAAAACACAATTCAGAGAAGCTCCTTAAGATGCTTGAGCTCTATGACTCAAGGGACATACTGGCTGAAAACCTTTCAGGTGGCATGAAAAGGCGGCTTGACCTTGCATGCGCCCTGATCCACAACCCTGAGATCCTCATAATGGACGAGCCGACAACAAGCCTTGACCCTGTGCTAAGAAAACACATGATAAACCTAATAAAGCTCATCAATGAGTCCAACACGACAATAATAATCTCATCACACCTGCTTGAAGACATCGAACACCTGTGCTCAAGAGTTGGGATAATATCAAAAGGGAAGCTGCTGGTCGCAGGAACCCCTGCACAACTAAAGAACATGTATTCCAGAAACGAGGAGATACTTCTCGAAACTCACCCAGGCAGGTACAACGAGATAATAGGCTACCTCAGGGCGATGAACCTTCCGATAACATACTATACAAACAAGGGCCATGTCCTTGTCATCTACACCCCGCAAGCAGAGGTCGTCCTGCACCATATCCTGCACCTGCTGGAAAAGATGAAAGAAAAGCTTATAGATGTCGATGTAAACAAGCCATCACTCAACGAGGTTTTTGAAGCTTTCACAAGACAGGAAAAAGATGATAAGTGAGATCTACACGATAATAGAGAAAAATATCAAGAGATTGATAAGGTCAAAAACATCTGCTTTGATAGTTGTATTTGGGCCCATATTCATGATACTTCTTGTGGGCATTGCCTTTAGCAACTCGAGCCTGTACGGAATCAAGATAGGTGTCTTCTCAGATGAATATGACAAAACAACAGTCTCGATAATAGACTATATCAAGAGCACAGATTTCAATGTGGTATACGAGAAAAGCGCTGAGGACTGCAAAGAGAACGTAAAGAACGGAAAAAGGCACCTATGCATAATCTTTCCCAATGACAACAACACTCAAAAAAAGCTTGAGTTCCACATAGATTACTCAAAGCTAAACCTTGTCTACACCCTGCTCAACATACTGACCTCTGGGCTTTCAGAGCATTCCTCACAGATAAGCATGGGACTGACACAGGACCTGCTTGAAACGCTGAAAACAACATCTGATGACATAAAAGACAATACTGACATCATATACATGTTCAGGACAGACATAGAAAAGCTTGGCCTAAAACTCGTCGACATCAATGAGAGCGTCAACGGAATCAACCTCAACTTTGACTTTGAAAGCGCTAACCTGACCGGCTTGGAGGACAACATAAACAGAAGCGAAAAAGACATAGAATCGTTCGGAAGTGGCGTAACAGGCGACATAGAATTATACAAGAAGAAATTAGAGTCACTTGAGATCGACGCAGACGCGTTAAGAGAGGAGCTTATAAACAACAGGGATGTGATCGAATCCATTCATATCAACATCAGCAATGTCTATGACGGGCTTGGGTGCAACTCAACAGAAGACATATTCAGCATATGGGATGTTGAAACAATAAGCAATAAGATATCCCAGGCATCTGAGCCAGAATGCGCAATCCTGTTCTCTATGGAAAGGGTCATTAAGCAACGAGAAGGCTCGCTTGACGAGGCAATAGAAGAGCTCGACAATGTGCATGATGAGATAGAGTCTGCAAAAGATGACCTTGACAGTGCGGACAACAACATAGACTCTATCCTGGACAACACAGAGAACAAGTTCCTGTCGACCAAGGTAAGCATAAACAGCATGAAAGGCTCGATCAACTCTGCAAAGGCAAAGGTTGCTGAGTTCAACACGCTAAAGGACAGCCTGAACACAGACATCTCCACAATAAAGATGACGCTTGACAGCGGGCTTGATGACATAGACTCCCTCAACTCGATGCTCGACACAGTAGTTGAAAACCTTGAAGATGTCACCCTGGCAACACCAGAAAGCATAATCAAGCCGATAACTACAGAGATAAAGCCGCTGATCAAGAACAAGAATACGCTTGACTACCTCTTCCCATCGCTGATAATACTGATAATAACATTCACAAGCATACTGCTGTCAAGCACGGTAATAATGAAAGAGAAATCATCAAATGCATATTTCAGGAACTTTATCACACCGACATCAAACCTTATGTTCATATACGGCACATTCCTGACCTCGTTTATCGTCGTGTTCTGCCAATGCATAATCCTATTTCTCACTGCATCTGTATTTTTTAAGGTGAGCATATTCTCAAATATATTCTATATCGCGATTGCAATAGTGCCTATCACATCAATATTCATATTCATAGGGATGATAATAGGATATATCCTTAATTCTGAAGAGACAACAACACTGGCATCAATCTGTATAAGCTGCATCTTTATCCTGTTCTCGTCAATGATCATCCCTATCGAGAACATGAGCTCAGGCATAGGGGCCATCGCAAGAGCAAGCCCGTTTGTCCTATCTGAGATCATACTAAGGCAGCTTATAATATTCAGGGGCAGCTTCATGCCTGTCATAAGCGAGCTATTCTTCGTTATCATATACATAGCGATACTCTTCGGCCTTGTTGTCATAACAAGAAAGCTAAGCAAGCACTTTATCGTCGAATGAGAAAGAGACAGCCTTCAACTCATATGACAGACAAGGTTTTCTTGCCAACAATAAACTAGTCATGCTGCAAGATTCAGATTAGCAGAAGCAGGCTCAACGCCATGACCATCATGCCGCAGACAAGCCCATAGATGGACAGGTGATGCTCACCATACTCCCTTGCTGTCGGCATAAGCTGATCCAATGATATGAATACCATTATCCCTGCAACAGCTGCAAACACCACACCGAACATGAGATCATTGAAAAAAGATACAAGTATGAAATAGCCAAGAACCGCTCCCAAAGGCTCGCTTAATCCTGAAAGAAAAGACCAGATAAAGGCTTTTTTTCTGTTTCCTGTCGCATAAAATATAGGGATAGAGATAGATATGCCTTCAGGAATGTTATGTATCGCTACTGCGATTGCAATCGCAATGCCTAAGCTTGGATCCTTGACAGCAGAAGTAAATGTAGCTATCCCCTCTGGAAAGTTATGGACTGCTATTGCGACCGCAGCACAGGTTCCGCATCTCAAAAGGTTGCGGTACTTTGAAGCCAGAGTATGCGCTTCAGGCTCTTTTTTGATGGCTTTATCTGCTTTCATGCTCTTAACATCACGCATCTCCTCAATCCTCTTTATCTCATGAGGGTTCTCGTATGAGGGCACAAGCTTGTCTATCAAAGCGATCACTGCCATGCCTGAAAAGAACGCAATCACTGTTATCCATGTGCCAAGCCTTGCACCATAAACAGAGTTCAGGCACTCGTTTGCATCCGGAAATATCTCGACAAAAGACACATATATCATGACACCTGCAGAAAAGCCAAGTGCCAGTGAGAGAAACTTCGTGTTTGTCCTTTTTGCAAAAAAAGCAAGAGTGCTGCCTATCCCTGTAGACAACCCTGCAAATAGCGTGAGGCCAAAAGCGATCCAAATGCTGGAAGCGTCCATATCAGGATAAAATGAGTCTATTGGTTTAAATATTTTATTGCTGTTCCTGCATCCCTGCATGGTATAGAACACATAATCTGCAGTTAGGTATTTCTCATATAAGCTAGGTATAGCTCACATAAGCTAGGGATAGATTGCACAATCTGCAGGATTAAAAAAAGAAGATAAAGAAAGTTAAGGAAAGATAAAAAAGTATTAATCCAGCTTTCCTGAATAAACTAACACAGGCATTGGAACAGGCATAACTCCTTTTATTTTACAATCTTCAGCACATATCCTAGCTAAACTTGTATATGCGCAACTGAGATGGTGGTGGGATATAATCACGTGTAAGATCCCTGTTTACTGGCAGGGTTTCCCATCTTAAAAAATAATCATCACTTCCTGTACCATCACCTCTTGCAAACATGAACTTAACCCCTAACTCCTCACCATGGGCATCACAGGAAAGACACTCTGTCTCAACATCTTTTAACTCACTGGGAACCTTTTTTGAATTACTAACAGCAGTTGATTTTCCTGTTGGGGTAAGTGTCTCTTCATCAAGTACCCACTTGCCGGATAGATCTGGTTCCTGTGAAAAAGAATAGGTTTGCGTCAGTTCGTTGTTCTCAAGCACAACAGGCCCAACCTTCACTTCAAAAACTATCGAGCCTCCACCTCCAAAATCCCATCTGTGCGCCCACTGCGTAGCCTGATAGATCTTCCAGATCCCATCTTCAAGACGGGCATTGTATATCTGAGTATTGCCGTCTGAATCATACTTATGATAAGAAACAATAGGCCTGCTCTGCGTATCAAAACCTATCTTGACATTGCCGTTGATCGCACCTCCTCCAACAGGAACAGGGTCGACAATATCACAATTGTTTATTGTTATTGGAAGATCTATGATATTCCCTGATGCAGTTTCCCAATTGAGAAAATCAACACTTTTAGCATAAAAGATATCGTGGTTGCTTGATGCATCACCATTATCTCTCCATATCCCTACAAGATGAAATATCCCCTCTTTATCTTTGACAGGATCAGAATAGTAGGCGTTCATCAGACCCTCTCCTGAAACAAGGGCTTTGTCTAGAAACCTACCCCATGTCTTGGTATTATGATCATAGGCATTGTAGTAATTCTGTCCATTGCCGCTAGAGCCATCCCTGTAAGTAAAAATAAACTCGTTTTCTGGGCCGCGAAAAAAGATAGGGTAGGTAACCTTGGTTTCCATGCTGCCGACCATATTATCGATTTTCTTAAAGCTAGTGATATCAAGAGGCCTTGTTGTGCGAAAATAAGTCAAAGGAGACACATGCATATTTCCTGCCAGATGGATATCCTCATTATCATCGATTGCCATCTT
The DNA here is from genome assembly GCA_016935125.1 of Candidatus Woesearchaeota archaeon. GTDB lineage: Archaea > Nanobdellota > Nanobdellia > Woesearchaeales > DSVV01 > JAFGRM01. The sequence continues at coordinate 16,840 of JAFGRM010000059.1, forward strand.
GATTGAATTATGGCTGTCCCAACCAATAGATGTAGGCAGCTCTATCTTATCCCACTCGCTCTCACCTAGAATCCTTGACATGACTGTAAGCTTGCGATCCTCGTTATAAAATGCAACAAATTGCCTGTCTTTGTAACTCAGGAAATCAAAGCCAACAGGGTGCCCAGACCAAACCTTGCTAAGATCAGCCTTTTCCTCAAAAACAAGATCAAGATCCAGATCATCTGTGACAACTAATTTGTCCAACTTCGCCCCATCTTCTCTCTTTTTTACCTTTAAGGTATGCTCTCCCTCTGTAAGATAAAACTTCACTGGATCTTCCTGACCCCTATCGCTTACAATGTCCCATTGCCAAACAGAACAGGACTGCATGTCCCATAACTTATCACCACTATCATCAATCTCAACATAAAAGGAATCATCAGTCCCGTTTGGAGCAATAACCCTGCCCCATATAACATAATCTCCAGCAGTCTCTATCTCCAGATTGTATATGGCAGCACCCCCGCTTCCTGCGCCATTTGGCACATAGATGTAGCTTCCCCCTGAAGACTCTGTATCCTTTGCAATCTGCATAGGGCCAGTTATAGAATCTGCGTCTTCTGCCTCTATCTCAGACCTGCAACCATAGATTGAACAACCATTTTCATATTTTCCTGTAACAATCACATCATCCATGCCCAGGATACAAAAATTAGGAGGTGGTGAGTTGACGCAGAAATGCTGAACATCCTCTTGACAACTATAGTTTGTGCATCCGTTCTCATCCACACCATCTTCAACAACAATCCCTTCAGGACATGTTTCTGGACTAGGTTTTTCAGGGCATTCCCCATTACCACCACCTTGAATCGGAGCACAATCTTCAGGGCAGTTACAAACATTCTCATTATCATCGCATTTGTCATTGCCGCACGGCCTGCAGACAGAACCGCAATTAGCACATTCACAGCCACCGTCTGTTTCAAAGCAATTGTTTACTGCTTTTAAGCCATCACAGCAGGGTATATCACTGACCATGCATCCTGAGTTTTCATCCCTGCACTCCTCATTGGGCACTTCACCACAGTCCTCAGATCTCAAGAGTTCACCTGATGGATAATACCAACCTTCGGCTGTTTTTAAATTTTCAGATATTGTTGCACCAGCATTGCATTCCGGAGCCCCCTTGTCTGGATCATAACACAGCTGCCCTGCACCCTTCAGTCTTTCAGAGTTTGTATTGAATCCTTTCAGCCCATCACAGCAGCCAAAATAATATTCTGGTGACACCTGGCCGCTTGTGTACTCGCCCTCTTTTGCGCATTTCTCATGGGTTGAAGAACAATCCGCTGGGCAGGTCTCTTTTTCTGCATCAGTGCATATCCCGTCACCACATGAGGATATGTTGATGCAGCCTGCAAGCATGAATGCAGCCAAAAGCACAAGAGCAAAGACAATAATTACCTTTTTCATATCATATCACCTTTTATTTTTTGATCTTTATTTTTTTGATTTTCACTAGATCAGTTATTGATATTAGGATAAACCCTAAATACCTATATTGGGATAAACCATAAAGAACTATCTATTTAAATATTTCCATAAAAAGGGCTATTATGAAATCCTCATGATCCTGATGTGGAACAGAATCATTTCTATTCCCTTTCGTACCAGCCTATCTTTGCACAACCTTTATAAATACTGGATCTTTTATATAATACCATATCTTGGATATAATGTTAGAGGATTAAGATGGCAAAAAAAGGTGAGAAAAAGGATAATGCATTTGTTTCTGCATTAAAGGATTTTGGAACAAGCTTCTTGTTGGGTACAATAAGGGAACTTTACGAGGATTTCCTGCGTACAGTACAGCAATACGCTTACAGGACCCAGCAGAGGATAATAGATTCTTTCATCGTCCTGTTCATGTCCTTAGCAGGGGTCTCACTAATGATACTGTCTGTCATATTCCTCATGAATGAGTATATGAACCTTGGGTTTGGATGGTCCTTTCTTATAGTCGGACTCATCCTATTTGTAATATCGCTTGTCTTAAAGATCAGGCTCGACAAGAAAAACTAAAAAAAGAACAGGTCAAACAAGATGGTCAAGAAAAAAACAATAAAAAACACAGTCAAGAAAAAGGCTGCCGGCATCAGGAAAACTGCAAAAAAGAAGGTCTCAAAGGCAAAGGCCGCAGCAAGAAAGGGACTTAAAAAAGCCAGCACAAAAACCAGTGCAGGATTGAAAAAAGCAAAATCAACAGCAAAAAAAGGCATGAAAAGAGCAGGTGTCAAGGCTAGTGCAGATGTTGCTAAAGCAAAGGCAGCAGCCAAAAAAGAGATTGTCCTTCTCAGGAAAAGATTCGCTGCTGCAGAGAAAAAAGCAGCAAGCTATATCAAGAAAAACCCTGAAAAAGCTGCTCTTATCGCTGCAGGTATTGGAGCTGCAATAGGTGCCGGCCTTGTATCTGCAATGAAAAAGAGGAAAAGGTAGTAATTATACCCATTTATATTTTTCTTAGCTTTCTCTGATTTCTTATTTATAAACCCAAAATTATTTAAATCACTCAAAAAATCCCAGAGTCTATAGAGCAATTAGAGTCATGCCCCGATGGTGTAGTCCGGCCAATCATCCGGCCCTTTCGAGGCCGGGACGTGGGTTCGAATCCCGCTCGGGGCATTTTATTATATTCATTAATATATATATGTCCATTAAAAAATTTCATTAAAAACAAAAGAAAGAGAAAAACAACAAATCCGCTGGGGAGGTTAATTAAGGGCAGGCATACCTGAACCCGAAGAAGAACAAGATGAAAAGAAGTTCAAGGCGCTGGAAAAAGAAAGGCCAGATGAGATGGAAATGGCAAAGAAAGCG
>JAFGRM010000008.1 GCA_016935125.1 Candidatus Woesearchaeota archaeon
GTTAGATTAAAATAAAAAGAGGTCGATAAACATGCCAAGTGGCTCTAAGAATGTTTTTTCTGGTACTGGAATAAGCAAAAATGATGATCCTTTTCTTGCAGGAAAAGAGGCAGTTGAACAGGCGATCGAAGCCTGCGGGCAGGCGCCTGAATTCGGGATAGTCTTCTGCAGCGGCGGAAAATACGGGCAGGAGCATGACACCATGCAGAAGCTTGTTGATGGTGCGCATGAAGCGTTTACAAAAGCAAACCACAACTGCAGGTGGATAGGTTGCACAAGTGCAGGAGAGATCTCAAGCGCAGGGTTCTCAAAGAACTCATGCGTGGCTATGGCACTTAAGTCTGACTATTTCAAGTTCGGGATAGGGATAGGGGATTATGTTGAGAAGAATCCTGCTGAAGCGACAAAAAAGGCTTTTCAGGAGGCGACAGAGAACCTAAAGATTGACAGGTATGTAGATGCCTATATGCAGTTTCTAACAATGAAGATGCAGTCAACAGAAGAGCTCATCAAGTATTCTCCATACCATTTAATAACCCTTTGCCCAGGACCTACGATGAAACCAGGCAGCGAGGATAAGATAGTATCCTCACTAAGAAAGCTTGCCGGGCCTACTGTACCTATCACTGGCGGCTCTTCTGCTGATGACCTTATCATGAACAGCAACTATACATTTGCAAACGGAAAGATATACAGGGACGCACTGATACTTACTGCTATAATATCAAATGTGAAGATGGCGACATCTGCAGAGTCTGGGTTCATGCCTTCAAAAAAGACATTTGTCGTCACAAGCTGTGAAGGAAGGATAATCCATGAGCTCAACAACCAGCCGGCTGCACAGGTGCTTGCCGAGGCATACGGCTCGACAGTCGAAGAGCTGTCGCAGCCTGCAATGGGCAACCTCCAGAAATGCTTTTTCCTGAATTCAAAAAACCCGCTTATGATAGTCCAGGGGCCAGGGGTCTACAGGGTTGCTGTGTTCCACGCAATCAAAGGGAATTCAGTGATAATAGGCTCAGGCGTGACCGAAAATACCGCAATCACTATTGGTGAAGGGAGCAACGAGACAATAATAGAGTCAGCATCCACTGCGATGAAAAGCGTAAGGGAGATGGTGCATGATAACCTGGGAGCTGCGATTGTTTTTGACTGTGACCTGCGCCTCATGACGCTTCAGGACAACATCATTGAAGAGAACAAGAAGATCCTTGATGCAATCGGCGACACGCCTGTCATAGGGTTCTTCACAAATGGTGAGCAGTGTTTTCTTGGAGACAGTTCAGCATGCCATGTCAACTACACGATAACTGCAATAGGCATAAGCAATAATGTAATGAGCAAGAAATAAGCTTATTGTTTCCTCTTATTTTTTCTTTTTTATATCTTTGCAACATGGTGTAATTATAGAAACATCATCATCGCATATGCCTAAACACCCATGCAAGAGCAACCCACAGATCCCTTCTTAGTTCTGGCAGGGCTTATTGCCATTAGCCCCCATTGTCCTGAGCTTAAGATACAGTGAATACCCCTCATGCCCTCTCATCTTCCAGCTTCCATCTTCACGGAATGTCCCAAGCCCGTTTGTCGTAGGTTCATTCAGATGAAGTCCATGGCTGAATTCCTGTGTGTGCATTATATCCTTCTGCCCTGAATACTTTTCTGCTGATGACCTGTCAACAAACCTGTCGAATATCTCAGGATCGTCTGTCCAGATCGTGTACTCAAGTATCTTTTCATCCTGGTTCTTGACATTCATCGCATACAATACCCTTTTTGCAATATCCTCATCGCCCCGAAAGACATTCAATACTGGGAACATGCACTCATCACCAAGATGCCTCATAAGCTCAAGATCAGATTGAAGAAGAAAATACTTAGGCAGCTCTACAATCGCAGGGCCAAGCTCATTATCCCTATGGACCTTGCCAAACTTTGCAGAAGAAGACAGGTATCTATTGACCTCTTTCATATACCCTGGGCTTGGTATTACAACCTCAGCTTCCCGGTCTCCAGGATGGCCAATCTTAAGACTGAACATCTTCTGTTTCAATATGCCAAAGGCAGTTTCATAGAAGTCTCTTGCCTTTAATTCATCTGGCGCATCAGGATGCCAGTCACCAATGGAAAATGTTAATAGGCGTTTGCATGACCTGTAATGGCTTCTTGCTGAGTCTACTATCTGGTCAATATAGCTTTCAAGGCTTTCAAGGCTCTTTATGCCACTAAGATATGCCCCTGCCTTGTTTGCAGTGAAATACAGGACATGGCTGCTGCTCTTTTTCTGGCGAAATATGTTTGAGAGCTCAATCAGATCTTCATCTGACTTAGGCCTGTGGTTATTGAGCACTGTCCTGTACTCTGCAAGGATTGCATGTTTAGGATTGCCCATGTATATTGTTGCATCAGTCTTGCTTATCAGCTTAGATCCTCTTTCAAGGTGTGATCTTGTATCCCATGCAAGGATCTGCAGAGGCGGCTTGTATTTCTTATCAATAACACCCTGCTCCTGCAGCTCTTTCCATGCCTGTATAAAAGCCATGCCAACCTGATACTGGGGATAAGGGTCCTTGCTGTCAAGCTTTACTATTATGCTCTTTCTCGCCCTGAGGCTCTCAATGATCCCATAAGCTCCAGTCTGGTACATGCTTGACTGTACAAATGCTGTTACAGTCTTTACATAATCCTCTAATTTCAGCTCCTTTGTAAGATGCCTGAGCGCCCATTCTTCATATTCATCTGTCCTGCTTGCAAAAAGCCCTGCAGTTCTCCTGTCATTTGACACAATGTCATATGCTGCCTGGTTTGATTGGCAGATTACATCATCGAGATCAATTGCTTTGCCTCCTATACTTACACGGTTTTCATACAGGAGCCTGCCCATCCTCTCCATGATCATAAGAAATACATCTTTTGAGATCTTGGTATCATCAGACCAGTATTCTGCGGCCTTGTCAGCCTCTTCGATCGCCTTATCCACCATCCACTCTTCAGCGTCGACAAATGCACCTATCACCTTTTTTTCATCAGTAAATGCCTTTACAAGGGTCGTGATGTCATAGCCTGAGCCAAAGGGTCTTGCAATCGCATCCCCTCCTACAACAGTATCAATGAGAACCAAATCCTTGATAGGGTATTTACCTGTCTCCAATCCCACTTTGTATTCTCTGTCAAAATCATGCCTTTTTCTGATCTTCATAGCTTCCAAGATAAGCTTGTTAAGGTTCTCTTTATACTGGTCATTGCCGTCTATATCAACACATCCGGTAAACCCATAGATCTCAGCAACATCATTTATCGTAAGCTTGGTCCCATGGAATCTTGTGCATAGACCAACAGGAACCTTAGGATATGATTCATGGACGCTTTTAAATGTCTCAAAACCGTCTTTGCCATGTATAAGATAATCAAGGAGCACATATGTAAAATTCCCATTGTTCTTTTGGATCTCTGCTATCGCATCCTGCCCGCTCGAAACTGTTTGTACAATAGCATCAGGGAATGATTCCTCTATCACATCGACCAGGGTCTTTTTCAACTCTTCATCAGACTCAGCAATAAGGATACGATCCTGCAGAGAATCATAGGAAATAGGCACATTAGTATAAACACTGCTACGAAAAATCTTCCCAATCCTTCTAGTTGCTGCTCCAAAACCTTTGGCTACTCCTCTTAAACTAATGTTTTTAGCATCCATTCTTAAATTATCCATATTTCTTGTTGGTGTTTTCTCATCATTTAAAAAATAATATGTTACTGAACAGTTAAAACAAAACATCAAATCGTATAAAATTGTATATCAACCTTCTAAATAGATGTATATAGATTTACTTATTTATATATTTTTATCTCTTTTTACACCTCCGCATACTATATTTATCAAATTCTAATACTACCTGTTAGAAGTATCAATATTGGATTATAAAGGGGTTTATGTAATGAATAAGTTAAATATTTTTGCATAAAAAAGCAAAAATACTATAGCAAAAATCAATATTGCAAAGGTAAGAATAAAAATCAATATTGCAAAGGCAAGAATAAAAATCAATATTGCAAAGGCAAGAATAAAAATCAATGTTGCAGAGGCAAGAATAAAAATCAATATTGCAAAGGTAAGAATAATCTACATAGTAAGAATATAAACAATATATACAATCTAGCCAGTGATTGACTAATTACACCGACCTAAAGCTCCATGTATTCCTTTGCTTTCCTGCTCTTTCTTATTATCAGTCTCCTAAGCTCATCAGCAAAGAATATAAAGAGCGCAAAAGGCGTAGCCATAAAAAACTCGAAAAATGAAAGCGAGGCAGTGTGCAGATAGGTGTGTGCAACAGGTGAATATGAGATAAACCCTGCAAGCGCAAGCTCAACTGCGATTCCAAGAAGGATGATCTTGTTTGAAAATATGCCCTGTTTAAAGACTGACTGCCTCCTTACCCTTGAGATCATGACATTGGCAATCTGCGTTATTATTATCGCAACAAAGAATCCTGTCACAGCTTTCATATAAAGAGGATTATTGTAAGCAAGCTCCTGGCCCCATGACCAGCCACCCCTGTATAATATGAAGAAATAGCTTGTAAACCCTGCTGCTGCCTCTAACATGCCAACAACACAGTATGACCTGAATATCATCCTTTTTGTAAGAAGCCTGTCATCCTTTGACCTTGGCTTCTGCTCCATTGTATCGCTCTCAAGCTTTTCAGTCGCAAGCCCAAGTGCAGGTATCAGGTCTGTTCCGAGATCGATTGCAAGTATCAGGACAACTGTAAGCGGAAGTGGCAAGCCGAACAGCACAAAAACAATAAAAGGGATAATCTCAGGAACATTGCTTGTCAGGATATAGACTATGAAGTTCTTTATGTTCTCATATATTGTCCTTCCCTCTTCAACAGCATTCACAATCGTCGAGAAGTTATCATCTACCAGCACCATGTCTGCTGCCTCTTTTGCAACATCTGTGCCGCATTTCCCCATGGCAACACCTATATCTGCATTCTTAAGCGCAGGAGCATCGTTGACACCATCACCAGTGACTGCAACTATCTCACCAATTTCCTGGAGCGCCTTTACTATCTTAAGCTTCTGTTGAGGTGATGTCCTTGCGAAAAGCACCTCTTTTTCCTTGAGTATACGCTTCAGCCTGTCATTATCCATGCCTGAAAGCTCATCTCCTGAAACTATTGTAGGGTCCTCTGAACTGATTATCCCAACCTTTCGCGCAATAGACTCAGCAGTAAGAGGGTGATCACCAGTTATCATTATGATCTTTATCCCTGCTTTTTTGCATTTGGCAACCGCTGTATCAACATCAGGCCTTGGCGGATCAAGCATCCCAAGAAGGCCAATAAATGTGTAGCCTGACTCAAGCTCAGAATCACTGAAACCATAGCGTGATTTCTTGTATGCAAAAGCAAGCACGCGCTCGCCCCTGCCTGAAAATGACCTGCTGTGCTCTTCGAGCATCCTTTGATGCGCCTTTGTTATCTTTTCAGCAGACCCATCTATCAGGATATGCGAGCATTTCTTTATCACGACTTCAGGCGCGCCTTTCATATAGGCTGCCTTGCCGGACCTGTAGCTGTTTACTGTTATCATCCTTTTTGTCAATGAATCAAAGGGCTCCTCTTTTGTCCTTGTCACAGCCTGCCTTGTCTTCTCTATATCTATATGCTCGCCTGCAAACACAAGAAGCGATCCTTCCATAGGGTCCCCTACATAATCATAGCCTATATCATTTCTTGTTATGTTTGAGTTGTTGCAGAGCACACAGGCATGCAACAGCTTGTCAAAGTCAGTCTTGTCATGCACAGCACCAGTATCTACAAGCGAATCGCCCAGAAGAACTGAGTTTACGCTCATCCTGTTCTGGGTTATTGTCCCGGTCTTGTCTGTGCATATCACAGTAGTACAGCCAAGTGTCTCGACAGACTCAAGGTTTTTTATGAGAGCGTTTTTCCTTGCCATCTTCTGCGAAGAGATAGAAAGGGCAAGTGTCACTGTCGGAAGAAGCCCCTCTGGCACATTAGCAACAATTATCCCTATGGCAAAGATCATGTTCTGCCAAAAGCCGCGTTCAAAGAAGAATCCCAGCCCAAAAAAACCAACACCTAGTATTATCGCGATTATCGATATGACCTTTATGAAGAACTGCAGCTCCCTATGGATAGGCGTGTGCTTTGCCTCGATAGTCTCTGTCAGGCCTGCAACCTTTCCTATCTGTGTATCCATCCCTGTTGCATATACTACCGCCTTTCCTGAGCCTGTAAGCACAGTCGTGCTTGAGAATGCCATGTTCCTTGACTCAAGGATGTTCTTGTGAGTAAAATCAATGCTTCTCAGCTGCGGCTCAGACTCTCCAGTAAGGGATGAATTGTCGACCTTTAGCGCGTTCGCCTCAAAGAGCCTTGCATCAGCAGGCACCTTATCGCCTTCCTCAAGTATGAAAACATCTCCTGGTACGATCTCGCGTGCAAGAAGCTGCACCTCAGCCCCATCCCTAAGGACCTTTGCCTGGTCAGGCATCATCTTCTTGAAGGCATCCATAGCCTGCTCTGCCTTTGATTCCTGATAAAAGCTGAACACCGCATTTAAGAGGACTACTGTACCAAGCGCAACACCTATATACAGGTTTCCTTCACCTGGCGCAAGATACTCGGCAATAAATGCCAGAAGCGCGCCTGTCCAGAGAAGCAATGCAAAGAAATTTGTTGCGTGCTTGAGAAACCTGATTATTGCAGGAGCCTTTTTCCTCTTCTCAAGCTCGTTCAGACCATGCTGCTGCGACCTTTTTTTCGCTTCAGCAGAGCTTAGGCCTTCTGGAGAAGAGTCAAGCTTCTCAAATAACTCTGAAATCTTCAGCCTGTGCCAATCTTGCATCAATCCACCCCTTTTTAAATAATTAAGACATAGCTAATATATAAAGATTACATATAAAGATTACATATTAACCCAAAAAAGATAACCATGGATGAGAAAGAATATTAACAGGTTTCATAGTTTCATATTAACAGGAGATTCAGAACCATCTTCTTTTCCAGAAGAAATAGATCATGCCCAAGCAAAGCAGCAACATCGCAGCGACCATAGCCCAGAACCCATATGTCCAGCCGGCTCCGGGAAGGACAGTGAAATTCGTGCCGTAAATGCCAGAGATCACTGTAAGCGGAATCGCAATCGTTGCAATGATGCTCAGCACTTTCATGACCTCGTTCATGTTATTTGATACAGATGACATATAAGCATCAAAAGTGTTCCCTATCGCCTCCCTGTAGTTATCAACAGAATCTGAGACACGTATAGCGTGATCGTATATGTCCCTGAAATAAGGCACGGCCTTCTTGGTTATCAGATGATACTCATTCTTTGCAAGAAACGAGAGTTTCTCCCTCTGTGGAAAAGCAGTCTTCTTTATAGTCACTATGTTTCTCTTTATCTCAAGTATCCTTGTAAGCAGCTCTGGCCTAGGCCTGCGCGTAACCCTCTCCTCAATAGCTTCGATCTGGTCGTCCAGTGTCTCAAGAACAGGGAAGAAATTGTCGATCTCTTCGTCTATCAGCCTGTGCATGAGAAAATCACAGCCCTTTTCAAACAATGAGCTGAGCCTCTCTGTGTTATTTTTCAGCTCATCTATCGAACTGATCTTTCTTCGGTGGTTGCTTATTATGAAATTTTTCCCCAGCACAAGATCCAGCTCTATAAGCTCCAAAGACCTGCTCTTCTGGATGCAATAGAAGACGCAGAAGATATAGTCAGAGAACTCTTCGACCTTGATGCGGGTGTGTGAATTGTAAAGGTCCTCTGCTGTAAGAGGATGAAGCCTGAAAATTGTCCTGATCTGCTCTGCCTCATCCTTGGTGATGCCTGTCACATCAAGCCATATCCTTTTGCCGCTGAAACTAGCTATCTCCTTGATGTCTCCCTGTTTCACCTTTTTGTCAAAATAGAACAGCTCTATCATTTTCAGCAGAGGTATCTGTGTGTTTATGATAATTATAAAGTTTTTGGATAGAGCCTCTGGAAGATGGATAGCCATTTGGAAAAACAAGGGAAAACAGCCATTGGCAGGTCATGTTCCTATCCAAAAATGACATGAAAAAGAAAAGATTAATAAACAAAAAGGCTGAGAAACCCATTATATGCAGAAAATCAGCTACAGGGCAACAAAAGACAACAGAAAGCTTACTGATTTTGAGCAGACAAAAAGGCTTGTTCTTAGGAACAGTGTCAAGAATGTGCCTGAGATGGTAAAAGCAAAGTGCAACTCGACTGACACAGAACTGAGCAGCTTTTTCTAAAATATATCTGACCTGCTTTAAGGTTTGGGATAGATACAAGACATGCTTTAGAGTATGTACAATTACATCTTATTTTAATTTAGATGCAGACACTGGAGCATTAAGCTCCAGTACGATACAAAAAATCAAAGACAGAAACCAAGATACTAAAAACAAAAGGCAAAAATCATGAGATCTAAAAACATCAAAACTAGAAAAAAAGCGCGGGATGGGACTCGAACCCATGAATAACCGGGTTGCAGCCGATCGCCTTAGCCGCTTGGCTACCCGCGCAAACAATAATGAGCATTTTAGTGTCATTTATAAAGCTTTTCAAAAAGAAATATATGTAAGTACCCTATACGTTGCTATACAATGGATGATGAAGATGATTCAGATCCATCTTCTTTTAAGTGCATGCGGTGCGGTTTCTGCTGCCAGCTGGATGTGACCTTGAATGAAAATGACATCATAAGGATAAAGGAAAAAGGCCATACTGGTTTTTACAAGAAAAGGAGCGGGGAGATCCTTCTTAAGAAAAAGAGGGGCTTTTGCATCTTTTTTGACTACAACAACAGGTTATGCTCAATCTATCCGTACAGGCCTCTTGTATGCAGGAAGTTCCCGTTCAGGGATGACTCTATCATGAGCAACAAATGCAGGCAGAATGATGATTTCAGAAGCAAGGTCACGCAGAATATCATCATGTTCATGACACAGGAAAGTCTTAACAAGAAGCCAGATAACGAAAGTTAATCCAAAAGTGAGAGCTGAGCAAGGTCAGAGAATCAAAGATTAAATAATCAAATGAATCAAAGATCAAATAATAAGATCAAAGGCACTGCTGAAAAGTAAAAAAGTAGTCCCGGGCGGATTCGAACCGCCGTCCCCGCCTTTCTTTGACAAAGAAAGACCAGAAAATCTCTGATTTTCGTTGCCTCCAGAGGGCGAGATGATTGGCCGCTACACTACGGGACTAGGTACATGGTAATATATACTATCTATCGCTAACTGTTATTATCTTACTGCTGATTTGCATTATTGCATAGCCTAGTAAACGTCTTTGGACTGATAAGTTATTTATAAAATTAATGGTAGCAGACAAAATATACTGACTATAACAAGCAACTACTAACTACAATAAGCATACACTAACTATAACAAGCAAAAACATGCAAACAGCCCATTGCCTTGCTGTTGTTTCCTTACTATTGCCTTTCTCCACCTATGGCGGCCAAAAGCTCCTTTCTCTTGTGAGCTAGAAGCTCTTCAGAGTCTGCCTCAACCCTGAGCCTGACAATTGGCTCTGTGTTTGACATTCGAAGCGAGAACCACCAGTTATCATACTCGATAAGGACACCATCAAGCTCTGTCGACCTGCCGTCTGGATAGCTCTCTGCAACACGCTTCAGCGTCAGGACTGCATCATCAACAACAAGGTTTATCTCTTCGCTCTGGAAGTATCTCTTAAACGGCCTGAGAAGCTCAGACACATCCTTTCCAGATGTGCATAAGAGAGACATGAACTTCACAGCAGCAAAAAGCCCATCATCGATGCAATAGTTCTCCTTATACATGATATGGCCTGAAAACTCGCCTGCTATCAGCCCACCTTTATGTATAAGAGCTGATTTATAGAAAGGGTTTCCCACTTTCATCATAACAGGCTTTCCGCCGAGCTCAAGAAACCTTTCCCTGATCGACTTAGAGAACCTCAGATCGTAATATACTATGCCGCCAGGATGCTCTTTTAGCTCTTCTTCTGCAAGCATTGCAAGTAACATATCAGGTGGGATGATGTTCGCATCCCTGTCAATGATTATCGACCTGTCAGCATCTCCGTCAAAAGCAATCCCTATATCTGCTTTCTCTTCAGCTATGCGCTTCTGGATATCTTTTAGCGTATCGAACTTTACAGGGTTTGCTTCGTGGTTAGGGAAGCTTCCGTCAGGCTCAGCATACATGTGCACAGCATCGATATCAAGCTCGTCCAGGACCGGCTTTCCTGAGATCGCACCCACGCCGTTGCCGTAGTCTGCTACAACCTTAAGGCCCTTTATCTCCTTTGCATATCTTAGGATATGCTTTTTGTAGTCTGGCAAAACGTCTTTTCTTGTGATCTTCCCCTGGCTTCCAGCTGCATCACTCTTAGCTGCCTTAAAATCATCCTTTCTGCAGAGCTCATATATCTCTTCGATCCCTGTTTCTGCAGACATCTGCTCAGACCCTTTCATGATAAGCTTAAATGCATTGTATCCTGCAGGGTTATGCGATGCAGAGATCATAATCCCGCCGTCATAACCATACCTTGAAACAGAATAACCAAGCATAGGTGTTGTGCACATGCCTATGTCAACAACATCTGCGCCCATCTCTGTTATCCCACGCGCAAGCTCCTTAAACAGGCTGATCCCACTATCTCTCATGTCCCTTCCTATGACAACCCTCCTGCATCTGAGAAACTCGACAAACGCCTTGCCAACAAGGTACGCTGTCTCTTCATCCAGGTTGTCAGGATAGATGCCTCTTATGTCATATGCCTTAAAAACACTCTTGTCAAGAACCACTCTTTTTCCCCTCCGGATATATTGATTGTCTCATTGATTGTCTGATTGATTGTCTCATCAATTGTCTCAAGCTATTGATCTAATGATCATCTCAAGCCATTGAGAGATTGATTTTCCTATGCTATTCTTTGATAAGCTGGTCTTAGTGTAAACATAACTAAAAATATTTAAAAATTTTATGGAATTGTATGATATAGTATGACATTCTTTTTTAATTTTTTTAATGATATTAAAACATGCTGCCCAGTCCAATGGCCTGGAATCATGGATTGCCCAGTTCAGTCAAGAACACAGCCAAAAGACCACTATGGCAAAAGACTCAAGCAGGAATCGCCCTTAGGTCGTGTGCAGTTGCCTTTGTAACCTTTACCATAAGCTCTTGGCCTATCCTGTAGTCACCCTGGAGCACGACCTGCTTGTATGCAAAGTTCCTGCCAATCCATGTCCCTGTCCCTGGCTTGCCGACCTCGTCTATAACAACCTTTCCTTCCCAGCCTATCCAGCTCTTGCTGTTCTCAAACGCTATCCATTCAAAGAGCGATGAAAGGCGCCTGCTCCTGCTCTTTACCTGCTCGACAGGAAGCTGCTTTAGCCTCGCTGCCTTTGTGTACGGCCGCTTCCAGAACCTTGATATATTGACAATAGATGGCCTTGACTCCTGAAGCAGGTTTACAGTCTCAAGAAACTGTTGGTCTGTCTCGCCAGGATACCCGCATATGATATCAGTAGATATTGTGATAGATGGGATCTCAGACTTCAGCCTCTTCACTGTACTGACAAAGTCAGACGCAGAATACCTCCTGTTCATGCTTGCCAGTATCTCATCGCTTCCTGACTGCACAGGCATGTGCATAAACTTAAACATCCTGTCTGAGCTGAATATTTTTATGAGGTCTTCAAGATACTCTTTTACAAAGTCAGGGTTTATCATCCCAAGCCTTATCTTATAGTTACCAGGGATGGCAATAAGAGCCTTTAGCAGTGAAGAGAGGGATTCGCCTATATCTTTTCCATAGCATCCAGTATCCTGGGCAGTAAGCCAGATCTCTTTTGCGCCCTGCATGACTGCCTTTTGAGCCTGCTCAACTATTGCATTTTTGTCATATGATATCAGCTCGCCTCTTGCGCGTTTTACAATGCAATAGCTGCAGTTGCCAAGACAGCCAGAGCATATGGGTATAATCTCAATTATCCTGTTTCTTCTGATCTTGGGCAGGTTTAGGCGCGGGTTTTTCTCCCTTGCTATGAGGACCACTGTGTTGTTGTTCAGCGTCTCTTCTACAACCTCAACTATCCTTGTCAGCTGCTCAGTCCCTATCATCGAATAGCCTAAGATCTTTTCAGGAAGCGCCTGTGGCATGCAACCGGCAACTATCGTCTTCTTCCCTGCCTTTTTTAGCTGCGCAAGATAATCAAGCACCTTTGACTCTGTAGGCCCTTTGACAATGCATGTGTTCACAATGACAAGCTCTGCTTCCTCCTCTGTTCCGACCAGCTCAAACCCTGCCTCCTTTAATATGCCTGCAATTACCTCAGAATCAGACGCATTAAGCGTACAGCCATACGTCTTTATGAATATCCTGTCCATACAGCATGGTAGATATCATATGTTTATTAAGTTTTAGAATATCATTTTTCATGGCTTGTCAGGCTCTATTCCAGGATTTCCACTAAGACTTGACAACCCTGCATAACCCCTATGTCAGTTTTAAACAGGAGACAAAAAGTAAAAAATAATAAAAAACCCTGGCACCCCTTGCTAGGGTTTGTGTGCAGTCTTCAATAAAAAGCCTACTTTATCATATGCACATCTCTCTGAGGGAAAGGTATGCTTATACTATTTTCATCAAGTGCCTTTTTAACATTTTCAATTGTATTGAAATGCACATCCCAATAATCAGCCCCTTTGCACCACACTCTTGTTGTCAGGTTGACCGAACTGTCTGCCAGCTCCCCGACCATTACAAAAGGCTCAGGCGTTTTTAGTATCCTCTTATCTTTCTTGATTACATCTGATATGACTTTCTTTGCCTTGTCTATGTTATCGCTGTAGCTTATACCGAATGAGAAGTCAACCCTTCTTTGCTCTTCAGTAGTATAATTGGTAATCGGCCCATTAGACAAATGGCCGTTCGGGATAACAACTGTCTTATTATCAGGTGTTTTCAGTATAGTATTGAAGATCTGTATGTTATTTACCTTGCCTAAAAAGCCCTGGGCTTCTATGACGTCGTCAACCTTAAACGGCTTGAACAGTAGTATTAAAACACCACCTGCAAAATTAGCAAGGCTGCCTTGTAGAGCAAGACCCACTGCTAATCCTGCTGCCCCTATGATCGCTATAAAAGAGGTCATCTGGACACCCAGCATTGATATAGCTGTGACAAACACAAGAATCTTTAAGGAGATCCTGACTAAGCTTGTCAGGAAGTGCCTCAACGAAGGTTCCATCTTTTTTCTTGCGAAACTCTTATCAAATATCTTACTGATTATGCCCACAACCCATAATCCGATAAGCAGCACAAAAACTGCTCCTATAACCTTAGGTAGGTATAGTATAGAATTTTCCACTATTGTATTCCACAAAGATATGATATCAACCATTTTGTCCACCCCACAAGACTTATTGGATTATAAAAAGTATTTTTTTTATATAAAGATTTCTATTAATCTTATCTATTATCCACTATTTGCTTATTTTTCTGTTCCAACTTTTGAGAACTTAGTATAACATCGGAAATTAACAAACAGGGAATACAACATATTATCGTCGGTACGCTCTTTTGCAGGATCAGAACAGGAAACTCTCTGCGCTTGACCTTTCTGTCAGCTCGCCTGCGATGTTCTTCAGGAAAAGCTCTCTTATCTCAGCTGGGGCTTTCTTGTGCCCAAGGACCCAGCCAAGTTTTACAAATGCTGTTTCAGGAAGCATGTCGCCTGCAAATACACAACCTAGCTGGATTGAAAGTTTTCTTAGGTTTGTATAGACATAGGGATGCGTCCTGCCATAGAGTGTCTGCGATGCAATCACAACTGTAACACCTCTGGATATGGCATTGCTGATGTTTTCAAGTATAGAATTCTGCTTACCTGTCGGGACATGGCCCAGGGCAGTGGCTGAAAGAACTATCCCCTTGTAACCCTTATCTACATAAAAGTCAATTATGTCGCCTTTCATACCTGGATATATCTGGACTAAGGCTATGCTGCTGCAGAACCTATCATCAAGCTCTGGGCTGCATCTGCTCCTCTTCTCATGCTCCTTGTTAAGGATCTCGATCCTGCTGTCAGGATATACCTTTGCTATAGGCAGCTCATTTACAGGCCTGAAGGCATCACGTCTCGAGGTGTGCATCTTCCTTACCTTTGTCCCTCTGTTGATAATGCAGTACTCATCATCAGCAGTCCCATGCATACATGAGGCAACACCAGAGAAATCAAGGTTTGCAGCTGAGTTTACAGAACAGACAAGGTTCATGAACGCATCGCTCGAACCCCTGTCTATGCTTCTTTGCGCAGCTGTTATTATCACTGGTTTTCCAGGGTTCCTGATAAAAAAAGACAATGCAGACGCTGCAAAATGCAGCATGTCAGTGCCCATTGTAATGACAACACCATCGATCTCCTTCTTTTTCAGCTCCAGAACTGCTGACCTTGCCATCTCCTGCCAGTCTTTGTATGTAAAATCCTCAGACATAACATTCATGACCTTTTTTGCCCTTATGTTTGCGGTCTTCTCAAGCTCTGGGCACATCTCAACAAAATCCTCTGCAGTATAGTCTGCACACACCCCTCCAGTACTGTAATCTATCTTTGATGATATCGTACCGCCTGTAGAAAGTATTGATACTGTCGGAAGCTTTGGATTGACAGCAAGCCTCTTTTTCTTCTGCTGCTTTGGGGCATAAGGCTTTATGAGCTCTATACTCTTTATCTTTTTATCCTCTATCCCTATATTGTAGCCGTTCTCAAGTTTTAGCACAGTGATCCCTTCTTCAAGTATCTCTGGCCTTGGCATTAGAATCCCTATATATTCCTCAGATCCTGTTATGACCCTTACATGGTCTTTAGGCCCTGCTTTTTTAGCTCCTGACATCCTTTCTTAACACCAACAAGATTATATTATATCATATCATTAGGTTATATCATACCATTATAAGCTTTTATAATAGATAGATGGATGAAATCTGTTTATAAAAAGTTATTGGTTTAGACAGACCATATGCCTTTTTTTACATCAACAGCGGCTTTGCCCATATAATCTATAGATAATATTGATATTGATTATATGATCATATTGGTTATATGATTATATTGATATTGACCATATAAATATAAGTCACATCAATATAAGCCATATCGATCTTTGTATCTGCCAACTCAGCCTTTTATACTAGAATACTAGAGCTAAAAATTTATTAATCAGCCTAGATTCAGATACCCTTATGAAACAATCTTTTTTAAAGCATGTCGAAGACTTAAACTACCTGCTGGAAAACAGGCCAAGAGAAGAGAAAAGGCAGAAAAGAATCCTCTATGACAAGGATGCTTACTACAAGAAAAGCCTTGAGAATGCTGTTGAAAAGATTCGGGCCACCGGGTTTGCGCTTGCTGGCGCTTATGGCAAGGATAAGGCCAACAGGGAATCAATAAGAAGGATAATCGATATCATACAGGGTGATTTTATCGAAAAGATCGCTGAACTCAAAAGATTATGCAGCTCGATTCGGCCAGAGAGTGCACTGCACGCAGCAGAGCAGGAAATAAAGATCAGGATGCCGGATAGGATGCCACCTGAGATCAAGCCTGACATAATAGCAGACCTAAGGGAGCTTGAAAGGTCGTTCAACTCAGGCTGTTTCAGGGCTGCGACGATCCTTTGCGGAAGGATACTTGAGACCTGCCTTCACAGGAAGTACTTTGAGGCGACAGGAAATGACATCCTTGAAAAGAACCCAGGTATAGGTCTTGGAAAGCTCATTGCAAAGCTTGCTGAAAAGAACATCAGCTTTGATCCTGGCTTAACACAACAGATCCATCTGATAAACCAGGTCAGGGTATATTCTGTGCACGTCAAAAAGGACAGCTTCTACCCAACAAAGCAGCAGACCCATGCCATGGTGCTCTATACGCTTGATGCGATCGGAAAGATGTTCTGAGATTAGCTTGCCTGCGCTGCAAACCGAAACTATTAAAATACTCTTTGGGATACTGCTTATCCTATGAAGATAATATCTAAGGACATAAAAAAAGGCTTTGTAAAGATCCAGGTACAAAACCTTGACGACCTATGGTATCTGAGCCAGATAATAGACCAAGGCGATCTCATAAAGGGGACAACCTTCAGGAAGATAAGGATAGGTGACAAGGATGACAGGAACACAAATGTTGTCCGGAAAAAGGTGTTTCTCGAGATACGTGCAGAGAAGATCGAGTTCCATAAGTATTCTGATATCCTAAGAGTGTCCGGTAAGATCACGCAGGGGCCAGAAGATGTCCAGGCAGGAACACATCATACATTCAATGTTGATGAGGATACGATAATATCTGTCCAGAAGCAAAGGTTCCTCAAATACCAGATTGAAAAGCTCAATGACGCAGCAAAAGAGAACAGGCTCAAGGTCATGATCTGTGTATTTGACAGGGAATCAGCAATCTTTGCATTGGTCAAGAACTACGGCTTTGATATACTTTCTGAAATCAAGGGTGATGTCCAGAAGAAGGACAATCCAGGGCAGACAAGAGCAACAGGCTCATTCTATAAAGAGATAGTAAGCCAGCTAAAATCATATGACACTAAATACTGCCTGAACAGGATCGTGGTCGCAAGCCCTGGATTCTGGAAAGAATACCTGCTGGATGCGTTTGGCAAGGATGAGATTGCAAAAAAGATTATCTCAGCGTCATGCAACTCAGTCGGCGAGAGTGCTATAAATGAGGTGCTAAGAAGACCAGAGATACACTCTGCACTTGCTGAGGACAGGATAATAAAGGAAGCAAACACAGTAGAAGAATTGATGGCTGAGATAAGCAGGGACGGATGTGCGGCATACGGCCTTTCAATGACAGAGAATGCGATAAGTATAGGGGCAGTTAAGATGCTTCTTGTCACTGACTCGCTGATAAGGAAGATGCGTGAGCAGGAATCTTATGCAAGGCTTGAAACAATGATGAAGACAGCTGACTCTATGGATGCTGAGATCCACATAATCAGCTCTGAGCATGAGGCAGGAAAAAAGCTTGAAGGCCTTGGCGGGATAGGTGCCATACTCAGGTACAAGGCCCAATAAAGGCATTGTGCTTAAGCAAGGCTTAGGCGGGTTATTCTTGATTACATCATTGCCTTCTCTTCTTACATGAATAGCATATAAGGATAACACTAATCATCTAACAATAACATGTATTATCTGTATTATCCAAGAATTGATATCATCTAAGAATGGCCTTATATCCTGCCGCTTCTGATATATTCCTTTATGTCATCCTCTGACATATGGTTCTTTGAGCTGAACTTCCTATGAAACCTCTTTTTTTTTCGTTTCAGGTATAACCCATATCCAACTCCACACCCCATCCCAACAAGATGGGCTATGTTTGCAATACCGCTTGGAACAAAGACCCCCATTATGTCGATTGCAGCAATTATTATCCCTGCAATCCAGAAAGGCATAGGGATTATGAAAAAGAAGAGCACACGCAGGTTTGGTATAAGTATTATGACAACACCTATCATGCCCATAACTGCGCCGCTTGCGCCAAGAGCTGCATCATAGATAAAGCTTGATATGAACGAGGCGATGAGCCCTGATCCAAAATATATCCAGAGGAACCTTTTCGACCCTATCCTCTGCTCAAGAAGCGGGCCAAAGATAAATAAGACATACATGTTAAAGAGCAGATGGGTCAGCCCTGCATGCATAAAAATAGATGTAAGAAGTGTCCATGGCCTGACCAAAGCATCACCCATCTTTAGGATAAAGAGATCATTGAACCCATATCTGCCTAACAAAAGCTGGAGTATAAACACTGCAATATTAGCAACAATGATTGGCATTACCGCTGATCTTGGCCTGTATCTCATGCAGGTTTCTTGTAATACCATGTCCTTTATAAGGTTTTATTTTTTTTAATCCTATAACAAACCTCTTCTGGATTATCCGATAATATGCAACTGTCCAGCTGTAATTGCAGGCCTGATTCCGAAAGGTGCAGAAAGGATTGCAGTTCTGCTGAAAAACAGCCGTGCTGCTGTCAACAATGCATATCAAGCAGAAATTCTGATTCTATCGCATGGCAGGGCAGAGGGCAGAGCATCAGACAGCAGAGTATCAGGGGATAGAGCAGAGGGCAGGGCAGAGTCTCAATGAGATCAGAAAAGAGCTGTCTGATTCCCTGAAAGAAAAAAAGGATACATATAAGGAAATCAAAAGAGATGCAGCAAAAATGCTCAGGGAATGCAGGAAAGAATCCTTAAGGCTCTATGTGATTGAGAGATACGGCCTAGGCTGCAGGCCTTGTCCTTTTGGGACAGATAATATGTTTGATGGTGTGCTTAATGGTGTGCTTAAAAAAGGTTACAGGACATTAAGAGATGCATACAATATCGCAATAACAAGGCTAGTGCCATCTGAAAAAGAGGACAATTATGCAAGCAACGAATCCATAGACGAGAAGCTGTAAGCATTGTATCGAAAAAGCTGTTGAAGCATTGCATTGAAGTGAGGCTGTAAGCAGTTGTATCGAAGAAAGCCATTGAAGAAAGGTATCAAAGAGAGTGTTGAAATGGATTTTATTATTGGTAAAAGAGATGGGTTTTATTATCAGGAAAAGAGATGGGTTTTATCATTGGTAAAATATATAAAGCATCGCCTGATGAAATCCACTCATGGATGAGATCAGAAGGCTCAGGAAGCTTTATGAGCTAAAGAATGTCGACAGGAAGATCCCTCTGGATGGCAGGCATGAAAGCTCAGCTGAACATACATACAGCTGCCTTGTCCTTGCCCAGTATTTCCTGCCAAAGATAAGGCAGAAGCTGGATGAGCCTAAGGTCATGAGGATGATCCTGTACCATGATGTCGTAGAGATAGAGTCTGGCGACACTTATTTTCTCGATGACAAGGGTGACAAGGAAGAAAAGGCCTTCCCTGTACTCCTGCAGAAGATCCCTGTTGAGATGAAGGATGATGTTGACGCGCTGTGGAACCAATATGAGGCAGGAAAGAGCCCTGAAGCAAGGTTCTGCAAGGCAATAGACAAGCTGGATCCTGCAATCCAGATTGCTTTCTCAAAAGATATCTGGCGCAATAAGAGGCTTTCTGAAAAAATAGTAAGGCAGGCAAAGGACGACTATTTCAAAGAATTTCCAGAACTAAGTTGCATATGGGAAAAGATAGTGGACTATGCGAAAAAAAATGGTTATTTTATCGATTGATTTTTCTTTGCAATGATCGCCTTATACACAGACTCCAGTCCACTCAGTACCTTTTTGAGATCATGCCCCTCTGCGATGCTGCGTGATTTCCTCCCCATCTTCTCAAGCGTCATCTGATCACAGATTATCCTATTGGCATGCTCAGCAATCGTCATGTAGTCACCTGCCCTTACAACGTATCCGTTTCCGTCGACAATCTCCTGCACAGCCATCTTGTCAACACATATTATAGGCATGCCTGATGCAGCAGCCTCAAGCGCAGCAAGGCCCTGGGTTTCCATATCGCTTGCTGTAACAAAGATATCATGGGTGTGGTGTAGCCTGCAAAGCTCCTTATGCCTGACATTGCCTGTGAACCTCACCCTATTCTTTAGGCCCAGCCTGTCTCTAAGCTCCTTTAGGCTACCTAATGCTGGCCCTGTTCCAGCGATTGTCAAGTGAATATCCTCTCTTATATGCTGCATGGCCCTTAATATGACATCTATCCTTTTCTCATAGCTCACCCTTCCGACGTGAAGTATCCTCTTTTTTATGCTGTAATCCTTTTTAGGGGTGAAAGTTTTCAGGTCGACCCCGTTTGATACCACAAGGATGCTGTTCTTTGAACCGTTGGCGACAAGCTCTCTCTTCATGGTCCTTGACGGTGTCGTTATCACGTCGCAGTTCCTGTAGAAAGCATTGGTCAGCAGCCAGCTCATCTTTTTCTTAAGCCTGTGCCTGGGCCTAAAAAACCTGCCAAGCCCAAGCTGCTCGATAACAGAGACATACTCTACAAAATTATCAAGTTTGGTGTGGTAGGTCCCTACTGTGGGAATGCCCATCTCTTTTCCTGCCTTTATCCCGGCGCGCCCGATAAGAAAAGGAGTGTGGACATGGATCACGTCGGGCCTGTACTGATGGATGACCTTTCTTATAAACCCTCTGTCAGGGAACCCTACCCTTGAAATCTTATAGCTGGGGATAGGGATGGAAAAGAAACCGTATTGTCTGGCATGCTCAAGCCTGATCCTTGTGCTGTAACCTGGGGAAAATACCAAATATTCATGGCCTTTTTTGCCGAGGAACCTGATCTGGTTGAGCATCGATGTCACAAGGCCGTTAGTCTCAGGGAAATAGTTATCTGTAAATACTGCAATCCTCATACAGTTGTCCGGGAACAGCAGAACTTTAAAAATTTCACTGTTTATCTAAAAGTATTTAAATAAGGGCAATCTATAATAAGGACAGTCCATAATATGGAATATCCATAAAATAGACAAAATGCCAGGCACTGTGCATTGGTTATTAGGTTTATAATCGCAAAAGATCATGAAGAAGAAAAAGAACATGAACACAAAGGTTAAAAGCTGATGAAACTCATAATAATAGGGCCACAGGGAAGCGGCAAGGGGACACAGGCAAAACTTATCTCAGAAAAATACAATATCCCACATATATCGACAGGTGACATATTCAGGGAGAACATAAGGGAACAGACTGACCTGGGCAAGACTGCACAGGAATACATCAACAGGGGCGAGCTCGTGCCTGACAACATAACAAATGCGCTTGTACATAGCAGGCTTTCAACCCAAGACTGTTTCAAGGGTTTTATCCTTGATGGGTTCCCACGCAACATCGAACAGGCAAAGGCTCTCGAAAGGCTTGTCAATGTCGACAAGGTTATATATCTTGAGCTTGCTGAGAATGTTGCTGTCAGCAGGATATCAAGCAGGCGCGTATGCGAGTCATGCGGCATGGTCTACAGCGCACTTCATGATGATGTGACAAAAGGCTGTACAAAATGCGGAGGCAAGCTTATGATCAGGGACGATGACACACCTGACGCAGTAAGAAACAGGCTTGCCCTCTTCAGGCAGCAGACTAAGCCTCTTGTCGAGTATTATGCACAGAAGAACATTCTAATAAATGTAAACGGAGACGGAAGCATCGAAAGGGTATTTGTTGATATCATCCACGGGCTCTCGTAATGAACCTGATCCATCTACAATCTCAAGACATCTCTGGCATGACAGCCTATAGTTCTAGAAGAGCCTAATTCAAGAACCCGCAAAAAAATAGATTAAAAAATAAAACATATCAACAACAGCTATTCGTCGTCCATATCCTCAAACGCAATATCATAAAGAAGCTCTTTTTGGTCTTCGTCCTCTTCCTCTTCACAACAGAAATATTGTTCACCCATGGATAAGTCTTCCATAACAAGTCCCCTCCCTGTTTTTTTAGTTTTTGCTATAGACAAAGCAGATTTCAAATATCCGGGATGTATCAACTATATAAAGTTTACTTTTTTAATGTAGAAAGGCATGGCAGGTTAGATATTTATTGAATTAAAGCTAAAGCTTGGCAAGCCAGCTCTAAATCCCACCAGAAACATGCTGTAAGATTGTTCTAAAACACGATGCAACAATGCAGAAGCTCATCGGGCTTAGCCCTTCTTCAGGTTTCGCTTTATCTTCATTGCATACTTATGCGCAAGATGCAGAGGCTCAGGAAGCTTATGCTCTTTTAGGCATGATTTTACGACTGAAAGTGAGCTTTTCAGCGAGACCTTATGCCCAGGAGAAAGATAGATGGGCTTTGCCTTTTCCTTTGTATCAAGGACTTTTCCTACAGCCTCTTTTCCAATATAGACTGTATTCTTCTCAGGCGTCCCACACAATAGCTTTTTTGAGACACCTATTGTCGGCTTGTCAGTCAAGAGGCCGACATGTGATGCAAGCCCCATCTTTCTTGGATGAAGGATGCCGTTGCCCTCGATAATCATAACATCAGGATCAAGCTCAAGCTTGTGGTATGTCTCAACTGTCGGCACAGCTTCCCTGTAGCTGAGAAACCCTGCAATGTATGGAAACCTTATGTCCATTACGCTGTGCTTGGCCTCCCTTACCTTCATAGACCCTATGTCGCATACGACTATGACAGATATCACCTTATCATCTGTATATGCTATATCACAGCCCGCAACAGTATCTAATTTTGAAAAGCCATCTATAAGATCCACTTTTCTTGCAAGCCGTCTCTGCTCATCCTTTAGCTTAGTCAGGTCAACCACGCAAGCATTCACCAAAACCTTTTAGCTGGTCTGACTGAACTGAGGGTCATCTCATCTAAAAAACCATCAAAAAACCCCTATCAAAAAACCAGCCTGTACCCCTTTATATAGAGGAAATATTAATATTTTTTTCTTTTGAATAAGTTATAATAAGGGGATGATAATGCGAGGATGATAAGGCTATCTATTTAGATGATATTATAAAGATCAAAACAATGAAAGAGAATGAAAAAGGTAAGAGCAAAAGAAGAAAAGGTAAGGGTAAAAGAGAGAAAAAGGTAAGAGCAAAAGAAGAAAAGGTAAGGGTAAAAGAAGAAAAAGATAAAAAAAAGCAAATTAGCCCAAAGATACTGTCTCATATCTTACTGTACTTGTTATCACTTCTTACTGCACTTATTATAACTTCTTATTGTACTTGCTATAACTTCTTACTACTTGCTATCACTTCATATTTTTCCGGACTATCGATGCGCTGCCTTCTGCATTGAAAGCTGAAAAGAACTCAAGCGCATCTGAATATGCCTTGTCTTCGATCTCTTTTTCTGTCTCTGGACTTAAAGCGTATATCTCTGAGAAGAACTGCTTTATTGCGAACTTCCCGTTCTTGCCAAAGACCTCAGCAGCTTTCTTGCCCTCTATACCATGGTTCTCTATTGTCCAATCAAAGATCCTCTTGTAGAGATCTGGCTCTCTCTGCTTTAAGATGTCCCATACAAGGTTCATCCAGTGCGTGCCAACATTCCCTTTCCTTATGTATTGGCGAGGGAACCTGTCTTTTATTATTGAAAGCGGAGTCCCTGTTATGCCATGCTGTGCGATTGTCACGTCGAGATGTGCGTCACGCAATGCCTTTCCGACAGCTATTGTCTGAGGGATGTCTATTGAGACCTGCTCAACCAGGTTACCATAAGAGTCAAAGGTGTTGCCGTGGGCTGAGCCGTTTGCGATCGCGATTATATGTGGGCAGACTCCCTGCTTATTGAGCGCCTTTATGAATGTTACTGCCTCTTCAGGCTTGGTCAGTATCCTTCCTGAGCCATCCTCTCTTCCGATCTCTCCTACCTCCACTTCAAGGCCATAGCTCCGCATCATGTGATCCTCTATGAACTTTGCAAGCTCTACAGTCGCCCTGATATTCTCAGAAAGCTCTTCAAGCACTGTCTTTCCATTGAAATTGAATAGATGCGAGGCATCGATCGCAAACGAGGTATATCCTGCTTCAATCTGTGCCTTGATAAGCTTTTTTATCTCTTCAATCTCTTCAGCTGTCCCTTTTTTTACCCCTATATGGTCTCCATGGAGTGCCCAGATGTCAAACCCCACATCTTCTGCAGCCTTTCTTATATTAGCTGAAAAATCAGCGGGCGTAAGGCCTGTATAGCCTCCATCAAGGTTTGACTCGGATCTGGCCAGTTCAAATATGACTGCAGAATCAAGCTCCTTTGCAGCACGGAGTATGCCCTTTGCAACACCTTTTGTTATGCGTGTGTTGCATGCCATTATGATTGTTTTCTGATCTTTTAAAGAATTGAACATCAGGTCTCCTGGAATAGCTCTCATCTTAATTCACCTCTTAACTATCTAGTCTTGGTTATCATTTATTCAGTCTTGACTTTTTTAGCCTCGACTTTCTGCTCTCATCTATCTATTATGGCTCTTATGCCCGCGAAAATTATGGTGTGTGTCAATAAACCTTATTGTTCCAGTCTTCTGCCTGATTACAACAGACCTTGTGATTGCACCCTTTGAAGTGAAATCAACACCCTTAAGAAGCGGGCCTGAGCTTATCCCTGTTGCAACAAATATGGCACTGTCAGTCTTTACAAGATCCTTTGCACTAAGCTTTGCATCAGGGTCTTTTACGCCCATCTTCAATGCACGCGACCTTTCCTCATTGTTTCTTAGCTTGAGCCTTGCCTGCATCTCGCCTCCGAGCGCATTTATAGCAGCTGCAGCAATCACACCTTCTGGCGCAGCACCTATGCCCATCAGGACATCCACATCTGAATCAGGAAAGCATGGGGCAATAGCACCCGAGATATCCCCATCAGGGATAAGTGTTATCCTTGCGCCTGTCTTCCTGATATCTGCTATGAGCTTCTCATGCCGCTCCCTGTCGAGAACCATAACCATCAGGTCCTCAACCTTCATGCCTTTTGCCTTTGCAACAGCAGCCAGGTTCTTTTCAACAGGCCAGTCAAGATCAATCACTCCTACAGATTCAGGCCCTACTGCAATCTTATCCATATATGTATCAGGGGCATGGAGCATCGTGCCTTTTGGCGCAGCTGCCATGACAGATATCGCATTCGGCCTTCCATATGCGACACTGTTCGTGCACTCAAGAGGATCAACAGCGATATCAAGCTCAAGGCCTGCTCCCTTGCCCACCTTTTCGCCTATAAAAAGCATCGGAGCCTCGTCACGCTCACCCTCTCCGATAACAATCCTTCCATTGATATCAAGGTTGTTGAAATTCTTTCTCATCATCTCTGTTGCTGCCTTGTCAGCAGCATTCTTATCGCCGCGTCCTACCCATCTGGCTGACGCTATAGCAGCAGATTCAGTCACCCTGACAAATTCAAGCGCAATATTCCTGTCCATACATTGTTCACCTCATAAAAAGTTCATACTTTGTCATACTTTTTGATAAACCTGCTCATTAATAAAGTTTATCCATCAAAAGCCCATATGGATATCATTCCATCTCATATTTGTTATGAACCAGAGAGTGGATTAGAAAAAGCTTTATAAAGAAACCAAAAAACCATTGCACAAACGCAAAGATACTGCCAACGTCGCATAATCTGGTATTGCGCTGGCCTTGAGAGCCAGTTTCCTTCGGGATATCCCGGTTCAAATCCGGGCGTTGGCGTTGCATTCTTTTTATTGTCTTTGTAACTTTGTAAGGAACAATAAAAAGAAGTCAAGCCAGAACAGCCGGTAAAAGCGGGTTAGGCAAGAGAACTAAAAATGCAGAGGTTGCTTGATTGTGGATGCTACTTAGGGATATACGGTAGCTTTGTATATGACAGAGAGAATTCAAGGGACATTGATGTGATACTGATCGCTCCAATAAAGCTTGATCTCTCGCTAAGGGAGCTTATACTGGATAACCACACAAGAAAACAGCTGATCCGTGATTTCTTAACAGAAAAAAACCCAGAAGTTGATAAAGATAAAAAGATAGATGAATTTGAGCATCAATGGGAAAACATCCCTGAGCTTAACATCACAAGGTCACAGAATTACATGCTTGACAGCGGCAAAGGGTTCATCTATGACAGCCTGTTCCTTTATGGGCAGCTGATGCCAAAGAGCAGCTGGATCAGGGACCAGTATGAAAGCTTCTTTGGGGATAATGCGTTTGAGATAGTATATGAAAGATTCAGGAAATATATAGAGGAGTCAAGAAAAGGGCCTTCTTATTCTCAAAAAAACAATAGGCTGCTCGAATACATTGTAAAGGCCAATGCATAGTCCAACGCATAAGACATCAACCCGCTGCATGGCTGCTGAGAATGGATCTGGACAGGCAAATGCCTAAAGCCAGACAACCACAGTTTACTTTGAAGTGGTAAATTTCGGAAAATATAAAAATATAGCTACATTAGCAGGTCATTATGAGCCATAAAGATGATATAATAAGTTCAATAGCAGTTATGATTGCAATAGGTAAATCAAGATATACTGATATGCCTTATGCAAAAGAGATTGCCAGACATCTATATTCATTTCCTGATATTTACAGGCCAGGCATATGGTTCCATGCCTTAAAATGGATGGCTGGCTTCTCAAAAAACACAATAGAGAGAGTAACAAGCCTTGAAGGAAAACATCTTTCGACCAATGAAGCAATCAAAAATCTCGGAGAATGCATTGTCTTTGAGATTGCGGCTGGCCTTTCGACAAGAGGATTGGAATTTACAAGCACTGGCAACTCTCTTTTTATTGAAGGTGACCTTGAAAATATAATTAACGCAAAAAAAGGTATAGTTGAGCGCATCAGAAAAGAAAAAGGGTATGATTCAAACCCCTATCATGTATTCATGAAATTTGACGCATCAAATCCTATGGATTACCTAAAAATAGGGGGATATCTTATTGCCAAAGGCAATGATAAGCCTATAGCGATCGTCCATGAAGGCTTAATTACGCATCTTAGCCTAGATGGACAGGAAAGTTTCAGGGATAACATAAAATATTTCCTTGAAAAATACTCACCAGA
>JAFGRM010000060.1 GCA_016935125.1 Candidatus Woesearchaeota archaeon
ATAGCATTCAACATCGACAGGCTGATACGAAAGGGAATTGATATGATTCTGATTCATATCAGAATCATGAGGGTTTCATATTAGCCGGTTAATAGACAATCTGCAATCCATACGCATACCTCTATGCCTGCCTTTACCCATAATATCCCTTTAGCATATCTATGCCCTGCCTAAGCCTTAAGATAAGCCTTGTTTATCACGATACTTTCAAGCGGCCAATCCTGATGAGGGCCGTTAGATCCTGTCTTTGCAGCCTTGATCTTGTCAACAACATCCATCCCAGATACCACCTCGCCAAAGACTGCATAGCCGTCATTTCCAGGCGCATTGTTAAGAAATGCATTGTCAGCGACATTTATGAAGAACTGCGATGTCGCACTGTTTGGATCATTTGTCCTTGCCATGGCAATGGTCCCGACAGTGTTCTTGAGCCCGTTTGCAGACTCAAGCATGATAGGCTCATGTGTGGGCCTCTCTTTTTCATCAGCAGTATAGCCGCCTCCCTGGATCATGAACCCTTCAATGACCCTATGAAAGACCAGCCCGTCATAATGCCCCTCTTTTACATAGCGGACAAAATTCTCAACAGTAACCGGGGCTTTTTCCCGATCAAGCTTGATCTCAATATTCCCATAACTCGTCTCAAGGACAACGATTTCCATTTTTTCACCCCCATCTTCTATAACTGCACTGCCAGTCACATCCTCTGCAGGATTATCTGGCTTTAACATGTTCAAGAATAGCATGATTGCAATCATGCAAACGATTAGAATGCTTATCCAAAGATAGTTTTTCTTTTTGACCATAAAAAAAGCAAGACTGAGCTTATTTATTAATATTGATGTTATCAATTACAATAAATACCTCAACAAATACCTGATTTCTCATACCCCCTAAAACCACATACAGCAATCTTTAATCTTATTTAATGCTCCTCTGAACCTGCTGCAGCCCATTTAGAGCTTCTTTAGAACCTCTAAGCAGCTCTTATTTAGGTTCACTATTTTAATATAGGTAGATTTATTCAACCTTAAATTGAATATTTTAGAAAAATTTAAATAATAGATTTGACACAAAAAATAGGAGCCATGGAAAAATCCCTAAAGCAATTCAACATCAAAAAGCTTAAAGAGTCTACAGAAAAAGATACTGATAAAGATATCGAGTGGATATGCGGCAGTCTGGGATTCATCACTCCAAGGGACCAAGACAAGACAGCCTACATAATCCTAAAGGCCTTGATAAAATCAGCAAAGGAGAAGAAAGGGAAGACCAGTGAAGAGCTTGGGAAATTGGTCGAGCCTACAAGAGGGTCAGTGATCTACCATCTGAAGAGACTGATGAAATCCGGCTTGGTCGTAAAGATGGGCTCAGCATATGAATTGAAAATGAACTGCCTGGCAAATACGATTCAGGAGATCAGAAAAGAAGTTGATATCACATTAGACGATATTCAGAAAGTGGCAAAAGATATCGATGGGGCTGTTGGTCTTGAAACAAGATAACAAAAACCAAATCCTAAAACAAAGGTGCATTGCCATGGCTTGCTCTAATTCTATCAAAATGCAGGCCAAAGAGTCAGAGAAGAACATCTTTGCTATAGGAAGAGACAATACTTACCTTGAAAACAATGGGCTAAGCTCAGGAGAAGAGAATGAACCCAGATTTGCAAAAAGCAGGCCATTGGAGCATGGGCTGCTAAAATATGATCTTTCAATGGATGATAAGCTTGCATAAGAAAGGAGGTATGAAAATGAGATATGAAGACGAATATGACAAAGACGATGATGATGACAATGACGACTATGACCCTGACAAAGATGACTATTAGGCACATAAACAGGTTGCATACATCAATCTGAAGGCAATTATGATATAAAAGAAATATAACAGCAAAAAAAAGAGGCAGAAATCAAAGGATAATGTTCTTCCAATGAAGAAAGCAAACAATATGATTCGTCACGATGATGACGAAGATGCTAAACAACAAACGGAGGTCACCCAAATGGCAAAAAAAGGCAAGGCAAAAGGCAAAAAATAAACAATAAACTTTGATCTGGCCGGGAGTAGAGATGCTCTTGGCCAGATTATTTAAGTCAACGCAATTCCATTCTAGATATTTTTTTTGTATATTATTTTACCAAAATACCAATAGAAATGAATCCTCATACTGGAAACTAGATTCCTGTGCAAACTCCTTATAAAGAATGAACATTTCCATATACACTAGAATTAGAAAGCTACAAAGACTAACTATATCGACGAAAACAAAGAAAAACGCCAGTTGTTCATTCTGGCTTTAGTGTTTTCAAGCTAAGCTATTAGTCGTTCTCTACCCTTGGCGCAAGGATAAACTTAAGAAGGACCTTGTCTACTGTCTTGAACTCAAGCAGAAGAGGGTAGTCCCTGTTGAACCTGATAGATACAGTATCTGCAAGCTTGCTTCCCGCAACCATCTTCTTTAGGTACTCTATCGAGTACTTGGCCTTGATCTTGTCCTGAGTGTCTGCTACTATCTCTGTATCCTTGTCTTTTTTTATCTCGATCATCGCCTTTGAAAGGTCTCCCTCTGCTGACACCACAAGTTTTGATGATTCGCCTATGAACGAGACAGATTCAGCAACAATGTCGACATCTTCCACTGCTTCAGAAAGGTTTGATGCAGAAGTGGTTATCGATATTGGGAAGTTGAGATTAGGCTCCTTCTGCTCCTTTTCCTCAAGCTCTATTATAGGGAGCGAGAACTTCCTTGTATTGTTGCTCTTGAATATGACATCAAGCTTGTTCTCTTTTGATAGCTCAAGCGAAACAGTGTCGTTCGGCTTTGCCCTTCTCATGACCTGTTTCAGGTTGCTCAGGTTGACAGCGATCTCGACATCCTCTTCAACCTTATACTCTACAAAAGTGCTGCTCAGAAGCTTGAATACGACCATCGCAACATTTGCAGGGTCCATCGCGATAAGCTCTATAGCATCGCTTGTTACCTTAAACCTAGCTTCATTGACAAGCTCTGATATGATTGAAATACTATCCTTTAGATATTTTGGTTCAGCAAGAGTCAGTTTCATTGTAAATACACCCCATGATTCCTTCTATTCAGGAATAAAGTTACATTTATAAATATTATTATTTCAATCCGAAAAATGCAACAAGCTTGTGACAGATATCACATCAATTACAGAAATCTGGATTACAGCAGACAGCCTTATCATAATTAGCTCTATTATATTATCATAACCTTCCTATTACAGTATCATAATCTTTAAATATAACCTGCAAAAGTTGAATAAGACAGTATTTGAAAACAACATTTATCAAGACGCATCTATCAAGACGCCGATGACTAGATACAACTGGGGCAACCCTAACTAAATATCAGTAAAAAAGTGGATAATTAATGACAGCGCATCATCTTTTCAGTTCTGACCATCTCAAGCACAGGTGTATGTACTGCGGAAATGACCTTGTAGACAAGGATTGGGAATCTGACCATGTTATGGAAAAGCATTACAAGGTCAACAAATGCAGAAAATGCGGCAAGAACGCAAAGATAGCTGTGGGCTTTGATGGTGATGGAAATGACTCTTGGGCGATGCCCATCGAAAAGCAGCTGGAGAAGAACAGCCGCATAATGACTATTGTGGGCCACCAAAAAAAGAACAATGCGGATGAGAAAAAGGTAAAAGAGCTGGAGAGGATAGTGAAATAACAGCTTTATCCTAAATTTAGTATCTTAACACGCTCTGCAAAGCTAAATCACTTTTTCTTGCATATGAATATCATGTGATCCTTCTCATATGGACCAAGATCCCTTGAGTCAACTATAGTGATCTTCTGCTCAAGCTCATACCTGACCTTCCTGAATATATCTTTTGGCTTTTTTGAGACATCGATGCTCCTTGACTTGACACATAGCAGGGCATAGCCGCCCTTCTTCAGGAACTGCTCCACATTCTTGAGGAAGATCTTTACCTGGTCGCGCTGGGCAATGTCCTGGAAAACAACATCAACTTCTGGTGTAATCTTATCCTTGTAATCATCAGGCCTGTTCGCATCTTCCAAAAGCGGTGCCATGTTCCTGCGGTCAATGCATACATAGACAAGGTCACGGACAACCCTGGGTGAGAAATCAAGAGCAAAGACAAACCCATTTTCCTGCACAATGTCTGACACATGGGATGCTGTTGTGCCTGATGCTGCGCCGAGATAGAGCACAATGTCGCCTTTCCTGATAAAGATATTTGGGCAGCCCTTCATTATTGCCGCTGCAATCTTGCTCCTAGTGGGATCCCATTCCCTGTATTCCACGCCTGCCTTTTTTACTGTATTCTCCCCATAGACACTCTTGCCTGGCGCAAACGATCTTGTATAGATGCACTTATGCCTTCCCTTGTGCATCTCATAGACTTCAAATATCTTGGATTTTTCCATCTTCAGAACAAGAATAACTATCTACTATTTATATTCATCTACTCCTACTATTTACATTATTTATATTATTTATATTCATCTACTATTTCAATTGCTCTCAGCAGCCTGGCCCCTGACAACCTCCTCCAGCTTCAGGTTCTGCTCAGCATCCTTTAGGATGATGTTATAACCCACTGTCTTTATGAACTTGCTCTCTAGCCTGAACTCTCTCCCGAACCTGTTTTTCCTTATTATTATGGCCTTGAATTCCTGACTGGTTCCATCAACCTCTATATCAGACACAAAACCAACCACCTTCCCGTTGCTATCAAAGACCTCCATGCCTTTTATCTTAGGCAGGGGCGAGCGGTTCAGAAATATCGAATCAACACCAAAGTTCTTGACATAATCAAGGCCTATGAACAGGTCAGGCTTCATGAACCCCTGGTCAATCAGGATCCCTATTATCTTCTTTGAGTTCTTATCTATCTTAAGCTGCTGGACAACACCTATTATCTCGCCATCTACATCAACGACATCTTTCCCAAGTATATCATCAGAGGTTATTATCCTCTTTGTTGAACCGGTTCCAGCCATCTTTAACACAAAGGGCATGATGTATAAGAACTGCCCAATAACATAAGACATTTATTTGATTATTTCATTTATTTGATTATCTTGTTTAGTATTATGTTCTTCCCTATGACATCCATATCTTTTTTTAGGATGCGAACAGGCCTGAAAAATACTAATCTCCTGACAGTGACCTCACTGAAATCATTGCTTGTGCCGACACGTTTTATCTCAGAGACCCTGCCAAGCCTCTTTCCATCCTTATCAAAAACGATCTTTCCTTTAAGAGATGTGACAGGGTTTATCTTAAGCACAACTGAATCAGAGTTCAGCTGTTCGATATAACCGCAGCTGATAATTGTCCTCTTCATCCCAAAGAAGGAGCTGATTATTATCCCTATCACCTTGCCTGTATCAAATGCAATATCCTTTACCCTGCCAAAGACCTTGCCGTTCTTTGTTATTACCTTCTTGCCTATGATATTTAGCAGGTTAAAATGCCTTGAGATTCCTGCAGGGCTTATAACCGTAAGACGCTTATCCCCCTTATCCTGCATATCCATGTGAAACACCACACCACCCTCTTAAATCTTAGTTATTAGATTTTCAATGATTATTCTTTAATTATTGTATAACATCATACAACTAATATCATACAACTAACATCATGAATATCATTTGCATGAATCATTTATATCTTTTTTCATTTTTTAAGAATCTGCAAAAACCCACCAAAGCCCTCTAAGCCAACCTGTACTCGCCCAAACTCACCCAAGCTCACCCATACTCGCCCAGGCTCAGTTCAGCAATGCAAAAAGGCCAACCAATGCAAGATATTTTATGACCTGGCCTGAAAATGTCAGCAGGAAAAGCCTTGCCTTGTTATACCTGAATACCCCTAAGATAAATGTAATCTGCTGTGATGGGAACATGGGTATTGCACTTGCAGCAAAGATTGCCGCTTTCCCATACCTGTTCAGGTATGACTTGATGCTGTAAAACTTCTTTGGTGATATAAACCTTCTTGAAATCCTTGACATCTTCATCCCAATAAGGTAATCAGATGAATACGACACTATGATTCCTAAAATAAATATTATGAAAAGCAGGGTCCTGTCTGTTGCCATAAGAGCACTGTAGAAATACGCTTCCATCGGGACAAAGATAAAAAAGAGCCCGCCAAAAAAGGCCACATAAAACGAGCCTGCTATGCTAAAAGAAGCGATCTGTGCCTTAAGAACAGCCACAATATCATTAAATATCGAATCCTGAAAAAATTCGAGTTTCCTGAAATAAAGTACATACAACAGGATTACGACTGATATAAAGCCAATAATCATTATGGTGAATAAGCCTTCAAAATATCTCTTTTTCGCATTCAATTCAAAAATGCTCTTTGCATGCATCATGCTCTTTGTTTGGATCATTTTCTTTGTCTGCATAATGCCTTCTATCTGCATATGGTATTAACAGCATAAACAACTATAAATAGGTTTGTATCAAAAAGATTTTGACACCACTGCCATCTTATTAAAGAATAATATTAAAGAATAATAATCGTATATCATAAAGAACAGGTCTTATCTTTTAATTCCTTATTTAGCTTATCGCCGATAAAATCTCCCTTAAAATAGTCTACCTTGACAGCGATAGATATCTTGTCAGCAAGGGCTCTTGCAGCCCTTCCTTTGTCATCCTTTTTTACCTGTGCAACAATAGGGTGCTGGATTATGAGGCCATGCTTGGGTGACCTTGCGCCTGTCCTCATATGCCTAAACAACGCCTTTTCTGCTCCAAGAAGCTGGACAGTCGAAGAGGTCATGCCTGCAAGGTGCTTGAGCGACCCTGCATGCTCAATAAGCCTTGCCCCTATTAGCGTGCCTGTTATCGCAAACATGTTCGGGCAGCATTTCTTCATCAGCGATTCAAGATACCTCTCATGGGAACTGATAAGGCAGAACACCGAGCTAATCTGGGCTGCAAGGAGCAATATCTCATCAAGGTCCTGCTTGTCAAGCTCACAGCCCATAGACTGCCCCCTTGTTATGCCCAGCTCGTCCAAAAGCTTTTTACGTGACTTTTTCTGTATGATCTCAGAAAACTTCTGGTTATCAGAAAGTGCCCTTGCAAAATCAGGATTATAAAGCCCATACCACTCCCTGAGCCTCTTTGAAAGAAGATTTGCAGATTTCTGGAGCTCATCAATGTTATTTATGGCATGGATAATAAGATTGTCAACAGATACAGACTCTCTTATCCTCTCCCTTGTCTTCTCGATGTTTGCAGTGTGATACTTCCTTATGAATTCCTTTGTGATCTCCATTGCCTGGCATTAATCGCATTTGATTTATAAATTTTTATCAAAGCCTTACAAAGCCTTATATTACCAAAGCCTTATATCAAGGTATCAAGGCAGAACATCTCATGAAAACATCATCATACAAACAGAGACATCATAATACAGATACCTCTATACAAGTTCAAATACCATCATACAAACAGAAACATTTTTATATCACTCTGCTATTAAAAGCAGGCAAGGGGTTATCAATTAATGCTTAAGTTATGTTGAAAAAGGAGGTTATAAAATGGAAGGAACTGAACTTGTGATATTATCAATAATTATCGGCACTCTTGCTGCAATTGTCTATTCGCTTAGGATACTTGTCCTTCTTGAGAGAAGGATTGCAAGGATGGACCTGAATATAGAAAGAATCGCTCTTAGGATTGCAAAAGAAGAAGAGGAGCTGAAAAAAGAAGAAGATATAATACTAAAAGAAGAGAAGAAACTTGAGGCTAAGCTCGGCATCAGGGCAAAGAGACCAAAGCCTAAGGCAAAACCAAAGAAGAAGGTCGCTAAACCTAAAAAGAAGAAGAGATAATCCTCTTTTCCTCTCTCTATAGAGCTTGTTTATATTAATATTATTTTTTATATCTTTAATTTTAGACAATTAATATATTATTTTCTGGCCAGGTCTTTTATATTATTCTCCAATGGTAATAAAGCTTTATATAATGATAAATGAAATTCCTTTGCCTTATGAGGGGGTTTGAAAAGGTTGTTGCAGACCTGAAATCTTTGAAGATACAGGGTGCGCAGGCAGTTGCAAAAGAGGCAGTAAAATCCCTCTATCATGTGGTTACAGCATCAAAAGCAATATACCCAAGAGAGCTCTTAAGAGAGCTTCATGCTGCCATGAACACGCTGGTCAAGACAAGGCCAACTGAACCCTGCATGAGAAACGCACTGCAGTATATCCTGTCTGGCCTTTCACCTCATGATGACATAGTATTGCTTACAAAAAGCCTTGATGAGCACATCAGATCAGTCCTTGAACACTTCAGCTCTGCTGAGCAGAATATAAAGACATACGGTGCAAGGAAGGTAAGGGAAAGCTACACTGTGTTTACCCACTGCCACTCATCCAGTGTCATTGGCATACTTCTTGAGGCAAAAAAACAGGGCAAGAGCTTTGAAGTGCATAACACAGAGACAAGGCCGCTTTTCCAGGGAAGGATCACTGCAAAAGAGCTCTCTGGCTCTGGGATCAAGGTCAGCCATTACATAGACTCTGCTGCAAGGCTGGCACTAAAAAAAGCAGACATCTGCCTGTTTGGTGCAGATGCAGTACAGTCAGATGGGTCAGTGATAAACAAGATCGGGACCGAGCTTTTTGTAGATATCGCAAACACATACGAGGTTCCTGTCTATTTCTGCACAGACTCATGGAAGTTCGACCCAAAGAGCATCTATGGAATAGACGAGCCTATCGAGAATCGGAACAGAGATGAGGTCTGGAAAAGCGCCCCGAAAAGGATTACTATACACAACCCTGCATTTGAGCTTGTTGAACCGACAAAGATTAGCGGGATAATTTCAGAGCACGGAATATACAGGCCAGGTGTTTTTGTAGAAGAGGTCAAAAGAAAATACCCATGGCTTTTCTGAAGCCAGTCTGCATCATGCATCTTGAACAAGCCTGTATAGGTTAACAGCCTTCTGTTTCTATAAGATATAATAGCCATTCTTCAATGCCTCTTGAAATATACATCCAATATCCAAAGAGAAAACCCTGGTGCACAGCTAACTATGCAGAAAAACAAAAAGATTATTAATGCTCGAGACTAACCAAGGCATTATGCCTTATGCAGACATAGTATTTCCAAACAACAATGAAGACGAGCTGATTGCCATGGCTGAAAAGCTCGGCTACAGGGAATTATGCCTGACATACAGCCTTGAGGGCTACAAAAATGCAGGCAGGTACAACCCATCAGCAAGGATAAGGATTCATCATGGGATA
This sequence comes from Candidatus Woesearchaeota archaeon, assembly GCA_016935125.1. GTDB lineage: Archaea > Nanobdellota > Nanobdellia > Woesearchaeales > DSVV01 > JAFGRM01. The sequence goes on from JAFGRM010000060.1 coordinate 9,288, forward strand.
ATCGCTTCTCCAAAGGATGTGCAGAAGGCCAGGAACAAGGCAGACCTTGTCATTGTAAAGACTTCTGAAGATACGCGTGAGACAGTGGAAAAATACATGCCAGATATAGTAATAGGGATGGAAGACCACAAGAAACGCGATTCAATGCACCAGAGGAACTCAGGTCTCAATGAAGTCATATGCAAGATTGCAAAAGGCAAGCATGTCGCATATGGAATCTCGTTTGCAGGCATAAACAGCCTTAACCATTACCAGCCAATACTTGGAAGGATCATGCAGAACCTGAAGCTGTGCAAGAAATACAACTGCATGGTTATTGTCGGCTCGTTTGCAGAGACTGCCCTTGACATGAGATCACCAGCAGATATCGCAAGCTTTCTTGAGCTGTTGGGCATGGATGCCAGGTCTGCCAAGAATGCGCTGATGAACCTTCCCTTAATAATTGAAAGGAACAGGAAGATCAGGCAGAAGAAGCTTATTGCAGACGGCGTAGAGATTACAGGTGATGCGTGATGTTCAGCTGGCTGGTCATCCTGCTGATAACTGTCCTCGGCATCATGGCATCAGCTACCGACATAAATGAGGGAAAGATAAAAAACAAACACCTGATAGCAGTTGCCTTATTTTTCTCAGCAATAGTTGGAGTAAAGATCATAATCGATGTCATATCCGGCAGGTATCTATTCAGCTGGTTCGTATTCACCTTTGCAAACCTTGTCCTTGCGCTTGTCTTTGGATTCCTGCTCTGGCAGCTTGGGTTCTGGACAGCCGGTGATGCTAAGCTTTACTCTGTGTTCTCGATGATGATCGCCTCTCTTTTTGCAAGACCCCAGTCACTTATCGATTTCCCTTTCATATCGCTTATCATATTCTCATTTGCGCCATTCTTCATATACTTCGCAGCAAAGGTGGTATTTTCCATCAGGCTGAAAAATATCATCAGCTCAGGAAAAGACAGCTTGTCTCTAAAGAGCATATCTCTGCCTGCACTGTCTATGTTCGTCATACTCTGGCCTCTTGAGCTGCTCAAAAACGATTCAAGATACGCATTTCTGATCATGGTCGTGCTTATCGGCGCTACAATCACTATCGAGAAGACTATGGGAAGGGCTTCGGCCTATATCCTCTCTGCCCTTGCGATCGCCCGCCTTGTCTTTGACAGGAAAGTATATTCATGGAACTATATCGCTATCTTTGTGATGCTTGTATTCGTGTTCATCATAGTCAGAAAACTTTTATTCTACCAAGGATATTACGCATTCACAAAGGATATCAGGATAAAGTCGCTTAGGAGAAAGATGATCTTGGCAGAAGAGATAAGGGAGATCAAAGGCAGGTATGTTAAAGAGAAGGTCTCTGCGCTCAACATCTTTTCTGGCAAGACCATAAAGACAGGTGACCATAAAGATACAAGAAAAGGCAAGAGCCAAGACTACAGCATAAAGGATATCAGCATGATAATAAGGCTCTATAAGCAAAAGAAGCTGGATTTTGACAGCATCAGAATCTATGACACCCTGCCTTTTGCGCCTTTCATGTTTGCTGGAGCGATACTGGTCCTGATATTAAACCATATATAGTTGATATAGTTATGACTATAGTCAAGATATGGAAGATGGGCCTAATGCCGTTCTTGAAATTCTTCACCCCTATACCTGGAACAGAAGAATAAAAAGAGGATTTTGTCTGGCAAATGAAGAATGGAATATCTCAGCCAAGGCATCCTACAAGCTGATCAACCCTTTTTTTGAGCTCTTCTTTTGTGCCGTTGTTCACGATTATATGATCTGCCTTGCTTATTATGTGCTGGTTGTTCATGACATTTATTATCTCTCTTTTTGAAAACCTGTTGTTGAGCCTTTCATATATCTTAGTGACATCTGTCTGTATAAGGATTACCTTCTCTACGACATCATCAAGGTTCAGCTCCCTAAAGAGCGCAACATCAAGCACAGTGTTCTCGCTGCTCCTGCTGATCTTGTTCTTGATCAGCTGTTTTAAGAATGGATGTACGATGCGGTTCAATGCTATCAGGCGCTCAGGGTTGTTGAACACAAGGCTGCTCAGCTTGTCCCGATCCACCTGAAAATCCCTGCCCATAACCTTGATGCCGAACTCTGCTTTCAGCTTCTCGCTGACCTCATTGTTTCTGAGCAGCTCATGGCCAAGCTCATCCACATTTATTATCCTGTAGCCGTGCATAGAGAAAAAACCAGCAGCAGTGCTCTTGCCAGAGCCTATGTAGCCTGTTATTGCGATGATCATGCATCAGGGTTATACAGCGGTCTTTTATAAATATTTGGTGTTATATCTAAATGAGATCTAATTGATATATAGTAGAGATTTAGTGCATATCTGGTAGATATAGCTCCAGTATGATATTATAACGTATGATATTAGAATCTATTATGATATTAGAACTCTTGTTTGAGATTGGATATTTAACTTATCTATCAGCGGATACTCAACTTATCTCTAAGCAAGTTTCAAGAAAAAAAGTGTGAACAGCGAACCAGATCTCCCACACAAAGTGCAGTACGCTCTAGAACGCGGGTCTGCTTAACTTCCGTGTTCGAAATGGGAACGGGTGTAACCAAACCGCTATGGCCGTTCACAATCTGTCAGGACATGACATCTGTTTATAAAGTTTGTGGTTTTTAACATGAAAACTTTTATAAGTGCCTTGAAGACATGAATATATATAATGAAGATAACAGTCATAGGAACAGGATATGTCGGTCTTGTAGTAGGCACATCGCTTGCAAACCTTGGCAACGAAGTGCTCTGCCTGGACATAGATGACAATAAGATCAAAAGCCTGAAAAAAGGCATAATCCCTATATACGAGCCAGGGCTTGAAGAGCTGTTCAAGGCAAATGTCATGAACAAAAGGCTCGCCTTTACAACAGATACAAAAAATGCGGTCAAGCACGGCCAGGTCATATTTCTTGCAGTAGGTACCCCACCTGGAAAGGGCCATGAAGCAGACCTCTCTTCAGTAAAGGAATGTGCAAAGAATATAGGAAGATACATTGACAGCTACAAGGTGATAGTAAACAAGAGCACAGTCCCTGTCGGGACTGCTGAGCTTGTAAGGCAGATAATAAAAGACAACCAAAAGAGCAGGACCAGCTTTGATGTCGTATCAAACCCTGAATTCCTAAGAGAAGGGGTTGCACTAAAAGACTTTGAGAACCCTGACAGGGTCATAATAGGTGTTGAATCTAAAAAAGCCCAACAGATCATGGAGCACATCTACAGGTCGGTTGCAAGGGTCGGAAGGCCGATTATGATAACAGACATCAAGAGTGCAGAACTGATCAAATACGCTTCAAATTCAATGCTTGCCACACGCATCAGCTTCATGAACATGCTCTCACACCTCTGTGAGAAAGTCGGAGCAGACATAAAAGAGGTTGCCCATGGCATGGGCCTTGATGACAGGATTGGGCCCAGGTTCCTGCAGGCAGGGATAGGCTATGGCGGAAGCTGTTTTCCAAAGGACATAAGGGCACTCATACAGACCATGAAGAACCACGGCTGCAGCTCAAGCCTGCTTGAATGTGTAGACGACATAAATGAGAAGCAGAAACTATCTTTGCTTGCCAAGATAGAAAAGAATCTCGATATCAAGGGCAGCACCATCGCTGTATGGGGCCTTGCGTTCAAGCCAAAGACCGACGACATAAGGGAAGCGCCGTCGATAGTCCTGATAAAGGAGCTTGTCAAGCGTGGTGCCAGGATCAGGGCATATGACCCTAAAGCTGTAAAAAACGCAAAAGATGCGCTAAAATCCCAGGACATTGAATTCTGTGCTGGCTCTAATGAGGCAATAAAAGGCGCAGATGCCCTGGTTGTCGTAACAGAATGGGATGAGTTCAGAAACATCGACCTTGATAATCTCAAATCCGTCATGAATAAGCCCATTGTGATCGATGGAAGGAACATATATGATTCCTCTGAGATGAAAGCAAATGGCATAAGATACATCTCTGTAGGAAGGGGTGAAGATACATATATGGACACGTAGGTATGATCCAAAATAAAATGGAAACAGTCCTTGTTAGCGGCGGTGCAGGCTTCATAGGAAGCCATACATGTGAAAAGCTTATCCAGCTCGGCTATCGTGTTCTTTGCATCGACAACCTCAATGATTACTATGACCCAAGATTCAAGCAACAGAACCTTGCCAAACTGAAAAAGAGCAAGAGCTTCAGCTTCTACAAAGCCGACATCTGCAACAGGAGTGAGATGGGCAAGCTATTCTCTAAAAACAGGATTGACAGGATAATACACCTGGCAGCAAGAGCTGGCGTAAGGCCATCGATTGAAGATCCTGGATTATATGCAAAGGTCAACATATCCGGAACAATAAACCTGCTTGAAGAGGCAAGGAAAAACAGCATAAAGTATTTCGTGTTCGGGTCGAGCTCAAGCGTCTATGGCAACTGCAGGGAAGTCCCTTTTAGTGAAGATATGCAGCTGGATAGGCCGATCTCGCCTTACGCTGCGACAAAAAAGGCAGGAGAGCTCATCTGCTATGCATACCATCACCTATACAACATCAACATAAGCTGCCTGCGGTTCTTCACAGTATACGGGCCAAGGGGAAGGCCGGACATGGCACCATACAAGTTCTTGAGCAGGATAGCAGAAGGAATCCCTATAGATATGTATGGTGATGGCAGCACGAGCAGGGACTACACCTATGTAGCAGACATTGTCGACGGCATAATCGCATCTATGGAGAGGCTTGACGGATACCAGATATTTAACCTTGGCAATTCAAACCCAATCACACTCTCTGAGTTCATAGCTGTAATAGAGAGTGTTACTGGCAAACAGGCTGTGATAAAAAGGGAGAAGATGCAGCCAGGCGACGTCGACACCACCTACTCAGACATAACAAAGGCAGCAAGGATGCTGGGATACAGGCCAAAGGTCCAATTCAGGGAAGGCATCAGCATGATGTATGACTGGCTCAAAAACCACGACAAAAGATAACACCATAAACCCCATATGTAGTGGCGATAGCATGCATATATTATATACATTATATACATCTCATGCAGCATAAAGAAGTATCTCTGCCGCATCTTATTGGCATGTATTGTATGCATATCGCGCGCAACATCACACACCCAAAGATGCCAATGTTGCATAAAGTTTTTAAATGGACTTCAAATAGTCAGATACAGTAAGGCAATAGGTATTTATTAGAGATTTATGTATGCAGGGGACGGAAAAGATGTCATCATTTTTAGTAACAGGAGGCGCAGGTTTCATAGGCTCAAACATCTGTGAGGAGCTCATAAGGCGCGGGCATAAGGTCAGGGTAATCGATGACCTCTCAACAGGGAACATCGACAACATAAAGGGTATCTTAAGCAAGATAGAGTTTATCAATGACAGCATATGCAACGCCGATGCTATAAAAAAGGCATGCTGCGGAATGGACTTCGTGCTCCACCAGGCAGCAATACCCTCTGTCCCAAGGTCTGTGAAGGATCCGCTCACATCAAACCATGTGAACATAGACGGCACATTAAACGTCCTCCTAGCAGCAAGGGACTCTGGAGTCAGGAAGGTCGTGTTCGCTGCATCATCTTCAGCATACGGCGAATCTGAGAGCCTTCCTAAAAAAGAAGAGATGAAGCCTATGCCACTCTCGCCATATGCAATCTCAAAACTGGCTGGTGAGCATTACTGCAAGGTTTTCTGTGACCTATATGGCATAGAGACTGTCTCGCTAAGGTATTTCAATGTCTTTGGGCCGAAACAAGACCCTGCATCAGAATACGCTGCAGTCGTGCCAAAGTTCATCAGCTCAATCCTGGCAGGAAGGCAGCCTCTGATATACGGAGACGGGCTGCAGACAAGGGATTTCACTTTCATAAAGAATGTGGTTGAGGCAAACATCCTCTGCACAGAAAGAAAGCTCCATGGAGAAGTGCTTAACATCGCAACAGGCAGCAGGATCACCCTGATAAGGCTCGTTGAGATGCTCAACAGCATAATTGGCAGTGACATTGAACCTGAGCTTGGCGATGAGAGGGAAGGTGATATCAGGCATTCGCTGGCTGACATAAGCCTTGCAGAAAAGGTCATAGGATACAGGCCAAAAATATGCGTAGAGGAAGGGTTAAAAGAAACAGTAAGATGGTTCAAGAACAAAAAAAGCAGCTGAAGGATATCAGGATCTGTGTAGTGGGGCTTGGGTATGTAGGGCTACCCTTGGCAGTAGAGTTCGGCAAACTGCAAAAGGTTATAGGCTTTGACATCAATAAAAAAAAGCTTGACGAGCTCAGGGAAGGGACAGACTCGACAGGAGAGATGACAAGCCAAGAGCTGAAAAAGGCAGATATAGAATACACTTCTGATGAAAAAAAGATAGGTGATGCGAACTTTATCATAGTTGCAGTGCCTACGCCGATTACTAAAGCCCATGCCCCTGACACATCCTACCTTGAATCATCATCCAGGATCATAGGTAAGAACATCAAAAAAGGAACTATAGTTGTCTATGAGAGCACTGTCTATCCTGGCGCCACTGAAGAGGTCTGTGTACCTATAATAGAAAAGGCCTCTGGCCTTAGATGCGGAAAAGACTTCAAGGTGGGCTACAGCCCTGAAAGGATCAACCCAGGCGACAAGGAGCACACTGTTAAAAATATCGTAAAGGTGGTCTCCGGCATGGACGAAGGATCCAGAGAAACGATCGCCATGGTATATGGGTCGATAATAAGAGCAGGTGTGTTCAAGGCAGCAGACATAAAGACTGCAGAGGCTGCAAAGGTAATAGAAAACATCCAGCGGGATCTCAATATCGCGCTCATGAATGAGCTCTCACTGATCTTTGAGAGGATAGGGATAAACACAAAAGATGTCATCGAGGCTGCTGGGACAAAATGGAACTTCCACAAATACCATCCCGGGCTTGTAGGCGGCCACTGCATAGGTGTTGACCCGTATTATCTCACATACAAGGCGCAGGAATTAGGCTACCAGCCCCAGATAATCCTTGCAGGGCGGGCAATCAACGAGCACATGGCAAAGCATGTTGCAGAGCTTGTGGTAAAGGGACTGAGCAAGGCAGGAAAGGTGCTAAAAGAAAGCAAGGTTCTCCTGCTCGGACTCACGTTTAAGGAGAATGTCAGGGATTCAAGGAACTCAAAGGCAAAAGACCTGATAAGGGAGCTTGAAAAGTTCAATATCAGCGTCATAGGATGCGACCCGTGTCTTTCAGATGAAGAGGTCAAAAGGATCTTCAATGTCAAAAACATCTGCTTAGAGAACCTAAAAGGCAAGGTTGACTGTGTTATCCTAGCAACACCCCATGACATATTCAAGAAGATAACATTAGAGAAGATGAGGTCAATCATGACAGAGAAACCTGTGCTTGTCGACGTAAAATCATTGTTCGGAAAGATTAGCGCAGAAAAGGCAGGGTTCATCTACAGCTCGTTATAGGAAACATGATTTGGATAGGAAAAATGCCTGCAAAAGACGATGAAAAAAGGGACAGGAAAGGCTTCTCAGTAGTCATCCCGGTATTCAATGAAGAAGCATCAATAAAAGAGACAGTCGAAAAGCTAAGGAAAGTGCTTGATTCGACAGGCAAGGATTATGAGATCATAATAATCAACGATTGCTCGACAGACAGGACTGCAAAGATAATCGAGAGGATAGATGGGATAGAGATAATCACACATACCATCAACAAGGGATACGGCTATTCGCTGAAGGATGGGATAAGAAAAGCAAGATATGAGACTATAGTCATGACTGACGGAGATGGAACATACCCCTGCAGCCCTATCCCTGAGATGCTCGAACTCTCAAAAGGCCATGAGATAGTAAGCGGGATGAGGGTTGGCAAAGGCGCAAAGATCCCTCTGCTCAGAAGGCCTGCAAAGTTCATCCTGACACAGCTTGCGAACTTCCTTGTAGGGATGAAGATCCCTGACCTGAACTGCGGCCTGAGGGTCATAAAGAAAAGCGATGTAACAAGATACTTCAGGATACTGCCGGACAGGTTCTCTTTTACAACAACTCACCTGCTCTCGTGCATTGCAGACAGCGGCAGGATAAGGTTCGTTAAGATTGAGTATTACAAGCGTGCGGGAAAATCCACAATACACCCTGTAAAGGATTTTTTGAGGTTCATAAATATCATCTTCAAAGAGGGCCTGCTGATCAACCCTATAAAATTTTTCTCGCTAATATCCGGCTTGTTTGTCCTTCTTGCAATACTGGTCTTCATCTACAGCATGGCCTTTCTCGGCGAGATCATGGACATAAGCATAGTTGTACTATTTGTCGGGGCTGTGCAGATATTTCTTTTTGGGATGCTTGCTGACCTTATCATAAGGAAGATCAAATAGTAAGATAATACAATCTGAAATGATGTATGAAATGACAAAAACCAATCACTCCAGCTTATCGAACAGTGCCAATTCCATCCAGCATAAAATAGGGGCAGAACCTGCTTGCTAAACCAGGATTCAACTGTATCTCTTTCTTACTTTGCCGTCCCTAAGGTCTATTGTCCTTGTGAATCTCAGCCTGGAGCCGTCCCTGAGCCCTGCTAGGTTTTTTGCAGGCACATAATCACCCTGCAGCTCAAGCTCTATTGGCTGGAAATACATCGACTGCGGCACGTATCTTACAAAGAACTCGTCGCCGATCTTCAGCTTCTTAAAAGGCTTCTTTGAGTTGTTGCAGATCTCATCATTCACAGTGATCTGGCTGTTCTTGTCATCAAAATCAACAGTCCTCCTGAAACTGACAGGTGACCTCTTGTTACCGAATATGATAAGGTTCCTGATCATGCCCTTAAGCTTATAAGAGAGATATGTGTTGGCGCCGACAGTAAGCATGACTGACCTAAAGAGCATTCCCTTGTAAGGGCTGAATACCTTCTCAGGGACAGTATTAAGCTTTCCCTGTACCACAACCTGGCCATCCCTGACCTCTGTCTTGTAATCCTTGTCGACCCACTGGCTGGTGTAGGTGCTGCTGTTCATCTGGCCTATTATCCCATTGTCATTGAACACAAGCCTGTTGTCCTTGTCAAATATCTTGATAACGCCGCCCTTTGCCATGTTCTCAATAAAATAATAATCACTGCCTTTCCTTACATAGTACCTTCCATGCGGGAAATGCCTTGTGAACTGGCTTTCTTCATAAGGCATAAGAGGGCGCTTCGCTGCAGGCCTTTTGCCGTAATCGATATACGACTCAAGGAGCTCAGGTATCCTGTATAGGAAATAGCGGTCTGCCTGTATCTGCGGCGGGACAAGCTTCCCTTCAGAGAGCCCTGCAAGCATCCTGTCAGCAACAACTGAAGCGATTGGTATCTTCGACGAGAAATACTCGCATCCATGCGGATAGAAATGGAGCGTCTGTCTTGAGCCCATGCTTCCTGCATAATAGTTATTTGGATAGACGAAATATTTCAGGAACCCTACAGACTTTTCTGCTGTCTCAAGTATCTTTTTGTCAGGGTTGAGCTTGTACAGCTTTGCAAGGAAGCTCACTGTTGCTGAGAGGTAGCCCAGATCAGCCCCATCATACTCAAGCGACCATCCCTCTTTTGAGACAAGCCTGTAAAAATAGTTGATCTTGTCCCTGTAATAGTTAAGGAGCCTCTTGTCTTTCAGAAGGTCATAAGCATGGTATATCGGCATGAACGCCATCGCGTGATGGTTCGCAAGGATGCCTTCCTCGTCATACTTGCCAAGGAAAACCGCAGCTTTCCTGCAGGTCTCAAGGAACCTGTCCTTAAACGAGCTTGACATCGAGTCGCCTACAAGCCTGTATGACTGTGCCATGGAATAAAGAAGGAATCCTGTAGGTCCTGCCCAGCCGCGCTCGTTAGGATAAAACTCATCAAAAGAGCCGTCGCTGTGCTGGATCCTTGTCCAGTAGTCCATCGCTGCAAGCGTCCATCTTTTTATCTTTTCCTTCCTGTAATAGATGCTCCCTGGAAATGGGTATGAATAGACAAGCGCAAGGGACTGTGTGCCGAACTGCGGAAGCGCATTTACAAAGTCATCGCTCTTGTCGAGCCAGAATGTCCTCTGGAATGAGCCATATGTCTTTGAAAACTCGTTCCTGTTGAGAAGGCTCAGGAGACGCGGGATCATGATCAGGGCCTTGTCTGAATATACTGCCCTATCGCTGCTGGATACTGCCCTATTGCTGCTGCCGGATGCAGGAGACTTGCTGGCTGTAACAGTGCTGTTGGATGCAAGAGCTTTGCCGGCTGTAACAGTTCTATTGGATGCAAGAGCCATTCTGGCTGCAAGCGTGTTGCCTGATGTAAGAGCATTTGCGCGTTTCATCTGCAAGGAGAAGTGTCGGGCTATTGTATATAAAGCTTATGAAATTACAAAATTATGAAATTATAAAATTTATTGAAAGAACTTTGAAAAAAGAGGCTCTTAATCTGAAATCCGTCCCTTATATTGGTTGTTGTATTATTGGCTCTTTACAATTGGGCTTATTGGCTTTTCACCATGTACCTGTTTACCCATAACAGCCCCAGTAATGCAGGGATGACATAACGAAGCGAAAAGATAAGCCCAAAGAGTATCATCACCTGTGCAGGCGCATATGATGAGAAGAGGAATATGAACGCAGCATCCCTTGTCCCCATGCCAGCAATTGTCACAGGGATCATCCCTGCCAGGATGCCTATAGGGATCAGCCCAAGCGCTATAAAAAATCCAATGTCCTGGCCAACCACCCAGAAGAAGAGATACCCCTGGAAAAGATGGAGAAACCAAAGCAGAAACGAAGACAAGATCACTATCGTGACCTTTTTCCTGTCTTTTCTCACTGTATCAAAATAAGATAGCATCTCAAGCGCCAGAGACCTTAATCTCTTGAAAGGTATAAGAAAGCTGACGCATCTACAGACCAGGCTGCCTTTGCCGAGCCTGGCAGTAAACGCAACAACAAGAAAGGCCAGCAAGAGGCAAAGAAGCAGGATTATGTAATAAGCCATGCCAAAGCCTGTCTTCATAAAAAGCACGCCAAGCACTGCAAACAAGAGTATGCTTATCAGGTCAAACGATTTCTCAAGTATGACTGCTGCTGCCCCTATCTTCATGTTAAACCTGCTGTCCCTAAGAAAATAGGCTTTTCCCAGGTCGCCTATCCTTGAAGGGGTGATGGTGTTCAGGCTCTGGCTCAGAAGATAGGTCTTGATCCCTTCACTGACGCTTATAGCCTTATAATCGCTTATCATAAGCTTCCACCTGTAGCCGCTTATGTAAAATATCGGCACCAGGACAAGAAGCGAGACCAGAAGTGCGCATATGCTGATGTTCCTGACACTGTCCATGAACATGGCCAGGTCGATCCTAGAGAACAGGATTGCAAATATAGCTAACGTCAGAACCACAGACACAGCAAACGAAAGCCATTTCTTATTTTTCATTCTCTTCACTGTCTCAATATCTGGCTGGATCTATTTATATGCTTTATGAAAATATATGCTTTATGAAAAAACAGAGCGGACCTGACCAATGGCGCATGTTCCAGAAGCTATGTCAGGGAAGTATTCCTGCTACCTGGCCCAGCCTGCCTCTTTCTTCCTGCAACAAGGATGTTTGCGCCTTTCAGGAAGAGTGACATGAACTCGTCGACATAGATAAGCAGCATAGGAATAAAGAACAGGCTCTTGTAGACCTTAAACATGGTTGAGCTGTTCGCCTTTAATATGTCACTCTGTTTCGAGAAAGCCTTGTCTTTTTTGCTGTAGACTGATTTTGTCAGCTCCATAAAGAGCTGGGTAAAGAGTATCATTGAATAGCTTACACTGGCAACCCTAAAGCCTGCCTCCAAAAACCTGCTGACAAGCTCTTTTCTTGTGTAATCCTCCCTGAAATGCTTTTCAAGCCCGTGCTTGTGGCATTTGTCAGAGACCTTTACAAGCCCCTCTGAAGAAGGTGTTGTGATGACTGCAAGCCCGCCTGGCTTAAGCACCCTCCTTATCTCATTTAGAAACAGCCTGTCATCCTCTACGTGCTCAATAACTTCAGAGGATATCACATAATCAAAAGTGTCATCCTTGAAAGGAAGCTTTTTGCCTGCATCAGCAACCATGTATTTCCCTTTGGGATCTTGATCCGCTGCAAACCTTATGCAGTCCTTGTCAAGGTCTATCCCTGTTGCCTGGAACCTGCCTGAAAGCCTTGCTGTCATATACCCAAGCCCGCATCCCACATCAAGCAGCCTTTTCTGCGGCCCTGGCTTTAGCATCCGTGATATGGCCCTGTATCTGTACCTGACGCTGATGTTATAATGCATAGGGTATCTTCTTAGCTCCATGACCAGGAGGATGAATCATAAACTATTTAAAAGCTTTCTGATTTCAAAGACCATGATTTTTTTGTGAGAAAACCTCAGGATATTTCAGGATTATCATGGTCTTGAGTATTTTGAGAACAACTGATTTTCCATAATTTTTCCATAATATATGGGGTGGAGATTATCAATAGCCAAAACGAGAGATACAGGGAAGCCTGGGAAAAGAAGAAGATACTCAGGAGATTCTTTTATGCATGGTATGACAGGTTCAGGCCGTATCTGGAGAAGGGAAATAACATAGTGGAGTTCGCAGGCGGCACAGGCACATTCAAGGATTACTGGCCTGAAAGCATCTGCACTGACATCGAGCTGACAAGACATGTGGACCTGATCTGTGATGCGACAAGACCCCCTTTTGCCAAAGGGTCGGTCGACGCAGCAGTCGTGATCCATGGGATACACCATTTCATGAAACTCGACAGCTTCTTTGATGAGATGCTGACTATCCTTAAGCCAGGCGGAAAACTGATCATTGTAGAGCCGTTTCTCTCACCTCCTTCCTATCTGATGCACAGGTTTTTCCACCATGAGAATGTTGACATGAAAAACCTGGATGTGGGGAATAATGCCCAGGACGGAAACACTGCAATTGCGACAGTGCTCTTCTTCAAAAGGCTAAAGAGCTTCAAGAACAGGCATCCTGGATTCAGGATAGTCAAGAGGGATCTTTTTGGCAGCCTTTATCCGCTCATAGGCGGATATTGCGGAATAAGCCTCATACCAAACTTCATGGCAGGGCTGCTGATAAAGGCAGACCGGGCAATGCCATTCAAAAGGCTCCATGCATTCAAGACACTGATCGTGCTGGAAAAGATAACAGGAAAAAATGGAAAAACAGATAATAATCAAAAATAACCATAACCATAAAATAATACTATAAAATAACACTCTAGCTGATAAAAATATTATAATATATAAAATGGTCAGAAAAAACAGGTCAAAAAAAAGTTTTATTGAAGAGTACAAGTATATTATCCTTATCACAATCATCCTGTTGGGATTTTTCCTGAGGATGTATAATTCAGGAGGGCTTTCAGGTGGCGACGATTCTGAGTATGCAAAACAGGCAATGCTGATCCTTGAAGGCAAGATCAACCCATTTTACATAAAAGGGCCTGATGAGCCCATAAGCTGGGGAAACAACTATGTTTTCATAAGGCCGATGGCACCTGTGCCTTATACGATCTCTGTCGCCATCTTCGGAAACACGACATTTGCATCAAAGTTTCCTGCAGCGCTGATAAGCACGATAAACATCCTGCTCCTCTTTATCATCCTAAAAAGGTATTACAGCAATGAGATCGCATTATTGGCAAGCTTCTTTTTTGCAGTAAACCCATTCACAATAGCATTCTCAAGGATTGGGATACTGAACCCATTCCTCATGTTCTACCTGCTCCTCATATTCCTGTTTGTCTTCAAGGGATTTGAAGAGAAGAAGAACTACTGCTTCTACCTTGCAGGGCTGTTTGTGCTGCTCAGCCAGCTAACGACACAGTTCCGCGGCCTTGTCCCTCTTGTTGGGCTCTTGCCTTACCTTTACCTCCAGTACAGAAAAAAGGAAAAATATTGGAAGGTACAATTTCTCCATTTCTTTACAGCAATGGCTCTTCCGGCAATAGCATACATAGGATACCTCTTGCTCCCTTTCCTTTGGGGTGACCATTCCTTCTTTGAACAGTTCTTTGTTATGGCAGGAAAAGCTGTTGGCAGAACAGAAACTGTCAACACCATCACCACATCAATCTTATACAATGATGGGCCTGTTTTCCTGACACCTTTTATGGGGATAATATTCATACCTGCACTATTCGGACTGTACCATTGCATAAAAAATATTGGAGACAAAATCAACGGTGTGCTTGTATTTTCTGCGATTATAACACCAATACCTTTTTTTCTCCAAAAACAGATTGCTCCTCTTAGGCAGGACATTATTGTCTTTGCGTTTGTATTCCTCGCTGCAACAGGTATTATGATATTTAAAAGATCTTATATCAAAGAAAAAAGCATTGGCCTTAGTATTATGGGTGGGATGACTATCCTGTATTACATCATTATATTGAAAATCTTCCCATTATTATTTCCTGCAGAGTGGATTTTTGCCCAGCAGATGATGGAACACCTAAACTTATATGGATATTATAAAATGGTGTTCTCGGAATACTTCACTCTTTTTTTTCTGATGGCAATGATCTGTCTGACAAGTATATCACTTATTGTGTATTGGATCAGGATGAGCAAAAAGACAAGAAGATTGCTAGCTTCCGCTGTGATAGGGATATTCTTGATATTCAACCTGATTATACCTATTGCTCTTACCACAACAAGGATGGCTTATTATTACAAGCCATCTGAGATAGAAAAGATTGCTAACTACATAAACAATAACCTAAAGGAAGAAACCTACTCATGTGTCGCTGGGATATATGATAAGAGCTTATACTATTATACAGAAAAACCGTGCGCAGTATATGCTTATGTAAATGAAGAATGGATGGAAGAAAAAGCCGATGCGGGCGAACTCAGCTACTTCCTAATTAATCTCTACAGTGTACAAGGCACATGGGGCCTAGGAAAATTCAACCAAGACCTAACTATAGACGAATCAAGTGAAGGCAAACCAGGCATAAAGAATTATCCTGAAAAACTTGAGTGGCTGATGGCTAACACTGTTGATGTAACAGAAGAGACTGGACTTAGCAAGGATAACCCTTATTTCAGGCTAAGAAGATACGTTCCTGCACAGAAGCGATGAACAGTGCTTGACCAAACCAAAAGGCAATGTAAATAAGAGCTTATTATTAATAAACTTTTTAAATAGCCTTGTTATATTCTGCGTTGATACTCATGAAGGATAATGTATACATACACAAGACTGCTGATGTTTCTAAAGATGCAAGTATCGGAGCAAACACAAAGATATGGAACTGGGCCCAGATAAGAGAGAATGCATCAATAGGCTCAGACTGCATCATCAGCAAAGGTGTCTATATAGATTTTGGTGTTAAGATTGGAAACAAAGTCAAGATACAGAACAATGTATCTGTATATCATGGCGTCACAATTAAAGATGGGGTTTTCATAGGACCTCATGTCTGCTTCACAAACGACAAGAACCCAAGAGCAATAACCCATAATGGAACACTGAAATCAGACAAAGATTGGGAATTATACAAGACAACAGTCAAGAAAGGGGTATCGATAGGTGCTAATGCAACAATACTTCCTGGGATAGATATTGGTGAATATGCCATGATTGGATCAGGGACTGTAGTGACAAAAAGTGTCCCAGATTACAGTTTGGTCATAGGAAATCCAGGAAAAATCGTAGGATATGTATGTAAATGTGGAAAAAAGTTTGACAATTCTGATGAATGTAGAGAATGTAAAATAAAACTCAATGAGATAAAATGATCCCAATAGCAAAACCATTAATCGGCGAAACTGAAACGCAGTATGTTATGGAGGTTCTAAAATCTGGTATTCTTGCACAAGGACCTAAAGTAAAGGAGCTTGAGGAAAGGTTTGCACAGCTTTGCAAAACAAAACATGCGGTTGCAGTAAACTCAGGTACTGCCGCAATCCATGCTGCCCTTTATGCAGCAGGGGTTAGGAGAGGTGATGAAGTGATTACAACCCCATTCACCTTTGTCGCAACTGCAAACCCTATAATCATGCAGGGTGCAAAGCCTGTGTTTGTGGATATAAAAGAGGATACTTTCAACATAGATCCTGAATCTGTTATCGAAAAGATCACCCCAAAAACAAAGGCAATCATCCCAGTTGACCTTTTCGGACAGATTTATGATTATAAAGCGATATCAGAGATTGCTGAAGACAAGAAAATAAAAGTAGTTGAAGATGCGTGTCAGGCAGTAAACGCCCAGATTGATGGGAAGATGGCTGGCTCGCTTGGTGACCTTGCCTGCTTCTCATTTTATGCAACAAAGAATATCATCAGCGGAGAAGGTGGAATAATAACCACAGACAACAGGGATTATGCTGAGCTTGCGAGGCGCTTCAGACATCATGGGCAGTCAGAACAGACAAGGTATGAATATTTTGATCTTGGATATAATTATAGGATGATGGACCTGCAGGCTGCAATAGCACTAGCTCAGCTTGAAAAAGTGGACGCATTTACAGACAGAAGGATTGAGAATGCACGATTACTAACAAAAGGTCTAAAGGATATCAAAGGGATAGGTGTGCCATATATAAAACCCGGGACGAAGCATGTTTTTCATCAATACACTATCAAGGTTGATGGGTTTAGACTAAACAGAAACAAGCTAATAGAACACTTAAATAAGAATGATATTGGATGTGGAATCTACTACCCAAAACCACTTCATCTCCACCCTTTTTTTATGAAGGCAGGCTATAAGAAAGGCGATTTACCGGTTTCGGAATCTGCCTCAGAAAAAGTTTTATCACTGCCTGTCCACCCAAGTGTTTCCAAAGATGATATCAAAAAAATAGTGGAGGTTATCAAATATGCTTAATGCAGCAGTAATCGGAGTTGGTCTGATGGGCAAGAACCATGCAAGAGTTTACTTTGGTCTTGACAACGTCAACCTTGTGGCAATCGCAGACCCTGATAAAAACAAGCTTGGTAAGTTGTCTAAGGACTATAGATGCAAGGCTTACACAGACTACAAAAAGATGCTCTCAGAAGAAAAGATAGATATTGTGTCGATAGCTGTTCCGACAATAAACCATTTTGAAGTGTCCTGCAATACGTTAGATAAAGGTATCAATGTTCTTCTGGAAAAACCAATTGCAGTTTCCACAGCAGAAGGCAAGAACATTATCAGCCTCGCCAAAAAGAAAAACCTAAAGCTGATGGTAGGTCATATTGAAAGGTTCAATCCTGCAGTAATCGAACTCAAAAAAAGAATAAACAATAATGAACTAGGAAGGGTGTATAAGATAGATGTCAACCGCATTGGCCCATATCCTGGGAGGATAAGGGATGTAGGTGTTGTAATAGATCTTGCTGTCCATGACATTGACATCATAAGGTACATAACAGGTTCGGAGGTTAAGCGTCTTTATGCTGAAACTGAAAAGAAAATAAACTCAAAATATGAAGATATGCTCAGTGGCCTGTTAAGGTTTGAAAATGGAATAATATGTAACATGAATATCAACTGGCTTACTCCTACAAAGATAAGGAAGCTTTACATAACTGGTGAGAGAGGGATGTTCGTCGTAAATTACCTAAAGCAGGAGTTGATATTCTATGAGAATGCCGAAGTCACAAACAATCTTGATTATGCAGATATCATGAGAGGTGTAAGTGAAGGCAGGATGATAAAGTTTGCAATCAATAAGAAAGAGCCTTTGCTCGCAGAGATTGAGCATTTTGTCAATTGTATTAACGAAAACAAAGAGCCATTGATAAGTGGAGAGGATGGTCTGACTGCGATTAAAATTGCTGATATGCTGCTTAAGTCTTCTTCAGAAAGGAGGGCAATATGAGAGTCTGTGTGGTGGGATTAGGGAAAGCAGGGCTGCCTCTTGCCGCAGTGATTGCAGACAGCGGAATAGAGGTCATAGGGGTTGATATATCACAGAACAGGGTTGATGAGATAAACAATGGCATTAACCCTTTGCCAGAAGAGCCAGGTCTTAGCGAACTAATCAAAAAACATGGCGGCAAAGGGCTAAAGGCGACAAGCGATTACTCAACATGCCCAGGAAAACCTGGAGAGATTACAACATTTATAATTATCGTTCCGTTGTTCATAGACTATAACAAGAAACCAGATTTCTCGATACTTAAAAAGGCATTTGAGAGTGTTTCCAAGGTCATAAACGATGGAGACATCGTGGTCTTAGAAACAACTGTGCCGCCTGGAACGACCGAAAAGATCCTTAAGCCGGTACTCGACAACTCAAACAAGAAATATCACCTTGCTTATTCGCCTGAAAGAATCATGACAGGATATTCAATATCAAGATACAAAGAATTTCCTAAAGTAATCGGCGGCTTTGACAAAAAGAGTGGGGAAAAAGCTAAAGAGCTTTATTCAATGTTCTGCAAGAACGTACAGCTTGTATCAAACATAAGAACTGCAGAGATGATAAAGGTCTGTGAAGGCGTCTACAGAGATGTAAACATTGCTCTTGCAAATGAGCTTTTCAAGGTTTGCGAAAGCAAAGGGCTTGATTATTATGAGATAAGACATTATGCAAACCATGAGTATTGCAATCTGCACCTCCCTGGAAACGTAGGCGGACACTGCATCCCAGTCTATCCTTGGTTTATGATAAATGAATTCAATGTCCCTCTGATAAAGCTTGCAAGAGAGATTAATGATTCGATGATTGACTATTATATTGCTAAGATTATAAAGATTGCAGGAAACAAGAAAAATGTAGGAATCATCGGCCTGAGTTACAGAGAAGGTGTCAAGGAAAAGGCATATAGCATGTCCATTACACTCATAAAGAAGCTGAAGGAAAAAGGATTCAATGTTTTCGGTTTGGATCCAATGTATAACAGAACTGAGGTCTACAACGAGTTCGGCATAGATATTATTAAAGACATAGCTAACATGGACGCAATCATCCTCATGAATAATGAATCTGCATTCAGAGATGATTTGCTAAAAATCAAGGATAAAGTTGTCGATGTCAAAAACACACTCAGGAAATTGTTAGGTTGATAATAGAACAAGGTGGTGGTAAAAATAAAGAGCAAAGGAAAGGGGTTGTGCCTTGTCACAGGCGGTTCAGGTTTTGTTGGTTATCACATAGTTAGGAGGCTTCTTGACGAGGGATATTCTGTTAGGGTCATAGACAATCTGTCGAGAAACTGCAATAATATCTTGGATTTAGAAAAAGAAGGCAAGGTCGAGTTCATCCATGGTGATATAAGGTATGATGATACCGTAAGAAAGGTAATGAAAGATGTCGACTATATTTTTCATGAAGCTGCAATATGCATAAACAGGAGCAAGGAATTTCCAAAGGAAGCTATCGATGTGAACCTTGTTGGTTCATTCAACATATTTCAGGCAGCGATTGACTTTGGCGTCAAAAAGGTAGTGTTTGCATCAACATCAAGCGTCTACGGACAACCTGAATACCTACCTGTTGACGAGAAGCACCCTCTTAACCCACAAACACCATATGAATCAGCAAAACTATGTGCAGAACACATGCTCAAATTTCTCGCAAAAAAACACAACATAAAATACAATATCTTAAGATATTTTAATGTATACGGCAAAAAGCAGAGCACAGATGCATATTATACATCAGTGATAAATACTTTTATCAAAAGAGTGCTTGCTGGTGAGCCCCCAGTCATCAACGGTAAAGGGGATCAATCGATGGATTTCACTCATGTTAGTGATGTTGTTGAAGTAAATATGCGTGCTCTTGAAAGTGACATATCTGGAGAAGTCTTCAATGTAGCAAAGGGAGAGGAGACTACAATTGCAGAAGTGGCAAACATCATATTAAAGCACTGCAATTCAAAACTCAAACCAACATTTATTGAAAGAGAGGTTCTCGTGACAAGGAGGAGGGCTGATACATCAAAAATCAAGAAGATGCTCAATTACGAACCGAAAGTCAGCTTCACAGAAGGCATAAAAGAGGTCATAAAAGACATAAAAGAAAATCCACAGGATTACTGACATACTTATAGCCTACCAATTAGGCGTTCTCCTGCGCAGGCAAAAACAATATTCAGGAATTTATTGTAGCCTGCTTTTTATCTTTTCAACCACATACTCCTGTTCTTCATCTGACAAGAAGTTGTGCATAGGAAGCACTATTGCTCTATGGAAGAGATCCTCAGCTGTTTCAAGACTGCCATACTGCTTTGCAGAATCCCTGAAGAATGGCTCAAGATGAAGGCAATATGTAGCAATCTGCGCTTCAATGTTGTCTTCCCTTAAGCCGGCAATCAGGCTGTCGCGATTGGTACCATGATTAACTAGACACGCAAAAGACTGGTAAGTATGTCTTATGCCATCCTTGACAAATGGCGGTGTTAACAGACCATTTCCCTGCAGAATTTTCCGATAATATTCTGCCTTCTCCACTCTTTTACTGATGATTGCATCTATCTTTTTCAGTTGCTCTACCCCTATAGCCGCAAGAATATTAGAGAGCTTATAATTGGTTCCGATATGGTTGAACAAAAACCTGTTCTTGCCAGTTATCATCTCTCCTCCAAAGTGCTTTATTGCTTTTGCTTTGTTATACCAACCCTCATTATCCGTAACAAACATCCCTCCTTCTCCTGTCGTGATGACTTTTCTTGGGTGGAAAGAGAAACATGTAATATCTGACATTGTTCCGGTCTTTACTCCATTAAACATGGCTCCTGTGCTACAGGCAGCGTCCTCAACAATAAACACATCATGATTTGACTTTATCCGTTTTATATCAGCAGGATTTACTGGGTTTCCAAATAAGGACACAGGAATTATGCATTTTGTTTTATCATTTATAGCTTCATCAGCTATCTTAAAGTCGATATTATAGCTTTTCTTGTCCACATCGACAAGGATAGGAGTAGCTCCGACCATCGCAACTGCATCAGCTGTAGCAGGATGAGTAAAATCAGGAACAATAACCTCATCGCCAGGTCCAATATCAAGCGTCCTCATTGCTAGGTCAAGAGCAGTAGCGCAGCTTGTCGTGGCAACTGCATATCTTGCCCCAACATAATCCTTGAATTTTGACTCAAATTCCCTTGTAACTGGGCCATCAGTCAGATATCCTGACTCAAGCACTGCCTTGACTGCCTTAAGTTCCTCATCACCAACCCATGGTTTCATGAGATTAATTCTCTTGTTCATAGTAGTTGCCATATATACTCACTTCCTATTGAAATAAACCAGTTCGGTCTTGCCTCCCGCTAACCTTACCTCCCCTATAACCCTCGCAGGATTCCCTGCAACAATTGAGTTGTTGGGAATATCTTTGCTTACAACTGCATTAGCACCTATTATGCAATGGCTGCCAATCCTGCTTCCAGGGAGGATAACTGCACCGCTTCCTATAAAGACATATGATCCTATGCTTACTGGTTTTTTTATTATAGGGCACTTGTTTTCTGACACACATTTCATATGAGTTGAATGTGTAAATATCATGACCTGTGATGCGATTGAGCATCCATCTCCTATAATTAGCTCACCTCCAGAAGCATCAAGAATAACAAATGGATTGATCTTGGTCTCCTCCCCGACCTTTGGCTTTCCATATATGTAGACACTCTCATATAATGAGCAGCCTTTGCCTAAGCCAGCTAATTTTGCCCTTTTCCACCTATCACTTAGAAGTTCAGTTATCGGCAGTATGCGGTCATACTTTTCCTGCATTACCTCTGTTAACTTCTCCTGCACCTCGAGAAACTTTTTTTTGATTGCATCTATTGTATTAATCATTGTATAAACCATTTACATCCATATAATCTATTTACATCTTTTGTATGTCTTTTGTATAGATTCTTAAGATATTTATTTTAGAGCATTAACTCCAGAATAAACCCTGTTTTTTATATAATTTATGATTTAGAATAAACAATTATCTCAGATAAATGCAGTGATATACTTCAGCCCTGCTTTGACTGTATCAACTAGGCCCATTCGCCTTAACTGGTGCATGATAGGTTTTGGCCGAAAATAAAAACTCCTGTGCGCTTTTTTCTGAAGCCTGACAAGATCATCTGGTTTTAGGCCATCAAGTTCAATCACTGCATTACCCCATCTTCTGTATTTTCTCCAGTCCTTGACAACAAGCCTGAGACCCTGACCCTTCAAAGCCATATCATAAAGCTCTGTTCCTGGATAGGGGGTCATAATGTTGAAATATGCTTCATCAAGATCTATTCTTTTTGCAAAATTGATTGATTGTCTTATTGTTTTCAGTGTGTCATAAGGATTTCCTATGATAAATGAGCCACGGGTTTCAAAGCCCACCTTTTTTGCCATACGAAAACCATCTTCATATTGTTTTAGGGTTGCATCCTTTTTGAGGATGTTGAGTATCTTTTGGCTTCCTGATTCAACACCCATGGTAATCCTATCGCACCCTGCCTTTTTCATCCACCTGAACATTTCAAGGTCACAAATATTGGCCCTTGTGCTTGCAAACCATGTTATATCAATCTTCTCTTTTACTATACGCTTGCATATCTCAATAACCCTATCCTTCTTTAAGGTAAAGGTTTCATCCAGCATTATGAAAAACTTTATCCCATAATCATCTGTAATCAATTTCAATTCTTCCAAGACAGAATCAGGGCTTCTGAAGCGAACAGTCCGTCCAAACAATTTGCCACAAAAGACACACCTATATGGACAGCCGCGTGTAGTGAGCATAGTCCCGCCAGGTATGATGCCTCTGTCCTTTACAGGCCACAAGTAATCCTTGTATTTTATCAGGTGCCATGCAGGAAAAGGTATGGAATCCAGATCATCTATCAATCTTGCAGGGCGATTGTGAATAATCCTGCCTTTCTCTTTATAGCTGATTCCACCTACCTTCTTCAGGCTTTTATTCTTCACAAAGGCATTGATAAGATTTGGGAACTCAAGCTCACCTTCTCCTTTGAAGATGGCATCAACACTATTGTACCTTATAGCATCATCAGGAAGCAATGTAGGGTGCGGACCGCCCATTACTGTCTTTATGTCTGGCCTCACTCTCTTAATAAAATCAAGCAATTGCACATTTTCCTGGATCTCTGGAGTGGTAGTTGTCACACCCGCCACTTTTGCATCAGTTCTTTCAAGAATCTTCCTAAGCTGATGATGTGTCTTGTTTTCCAGTTGCAAGTCGACAATCTTTGGCCTAAAGCCCGCACGCTCCAGCCCTGATGCAACATACATCAAGCTAGTCGGAGGTATAAGAGTCTGTACCTTAGCACTGGTCTTAAATGAGGTATATATTCCCTCATAGTTAGGCCTAAAAAGCAGGACATCGGTCATTAAGATCAAGATTCAAGTTTGATTTATAAACTTTATGAAATTTATTACAGTCAAGTAGACATTGTATTAAAACTTAATCTTGCTGCTTGGAATCTCTTGCAAAATGTTTGCTTATATCGCTTTTTTGCATATATCACTATATATAACTATAATAATTATACAGAGGTTCATGTTATGTTTTTTTATTTTTTTTAAGAACATGACTGTAAACGTTTTCAAACTGTCTGTATGTGTTTTCCCATGTAAAGTGGTTTCTTATCAGTTTTGCAGCAGAACCCCCTATCTTTTTGCTTAATTTCTTATCAGCAAGCAGCTTTACCAGTGCAGCTGAGATATCATCAACATTCCCTGGTCTAACAAGAATTATGTTCCCCCAATTCTTCAGCACACCTTTCCCCAAAAAATCCTTATCCACATTCGCAAGTATTGGCTTTCCTAGAGCCATCGCTTCTGTTGCAGCTTTACCTAAGCCTAACTGAAGGGTGAGGCCATGGGCCTCTACATCTGATGCCAAGAGCAGCCGCAATGCTTCATCTCTTGGAAGTGCGCCTGTAAAAGACACATTCTTCTCCAGGCTAAGTTCTTTTACGAGCCTAACCGATTTCTGAGTGTACACATCACCAACTATAAGAAGCTTTACATCTGGAAACTTCTTAATCACATATGGCATGGATCTTATTATCTCAACCCTGTCACGTAGGTTATGGACATGACCTAAAGAGACTATAAGTTCTTTCTTGACCATGTATTTCTCTTTAGTATGTTGAATTGTTCTCTTATCTACCTTCACTGCCTTAAGGTCCATAGGATGTATGATAAGTGGAGCAAACATGGGATCAATACCATATGTATCTCTGATATAATTGATGCTATAGGTATCGCCGGCAGGCACCACACATCTCTTTACGAACTGCTTTATGACAAGCTTGTCGAATAATGTCACAAAAAAGTTATAGAACCTGTTTGTATGATAGATATATGTATGTATTACCAGGACAAGTGGAAGATGCATGATTTTTGCCATGATTACCGCACTTGCAAGCAGATCAAATATCTGCCCGTGTACCTGCAGGATTTCACAACGATGCCTCTTGATAATCTTATAGATCCTGTATAAATTTACCGGGCTAAAAGTATAAGTGAAATACTGAAAATTATGTAATATCTCAAACCTTGGTATTCTTAGACAGGGCAGCCTGTAGACCTTGATGCCATCTATTACCTCTTCACTCCTTTGACCCTTGAACTTTGAGGTTACTACAACTACTTCATGGCCTTTTCTCTTAAGCCTCTTTGCAAGCTTGGAAACAAAATAAGTTGATCCTGAACGTATGGGCGTGTAAATGTTGTTGAATAAGCAGATTCTCATATTTTAAATTTTGTTTTACCCAAGATATTTTAAATATTCTGATTTTATCAATCAGTTAACATGGGAACATATGTAGGTCACAGCATGAAAGTGCCTTGAAAATGGTTCAAGTGGCTGAAAGACCCATAAAACGCATAAAAAGCACATAAAAATGGTCAAATAAATAAAAGAGGTACATAAAATATTTAAAGCGAATTTCTTTTTTAAAACAACAGGCAACAAGAGAAGACAAGAATAAGACAAGAGTTGATAAAGATGTGTGGCATATTCGGGTTAGTAATCAAGAGAGGGGCAAAAGTCAGAAAATATGCAATAGAAAATATGCTGATAAAGCTGTTTAAGTTATCAGAGTCTAGAGGGAAAGAAGCAGCAGGATTAGCAATAAGGATAGACAATAGGATATATGTGTATAAGGTTCCTGTATCTGCGTCAACAATGCTCAGAACGTCACATTATAGGAGAACTATTTCTGAAATAATAAGCAAGTGTTATGGAAGAGATACTAAAAAGACCCAGAAGCCGATTGTCATTATAGGACACTCTAGGCTTGTGACAAACGGCGTCCACACCGAAACTAATAACAACCAACCTATCATCAAAGGGAACTGTGTAGCTGTCCATAATGGCATAATTGTCAATGTCGATAAGCTTTACAGTAGATATAGGGACATTAAAAGAAAGTATAGTGTTGATACTGAAGTCATGTTAGACATCCTTCAGAGATGCATGGCTACAAACAGTCAGATAGACAACTGTATAACAGATACTTTCAGGGAAATCGAAGGCTCAGTCTCAACAGGCATCCTTTTCTCTAATCTGGACCTGCTCCTGCTTGCGACCAATACTGGCTCGTTATACTCCTGTTATAACAAAGAGGAAGGCATATTCTCATTTGCTTCAGAGAGATATATAATAGATAGCTTCATAAAGTATAGAACTGCCAGAATATATTTCCATAGTTCAACCCCTTCACAGATCAAACCAAAAAAAGGGTTAGTAATCAGCTGTGGTTTAAGGTACATAAATGAACTTGATTTCAGCAAAAAGAGCAGGCAGGAAAAGCACGAGCTAGGATTAGAATACATAAAAGGAGAGATTAAGGACATCTCACCAAGAAAGGTTTCAAGACAGATAAAAGCTTCACTAGTTGACCCAAATATAAAATCAAGAGAGCACATCTCCCTCTTTGATGTTCCTTCATCAAAACTCAATATAAAAAGATGCACACGTTGCCTGCTCCCTGAAACCCATCCGGGAATAAGATTCGATGAAAATGGTGTGTGCAATCACTGCAAGAACTATAAACCATTCAAAATCAAGGGCAGGGAAGAACTTGAAAAGCTAATCAATAAGTACAAAAGCAGAACAGGAAAACCTGACTGCATTGTTGCCTTTAGTGGAGGCAGAGACAGCACTTACGGCCTTCATTATATCAAGAAAGAACTTAATTTGAACCCCATCACATTTACATATGATTGGGGCATGGTAACAGACCTAGCAAGAAGAAATCAAGCAAGGATATGCGGCAAGCTAGGTGTCGAGCATATTCTTGTTTCTGCAAACATATCCAAAAAAAGGGAATACATAAAAAAGAATGTAGAGGCATGGCTAAAGAGACCTGATCTTGGGATGGTGCCTATCTTCATGGCAGGGGATAAGCAGTTCTTTTATTATGCTCATGAACTAAGAAAACAGACAGGTGTAAAGCTTGTCATCTTCTGCGCAGGAAGCGAATATGAGATTACACACTTCAAGCAGGGATTCTGCGGTTGCAGCAATTTTGTGGAGAAAACAATGACTGCCCTATCAATCAAGGACAAGATCAAGATACTGATGTATTATATCAAGCAATACATAACAAACCCTTCATACATCAATTCCTCGCTTCTTGATACACTTTTTGCATTCTACTCAACATACATACTAAAGGATGATTACATCTATCTTTTCAACTACATCCCATGGGATGAAAAGGAAATTGAAGCGACAATCAAAGATGAGTACAACTGGGAGCTTGCAAACGACACAAAAACCTCATGGAGGATAGGTGATGGAACAGCGCCATTCTACAACTATATCTATTATACAGTAGCAGGATTTTCTGAATTTGATGTTATGAGAAGCAATCAGGTAAGGGCGGGGATACTGACCAGAGAAGAGGCTTTTAAGCTGCTTGATGATGATAACAAGCCACGGCTTGAATCACTTCAGTGGTATGCCAACATTATAGGTTTTGACCTAAAAAAGGCCATAAACATAATCAATTCTATACCTAAACTTTATGAGAAGAAATGACCACTGCCAAGAATTTTTAGGTTAAGCCTACTGACAGAGCAATGCCTGTGGAAGTATTCAATCTAGCTGAGACCACTTCCTGATTATGCAACACCTTATTTTTTTATAAGATATAACACAGCACCTGGCAGTGCATATATCCACATTGTAACAAGGATAAGCAAAAAAGATAGTGCAACAGCAGACTCTGATGAAACACCAACCAGCCCTAACAAAAGTATGCACGACGCCTGGATAGTGCCAAAACCGGATATGGAGATAGGGATAAGATTTACCAGTATCATCACAGGGAACACTAATGCTAAGAAAGCAAATGCAATATCAATTTTCAATGCTTTTGCAAGTATATACACACTGATTACATTAAATAACCAAACAAAGAGTGTAAAAATAAAGCAGATAATATATGTCCTTAAGCTGATTTTTCTGACACCTTTATAGAACTCCTTAAATTCAAACTTCAGTTTCTCCTTTAGCCTCTTTGGTATAAATATATTTGCCAGCGGCCGCAACAACTTCCCCATGTGTCTCTCATTCAGAAATACTATCATACATACTATCACAACTGCAGAAAACAAGAATACTAACCACAGAGGAATCTTTATCAGGAAAAGGTTTATTAGGATAAGTGAACAGACAGACCCAAGAAATAGTAGAGTAAATGCATCCAGCATCCTGTCGACTATCACAGTTGACAACGTAAAACCTGCACTCCTGTCTGTCTTCTCCATGAGATATTTTGTCCTGTACAGTTCGCCTAGCTTACCAGGCGTCACAACCCCAAGGGTAATCCCCTTGACAAGGCTCTTCAGTGATTCCAAATATGAAAAATTAATTCCAAGTGACCTTATTAAAGTATACCAGCGGAGATTCATTATAAATATAATCGATAAAGAGACCACTGTTGCGAGAACAGCAAGGAGTATATTTGTTGACTTTAATATCACAAGCATCTTGCGCAGGTCTATCTGATAAAGGATATAGACAAATAACAGAATGCCTATTACTGGCGTAAGTTTCTTTATTTTCTGCTTCATTTTTGTATATCCCAGCACCCCGCCTGTAAAAGTATTGGTTTTTATATCCCTTCATATCCTATAATGCAAAAAGTTAATCAGCGCATTATTTATAGAAGTATCTATAAAATTACTATTTATAAAAGTATTGAATTAAAAAGATGCCGATTACACATGAAAAATTCATAATATTCTTAAACATCTGAACAACAATATGGAAAATGGAATGTTCAATCAATGGATACAACAAGGTTGACATAGTAATAATGCTGCTGTTCTTGATTGTTCCGTTTATATTACTGATACCCTATATTAATGTACCGCTGCTTGATGATGGAGTATATTATACAGAGATATCAGAAAAGATCTCTAAGAACTGGCCTGACCTTACAGGAAAGGCGACTGATGGCGCAACTATTGTATTTGATCTTCCGCCAATCTTCCCGTTGATGGGAGCGTTTTTCGTAGCATTGTCTGATAATCCTCTGACTGCTATGAGAATGATGAACGCGATGATGCTCGGCATAACCCTTTTCATGGTCTTCATAATTTCAAGAAGGTTAGGGATAAGCAGGAAGCTATCTATTTGTGCCCCTCTTCTTATGCTTACAAATCCTTTCTTCTTCCAGTTTACATCAGGGCTTTTTGTGCTTACTGAATCAACATCAATGGTGTTTTTACTTTTGGGTATACATGCATTCTTCTTTGGCAAGCCAAAATACAAACACATCACATCTTCTGTATTTTTTGTCCTTGCTGTTTTCACTAGGTACATGTCCATTTTTATCATTGCACCATTCCTCCTTTATTATCTGATCAAACTGTTCAAGGAAAAAAAGAAGACAAGAAGCGTTGTTTTCATGCTGATAATAGTGATACCTATAATCTTCTGGGTAGCCATGGCTGCCATATATGGCTCTCCTGAAGAAAGAAAATATAATATCAACGATGAAAAGATATCCATAAGCAAAATCATAATGGAGTTTCCAAGAACATTCATGATAAACACAATAATCACCCCTCTTCTGACATTCCTATTCATCAATCTGTTCATTATTCCCAAAATATACCTATCTATACTAAGGGCATTAAAAAGAACAAAACCTTATAAAAAACTCAACTGGCTCTTTGAGGATAATGTAAAAGACAAGTACTCAATCATCATCTTGCTCGTCATCGCATTATACTCTTTGTCGACATCACTTGCCATGTTCTTAATAACAACAACAAAAGTTGAATACAGTCTTGTATACATCATATCCAGGACAAGATTCTTTATAGTTGCAATGCCACTCATAATAATTCTTGGGATGATATTCATGAGATATGACCTAAGGACAAGAAAGCTTAAGCTGTTTTTTAATGCGGCGCTTGTCACATCTCTGGCACTTAGCACTATAATATGCATAACTCTTAATTCTGGATATGTTCAGGACAGGTTGGATGGTCTTTCTTATATTGAAAATACGTATGTAAAAAGGAACTACCACAGGACACAGGCTCTTGAATGGTTTGATAACAAACTCGAGAACAAGAGGGTAGGCATCTTCTTCATGGAACCAGTACAGGGTGACAGCGGTATAAATATCTTTTCAGAACACTACCTAAAAAAGAACAGTGTCTCAAAGACAGGGTTGGAATATGTCATCACAGATGAGTTTTTCTTGACTGAAAAAGGTGTCATAGAGATGTGTGGAAACAAAGATTATAGCCTTATCTACAGCACAGAAAGTCCTGCTGCATATGTCTTTAACTGCATAAATGGATGACATAGGAATTAGAATAGAAATTCTTGATGAACTAATGAGTTCAGAAACTATTTAAATATGAAAACAAAAAAAGGAAACAATGGCAGATGAAAAAGAGATAATACACGACACGATCACATTTTCCATATTAAAGTACATATCGTTCTCTCTTGTTATTGTTTCAACAGCTGTGCTTCTAAAACTGCTGCCAGTCTCTGTTTTTGGAATCTATTCAGCATTGATGCTTCTGCTCGACTACAGCAGATTTGGTTTTCTTATACCTTACTCTGCAAGCTTCAAGAAAATCCCTTTCTTAAGGGGAAAAAACAGCAGTGAAAAAGAGATACAGGAGGTGAGGGATCTCTCATTCGGACCCACTTTCTACATAATGCTTATAGGCACCATAGCAATCTTTACAGGCACATACTTTACCAGCCAGTTCAGCTATGAGCTGGTGCTTGGAATAAGGCTCACAGCACTCCTGGTAATGCTGCAGCATTTCAACTTCTTCCAGACCAATTTTCTTAGGACTGACAAAAGATTCAACCTTGTCGGTGTGCTTGAACTAGTCCTTGTTGCAACAAGACTTGTCCTGATATTTGCCCTTGTAGGCAAGTACGGACTGAATGGTACCTTGGTTGCCTTCATAATCTCATATGCTATCACTATCGCTCTGGGCATATATCTAGCAAGATATAGATTCAGTTTCAGCCTCAGAACATTTAATAGGAAAGCATGGAAACTGTTCTTGTTCGGGCTGCCTCCTGCACTTGTAGGAATCATCGCAACAGCCTTTGTGACAGTGGATAAGTTAATGGTCATACGGTTTCTCGACACCACTATGCTTGGTTACTATTCATTTGCCATACTTGTCGTAGAAGTCATATCATTCGTCCCTAACATAATAGCAACTGTCATGCTTCCTAGACAACTGGAAAAACACGGCCAGAAAATGAATACAAAAACAAGGCTGAACTACCTTGTGATGCCACAACAGATAATATCATATCTAATACCATTTGTAATAGCGGCAGCATTCATATTTTCTGAACTGATAACATTATTTTTCTTTCCGAAATATCTTAACGCGCTACCTGTCATATACATACTGATTTTCGCGTCATTCTTCCTATCAAATAGCTATTCAATTGCAAACTACCTATTATCTGTAGACAAAGAGAAGCATATCATAATTGGGAGAAGCATACTGATATTATTCGCAATAATCTCAAACTATACTGCCATTGTTCTGGGATATGGAATATGCGGAGTTGCAATAGCAACATTAATCTCTTATATCCTAGAATTCCTGTACCTTTGCATAGTGTCTTTGAAAGCTGTAAAGGCTAGCGGAAAGACAAGAACCAAATACCTCATAAGATTCATCTTCCCTTTCATCTATATGAGTATCTTGCTTTATTTATCATCTTTGTTCCAGCATGAAACCGTGAAAAATATTGCATCTGTCCTAGTCCAGACATGTAAGTATGCAGGTTTTGTAATCATCTACGTGCCATTGCTATTCTATCTGGAAAAGAACACAGGTTTCATCTCTACGATGTATGAATACACGAAAACAGCAATCAAAAAATTGACATGCAATTTCAGGTAGATGGATTCATCAACTTTATAAAGAAACTTGTATTTCATAGGTATAATAATGTACAAAAATATCAGGGTACTGGCAGTTGTGCCTGCAAGAGGAGGAAGCAAGGGCATTCCAAAGAAGAATATAATAGAATTAAACGGAAAACCACTTATTGCATGGACAATTGAAGCAGGAAAGCAAACAACATATATAGACAGGATGATTGTTTCAACTGACAGCAAAGAGATAGCAGAGGTCGCAAAAAGGTTTAAAGCAGATGTACCTTTCATCAGGCCGGATTATCTCTCAAGTGATACAGCTAGTTCTGTAGATGTGCTCCTCCATGCTATTGATTATCTTGAAGAGAAAGGAGAAATTTATGATTACATAATGCTACTTGAACCAACATCCCCACTGAGAACAACAGAAGATATCGAGAAAAGCATAGAGATGCTTGAGTCAAACACCGATGCCGAATCTATAGTTGGCGTAGCAAAGGCAGAATCTTCGCACCCATTATTCAGCGTTACTATCACAGACAGCGGTTTCATAAGGCCGTTTTCAGGAGAAGAGCTTAAGCACATAAGGAGACAGGATATCAAGGATGTATATTTTCTGGAAGGGACCATATATACCTCAAAGATAGATGCCCTGAGAAAAAGAAAGACATTTTATCATGAAAGGACATTGCCTTACATAGTTGAAAGGTATAAACAGTTTGAAGTGGATGAGGAAACAGATCTTGTATGTATAGAAGCCCTGATGAGATACAAGAAGGACGTCTACAGATAAGAGCATTTATGGAAAAGCAAGAGGTTCTCTAATGCTGACATCAAAGGAAGGATGAAAAGAATGGAAAAGAACAAAGGAGAAGAACTATGGAAAGAAGCAAAGAAGCTTATCCCAGGTGGTTCACAGCTGTTATCAAAACGTGCTGAGCTGTTCTTGCCTGAGCACTGGCCTGCATATTACAGCAAGGCAAAAGGCGTGGATGTCTGGGACATCGATGGCAAGAAATATATTGACATGAGCATAATGGGGGTTGGGGCATGTATTTTAGGATACGCTGACAAGGATGTCAACGAAGCTGTAAAAAAAGCTGTAGACAACGGCTCGATGTGCACGCTGAACTGCCCTGAAGAGGTCGAACTTGCAAAGCTACTCTTGGAACTCCATCCCTGGGCTGGCATGGTAAGGTACGCAAAGGCCGGCGGAGAGGCGATGTCGGTCGCCGTCAGGATTGCAAGAGCATATTCAAAAAAGGACAAGATAGCGTTCTGCGGATACCATGGTTGGAACGACTGGTACCTTGCAGCAAATCTTGCAGATGACAAGAATCTTGATGGCCATCTTATACCTGGCCTGGCGCCGACCGGCGTGCCAAGATGTCTTAAGGGCACAGCCATCCCTTTCGAGTACAATGACATCGACACGCTCAGGAAGATTATCAAGCAGAACTATGGTGAGATAGGCGTCATCGTGCTCGAGCCGATAAGACACCAAAAACATAAAGACAACTTCATAAAAAAAGTTGCAGAAATCGCAAAAGAGATTAGCGCGGTCTTAATCTTTGATGAGATCACGACAGGCTGGCGCCTTAACCCAGGCGGAGCCTACAAAGAGCACAATGTCAACC
This sequence comes from Candidatus Woesearchaeota archaeon, assembly GCA_016935125.1. GTDB lineage: Archaea > Nanobdellota > Nanobdellia > Woesearchaeales > DSVV01 > JAFGRM01. Next base: position 42,282 of record JAFGRM010000060.1, read on the forward strand.
CGGACATTGTTGTGTACGGCAAAGCAATGGCAAACGGGCTGCCAATATCAGCGATAGTCGGCAAAAAGGATATTATGGATGCAGCACAGACAAGCTTTATCAGCAGCACATTCTGGACAGAAAGGACAGGAACCGCAGCAGCAATAGTTACAATAAAGAAAATTATCAGTCATAATGTGCCCGAGCACCTGATAAGGATAGGAAAGCTTGCAAAAAAAGGATGGGCAGAACTTGCCAAGAAGCACGGGCTCAAGCTGGAAGTGATGGGTATCGACCCGCTAGCAACCTTCCATTTAGAGTATGGAGAAGATTCCCAACTACTGCATACCTTGTTTACACAGGAGATGCTCAAAAGAGGATATCTGGCATCGAAGCAGTTTTATGTATCATACAGCCATAATGAGAAGATAGTCAGCAGCTATCTTGAAAAGGTAGACGAGGTCTTAGGCATAATAAAAGCTGCGTTAGAGAAGGGGAATGCCAAAGACCTGCTGGAAGGGCCAGTTGCCCACACTAAATTCAAACGTCTAAACTGACAAGGTGTCCAATATGAAAGACCATAACCTGAATGATAAGGTCATTGTTATCACAGGCGGGGCCGGGCTAATCGGCAGGGCATTTGTCCAAGGCTGCGCAGAAAAGGGCGCCAGGGTGATAATTGCAGACGTGGATGAGAAGGAAGGCCAGCGTCTCGTTAAAGATGTCAAGGGTAAAACAGGGAACAATGAAATCATATTCATCAGGTGCGATATCAACAATAAGGACAACATAGACGGCCTTATTAAGGCAGTCATCATGAAGTATGGTGTCATCGATGCGCTTGTCAACAACGCTTATCCGAGAAACAGGAACTACGGCAAGAGATTCGAGGACGTCAGGTATGAAGACTTCTGTGAAAATATCAACATAAACCTGGGCGGGCTCTTCCTTGTAACAAAAGAGATTGCAGATGTAATGAAAAAGCAGAAGAAAGGGAACATAATCAACATCGCCTCCATATACGGCGTTTTTGCACCGGACTTTGAAGTGTACAAAGGGACAAAGATGACCATGCCGATAGAATATTCTGCAATAAAAGGGGCTGTTGTCAACATGACAAGATATCTTGCCTCATACCTCGGCAAGTACAATATAAGGGTCAATGCAATATCGCCCGGTGGAGTCTTCAATAACCAACCGCCCGGATTTGTCAAGCGGTACTCCAAAAAGGTTGTCCTTGGGAATAGGATGGCCGGTACTGATGATATATGTGGTGTCCTTGCGTTCCTGCTTTCAGACCAAGCAGGATATATTACTGGGCAGAACATAATAGTGGATGGCGGCTGGAGCCTCTGATACACTTAAAATGCAACCGATAAAGATTGAAAATAAGACCATTGGTGAAGGTCAGCCTGTATTCATAATTGCAGAAGCAGGTGTCAACCATAACGGAAGCCTGAAAACTGCATTAGATATGGTCAATGCTGCAAAAGAATCAGGAGCAGACGCAATCAAATTCCAGACTTTCAAGTCTGAAAGCATAGTGACAGTAGACACACCTTCTGCCACATACCAGAAAAAGAACACGGACTCAGAAGAGACTCAGCTTGAGATGCTCAGGAGATACGAGCTCAAGGAGGATGATTTCAAAGAGCTTAAGAGATACTGTATGGAAAGCGGCATAATATTTCTTTCTACAGCACACACAGATGATATCATAGATTTTCTTGATAATCTTGTGCCTGCACATAAGACTGGTTCGGGTGACCTGACCAACATCCCCCTTCTCAGGAAGATAGCAGAGAAAAAGAAAACCATGATAGTAGGCACAGGAATGGCTACGATGGATGAGGTTAGGGAAAGCTTGAATGCCATACATGATGAAGGGAATAACGATGTCGTGCTGCTGCACTGCACCACATCATATCCATGCGAACCATCTGATGCAAACCTCATGGCGATAAAGACCATGAAAGATGAACTGGGCTGCCTGGTAGGGTATTCTGACCACACCACCAGCACGATAACACCATCTGTTGCTGTTGCCCTTGGAGCGGTTGTGATCGAGAAGCACTTCACACTAGACAACAATATGCCTGGCCCTGACCACAAAGCATCATTAAACCCTGCAAAGCTCAAAGATATGATCCAGAATGTCAGGCTGACAGAGACTCTACTAGGCAAAGGCCTAAAGAAGCCATGCCAAAGCGAACTTGAGAATATAAGCTTCATAAGGAAAAGCCTTGTTGCTGCAAGAGACATCAAAAAAGGCGAGACCATTGATACCAACAATATTACTATAAAAAGGCCGGGTACAGGCATGAAGCCGGCTTCATTGTATGAAATAGACAGGAAGAAAAAAGCGAAGAATGATATAAAAAAGGACACATTAATCAAAGAGGAGGACATAGAATGAAAGTTCTTGTTGTTGCTGCACACCCAGATGATGAAATCCTTGGGGTTGGGGGGGCACTCATCAAACATCATTGCCAAGGAGATGATATTTATGTATGCATGGTCACAAAAGCGTATGAGCCGGAGTGGTCCAAGAAATATATCAAAACAAAAAAGGATGAAGCATCAAAAGTCGACAGGCTATTAGGGATAAAAAAGAGATATTACTGCGATTTCCCAACTGTAAAATTAAATACAATTCCTCATGGAGAATTCAATAGAAAAATCGCAGAGATTATCAACGAGACATGCCCGGATGTTATCTACACACATTTCAAGAATGATGTTAACTTAGACCACAGGATAATATTCAACGCTGTGATGGTTGGGGCAAGGCCGGGCAACAGACAGATAGGAATAATCTGTTTTGAGACACCCTCATCAACAGAATGGAGTAATGTTCCGTTCCACCCAAACCATTATGTGGATATCAAAGAGCATCTAGACAAGAAGGTAAAGGCTTTTTCGTTATATAAATCAGAGGTAAAGGCCTACCCACACCCCAGAAGCGAAAAAGGCATAAGGATATGGGCGAACAAAAGAGGGGTTGAGGTCTGCAGAGAATATGCAGAAGCATTTATTATAATCAGGAGTTACTGGTAAGATGAGAATAGTATGGCTTTCTGCGAACAGGCTGGGTTATGAAACCCTAAAAGAAGCAGTAAAGATAAAAGATGCTGACATAGTAGGCATCATAACGCTCAGCAGCGATTTCAATACAAAGATGTATGATGGAATCCCAACCAAAGAGTGGAGCAGATTCGGAACAAAGGTCTACGAAATAAGCAAGATTAACCAGGAAAGAAAGCTCCTTGCGGAGATTGCGCCAGACATCATCATCATGTGCGGCTGGAGACAAATCATAGACAAGAGCATCTTAAGGATACCTAAAAAAAGTGTGATAGGTTTTCATCCGACGCTGCTTCCTAAGGGCAGGGGTCCTGCACCGATAATAAACTCAATCCTAAACGGGTTTGTGACATCAGGAGTGACCATGTTTTATGTTGATGAAGGGCTCGACAACGGCGACATCATCGGACAGGTAAGGTTCAAAATAGAGAAAAACGATCATGCCTCAGATGTATACAATAAGGTCATAACCTCCGGCAAGGAGCTGATAAGAGACTACCTGCCGAAGATAATCAAGGAGTGTGCACCGCGAATTAAGCAGGATGAGTCAAAAGCGACGGTTTTTAAAAAGCCCTTATTATCGAGCAACGAGATAAACCCTGAGACTGACTCAATCGAAGAAATTTCAAAAAAAATCAAGGCATTATCAAGACCATACGAAGGAGCATACATAAGAAAAAATGGTAAAAGACTTATCATATGGGAGGCAGAGCTGATAGAATGAGAAATATCTGCATAGTAACAGGAACCAGGTCAGAATATGGGCTATTAAAACCGGTCATTGACAAGATAATCTCTTCAGGCATACTCAAACTTTCATTAATCGTCGCAGGGATGCACTTATCAAGAGAGTTTGGCTATACCGCAAGGGATATTGAGAATGATGGAATTAGAGTGGATGCAAAGGTCATAATGAACCCTGAAGAAGACACAGGCTTATCTATGGCAAACGCTATAGGTAAGGGCATCTGCGGTATGGCTGCCGCCCTCAACAGGATAAAACCTGACATAATCGTCGTGCTTGGAGACAGGATTGAAGCTCTCTCTGCTGTAGTAGCTGGAGCATTCATGAACATCCCAATTGCACATATACATGGTGGGGACAGTGCTAAAGCTGGTCTTGATGAATCAGTAAGGCATGCTATAACAAAGTTTGCACACATACATTTCCCTGCTACAAGAAAGAGCGCTGAAAGGATAGTCAAGATGGGTGAGGACAAGTGGAGAATATTCTGTGTAGGAGCACCAGGTCTTGATACAATACTAAATAAAAAGCTCCTTGACAGGAAAGACCTCGAAAAGGAACTAGGAATCTCGCTAAGAGGACAGGTAATTCTGTTGGTTCAACATCCAGTAACAACAGAGATTGAAAATGCTGAGCATGATATAACAGAAACGCTTGAAGGGGTCAGAAATTTAGGTATTAAGACAATAGCAATCTACCCCAACTCTGATGCAGGTGGGCGAAAGATAATCAAAAAGATAAAAGAATATGAAAAAAAAGGGATACTGAAAGCATATAAGAGCCTATCTCACAAGACATACCTGAGCCTACTCAAACATACATCTGTCATGGTGGGCAACTCAAGCAGTGGAATAATCGAGTCTTCATCCTTTGGGCTCCCTGTAGTGAACATAGGCATCAGGCAGGAAGGCCGGGAAAGAGCCTACAACGTGATAGATACGGCAAACGACAGAGAAAGCATCAGAAAATCAGTCAATAAAGCATTGAGCCAAGATTTCAAGAAGAACATATGTCCCTGCAATAACCCATATGGCGACGGGAAAGCTGCTGAAAGGATAACCAAAGTCTTAAGCGAGATCAGGCTAGACAATAAACTAATACAAAAGAAGTTGACATATTGATAAAAATGGGAAAAGAAGAAAGATTTGAAAGATGGGTAATGCCTGAGATAAAGGAAGGCGAACTGACAAAATGGAACTGGATGGTCCAAAACAAAGAAGGGCTTGTACTCGGCAAGAACACCGACATCGGCGCTTTCACATATCTGAACGCCCTAAATGGTATTGAGATAAACGATAATGTCCAGATAGGCAGCCATTGTTCAATATATAGCATAAGCACAATCGATGGTAAAAATGGTAAGGTCACGATCAAGAAGAACGCTTGTATAGGCTCTCACAGCATAGTTATGCCAGGAGTTACAATCGGCGAGAATTCAATTATTGGTGCGTTCAGTTTTGTAAATAGAGACATCCCTAAAGATGTCATCGCGATGGGTGTGCCTGTAAAGGTTATCAAAAAAATAGACAATAGGTAAAACACAAGATGGAATGGAAAATACCTTTATTCAGGATAAACAATGAGGAAACTGATATCAAAGCAGTTACAGATATTATCAGAAGGGGAAGCTACTGGACAACAGGTCCGGAGATAAAGGAATTTGAGAGCAAGATAGCAGAATATGTAGGAAAGAAGTATGCGCTTACCTTCAACTCAGGAACATCTGCACTCCATACCCTTCTGCTCGCCCATTCAGTAAGTGGAGGAGAAATTATCGTGCCTTCATTCACATTTATCTCAACCGCAAACGCAGTTGTGCTTGCAGGCGCACGGCCAGTTTTCGCTGAATCTGAACCTGATACCCTCGGGCTTGATGTGAAAGATGTGAAGAAACGGATTACCCCAAAGACAAAAGCGGTTATAGCGATAGACTACGGCGGCTGTATATGCAGGGATATAGATAGATTAAGAGAACTCTGCAGGGAAAAAAACATCCAGCTTATTGAGGATGCAGCTGAGTCTTTCGGATCAACTGCCAAAGACAGGATGGCTGGCTCATTGTCAGATTCAGCCATATTCTCTTTCTGTCAAAACAAGATTATAACAACAGGTGAAGGCGGTGCAGCAGTTACAGATTCCAAGGAGATATACGAGAAAATGAAGCTTATCAGATCACATGGTAGAATTGAGAATGATCAGGGCTACTTCTCAAACCCTGAAGACAGCGATTATATCGATATAGGCTACAATTACAGAATGTGTAGCATAACAGCCTCAATAGGACTTTCCCAGATTAACAGGGTTGACAAAATTATCATGGAACGGAGGAGCATAGCCAAAGAATACAACGAAGCATTTTCAAAAATAAAAGAGATAAAGACCCCTAGCGAGCCACCTGGTTTTAAGCATGTCTATCAGATGTACAGCATACTGATAAATAAAAAAACAAAAAGAGATGCATTAAAGAAGCATCTGGAAAAAAACGGTGTGATGGTAAAAGTATATTTTAATCCTGTACATCTCAAGACATATTATATGAAAAGATTCAACTACCACATAGGAGACCTTCCTTTTACAGAAGACATCTCAAACAGGGTGTTATCTTTGCCGATTTATCCGGGCATAAAAAAAGAGGACCTGAAGTTCATAATTAATATTATAAATGATTTTTTCAGAAAAAGCACAAGGTGAACAGCTATGAAAAACATCTTCAAAGACAAGACAATCCTCGTGACAGGAGGGTGCGGCTCAATCGGTTCCGAGATAGTAAGGCAACTGCTTAAGTTCAATCCAAAAGTCATAAGGATATTCGACCATGACGAAGCAGGACATTTCAGGCTTAACCAGTCGCTTAAGGTAGATGACCCTGAAAAGACAAGAAATCTCATTGGGGATATCACTGACAGGGATAGGGTATTTAGGGCCATGGAGGATGTTGACATTGTGTTCCATGCAGCTGCTCTAAAACATGTCCCTTTCTGTGAATATAACCCTTTCGAAGCTGTTAAGACGAATGTGATAGGTACACAGAACCTTGTCGACGCGGCAATAAAAGAAAATGTCGATATATTCGTAGGCATAAGCACTGACAAGGCTGTCAATCCCATCAACACAATGGGGGCTACAAAGCTCCTTGCTGAAAAGATAATAACAAACGCCCCAATAGGGAAGAGTCTTGTCAAGTTCTGTTGTGTCCGATTCGGAAATGTGCTGAATTCCTCCGGATCAGTAATCCCAATCTTCCTAAAAGAAATTGAAGAAGGGTACTCGATAAGTATAACATCAGAAAAGATGACCCGTTTTTTCATGAGCCTGCACGACTCTGTATCCCTTGTTATAAAAGCTGCAGAACTAACAGAGATGGGAGAGGTCTTTATCTTGAAGATGAACGCTATAAATATCAAAGACCTAGCCGAAGTGCTTGTAGAGGAGCTTGCACCAAGATTCAAGAAGAATCCAAAAGATTACATATACAACACAATAGGTGTTAGACCAGGTGAAAAGATGCATGAGTCTCTTATGGTCGATGAAGAAGTTAGGTATATGACCGAGAAAGAGGATATGTTCATACTCCGCAACTCGCTCCTTGCCCATTATTCATCAAAAAATGGCAGAGTGGCTGCCAAATGGGAAGAGGGTCAGGAATATAATTCTGAAAATGCGCCACTGCTTAACAAAGAACAGATCAGAAAAACACTCAAAGAAGACGGGATAATATGAAGATAAAAGCAAATAATTGTGATATGATAAACGTACTAGTCATACAATGGATGAATAAGAAAGACCTGGCACCATTAAGGGAGTATATAAAAAATAAAGATACAAAGATAAGGTTAGTCAATTTTGATGAGGTATATTCTGTAAAGTATGACTATCAGAGAAGGTTCTTAAGATACTGGTCGCAACTAAAAAGGTTCAATTTAAAGAAATTGGGCATTTATTTCAATTTTATAATAAATTCTTATATCAAAAAAAATTATTCTTATAGCTTTGACAATGTCAGAAAGCTTGCAATAATGGGGCTATCATTTAAGGATTATAATAAGATTATAAAGAATAATAATATCCGGGCGATAATGATATATAGGGATGACCCTTGGCTTAACAACATCATTCTATTCTCAAAAAGGATAGGCATAAAGGTCATCATATTGAACAACGAGCATGTCTTCGGTGAATCTGAGACAACAATCAAGGTTGTCAAATCGCTTCCTTGTAGGGGAGACCTGATTCTTGTAGGAGGAGAATCCGGAAAAAAATACTGGTCTCATTCAATAGGCATAAACAAAGAAAAGATCAAGATAGTGGGCGTATCAAGGTTTGATGCTTATCAGTCAAAAGGATACATGAGTAGAAGTGAATTCTGTAATATTTTAGGCTTGGATCAAAAGAAAAAGATAGTGTTTTTTCCATCATTCATTAACCAATATGACCTCTATGTATATGGCCTCACAAAGTCTTCTTTGACCATGACATACAAGCCAGAAGACCTAGATTTCTGTTGGCCAATCAAGGAAACAATAAATGTCAACATGGAAAAGTATAAGGAAGACAAGATGAAACTGCTTTTTGATATTGCCAAAGAAAACAAAAATATCCAGATCATAATAAAACTTCATCCTGACCAGCAGGCAAACGAAGAGCACTGCGTAAAGCACGAGCTCATGGCAATGAACAGAGTTTTACCTAATTTTGTCGGAATCCCCGGCATACCAAATAGGATAACTGCCCCAGACATAATAATCAACTCAGATGTGATTGTAGGCCATGGCAGCACAATGCTTCTCGAGGCAATAATTGCAAATAAAACCATCCTACCTACACAGTGGGATCTGCCAAACAATGAATTCCGTCTTCCAATTATTGAAAGAAAAACCTGCGAAGATGTCACAGGTAAGGATATGTTCAAGAAGAAGTTATTTAAAATATTAAGGGATGGTGAAGATGTAAAAAGGTTTGAGAAAGGAAGAAAAGAACTGATTGAGTACTACTTCGGCAAGCAGGACGGCCAGTCATGCGAAAGGATAGTAAAAGAGATAGAAAAAGAGTTTTCAAATGCAAAAGACTAAACAGGAAAAATAGTCTCCTCACAGATAAGCAAATCAACCGGCACATCCCATTCATTTGCATCCAGATGGTCGACGACCTGCGACTCCTTGCAGAGCCCGATAATAGTTTTCTTACCTTTTACATCAGAAAGGAACCTGTCAAAATAGCCAAGGCCCCTGCCTTTCCTGTTGAGCTTCCTGTCAAAAAGTGTCCCTGGAACTATGAACAGGTCAATCTCACCCTTATCAACCTCATTACCATCCTCTGGCTCAAAAACACCATAAGCACCTGCCTTAAGCTCATCCAAACAAGATATCCTTATGCCTGCCATTGTATAATCATCCCTGCATTTCGGAACAATAACCCTATATCCTTTGTCAAAGAGGTAGCTTATTATCCCTGATGTATCCACCTCATCATCCTTTGGTATGAATATGAATACAGTCTTGGCACCCTTAAGAAATGGGATAAGGCAATCGAGTATCTTTTTCCCTCTTATAATCCCTTTATTTCTCCCTCTTAAGATACCTTTATCTCTCTCTCCGGTGATTCCTTTATATCTCCTTTTTGTGATACCTTTACCCTGCAGACTGCATATCTTACCAGTACTGTCTATCGTACTTCCCATAAACAGGCATAAATTCAATATCTTTATAAATATAACCCCCAGCATGGATAATAAAGGTAACAAAAACCCTCCACACTGGCTAATTGATGGCAGGCGAGTTTTTTAGAACATGGAAATTGCATCGCAATTTCCTGGCCTGCAAATGCTCTAGAAAATGTGTCAAAGGCTTCGATGAACTCAAAATGGTAACAATTCTTGATGGGAAAGCGCTTGCAGAAAAGCTCTGCAACAGTTATAAAAAGAAAGTAGAGAAAGCAGGGCTTAAGATCAAGCTTGCAGTTGTGCTTGTAGGTGACAACCCTGCATCAGAGATCTATGTGCAGAACAAGAAAAAGAGATGCATGGACGTTGGGATAGGCTGTGAGATAAGGCGGTTTAAAAAAGAGATCTCAGAAGAGATGCTGATCTCTGAGATAGATGCACTTAATTCTGACAAGGAGATCGATGCACTGATGGTCCAGATGCCTCTTCCCAAGCACATCAACCCCAGGAACATCTTAGAGGCAGTTGATACCAGAAAGGATGTTGAAGGGCTCTCAACATACCATATGGGAAGGCTCTCTTTAGGCAATGAGGATGTTGTGCCATGCACACCAAAAGGGGTGATTAGGCTCCTTGATGAGTATGGGATAGGGCTTGCAGGCAAGGATGTCTGCATAATCGGCTATAGCGACATCGTAGGAAAACCGCTTGCTACACTCTGCCTTAACAGGGAAGCAACAGTCACAGTCTGCCATGTCAAGACAAAAGATCTTGGCAAGCATACTAGGGATGCAGACATTATAATGACTGCAACAGGTGTACCGAAGCTGATAAAAAAAGAGATGATAAAGCAAGGCTGCATAATAATAGACATTGGCATTAAAAAACTCAGGGAAAATGTCGTAGGTGATGCAGACTTTGAGAGCATAAAAGGCAGATGCAGCCATATCACACCTGTACCTGGCGGGATAGGGCCCATGACTATCGCGATGCTTGTCGAGAACATGGTCGAGGCTGCTGAGAGAAAGTTAAAACAAACAGAATAATAAGCCCAACAATACTGGCAAAGGTTCTCCTTTTGTAGCAGAATATTTTATCCTTAAAAAATCAAAAGATTTAAATTCTTACTAAGTTGCGAAGCTAAATCTGCTTAATCAATCGGAGTTTAGATAGATACCTGATTGTGAGAACAGCAATAGAGCAGGATAACGCTGCAAACAACACAAGAAGATTAAACCTGGCAAGAATAAGATCAGATAAAAAGATGGGATGACAAGTGGTCAGGGTCTAAAAAATAGGGTGAAAGATGGATAATGGTTTTGATATAGGTTCTTTAAGCGTATTTGACAGGATCATGCTTAATAATTATAAGAGGCTCAGCAATAACACAGGGCCACTGTTTGGCCTCTGGACAGGGATAGATCTCTACTCATGCGACCCTGCAGCAGTCAACTCACATAGAGAGGAAAGCCGCAGCACGATCGAAGGGATGGTCGCAGACCTGTGCATGGATATAGACATGAAACGCTTTGGAGAGACAATAATTGTCGGATTTGGCAACGAGCCTAGAGTAAGCGGATATTCAATGATGCAGCTGATCGAAACCTCGCTTGTATCAGGGCATTTTGTTGACATGAATAATTCTGCATATATAGACATATTCAGCTGCAAACCCTACCCACCTGAGCATGCAGCAATGCTCTGTAAGGACATTTTAAAGGCAGAGCATATGGAACTTGAGGCAGCATTACGGGGTTATGACCACAGGCTCACCAGCTCAGTACCGCATACACTAAGCCCATACAGCACAGAGATAACCTGCACCCTTCACGGTATAAGCCACAGGATGCTGGAAGATAACACCGCGATGCGGAACCTGTTTCTTGAAAGCCTATTTTATGCAGAGGGTTTTACAATTGAACAGGTCAGGCAGCACAGGTTTCCTGGGGAAGGCCTGAGTATCACAACAATAATATCTGAGTCAGGGTCAGAGTTCCACACAAACCCCTCTTTGGGATCAGCCACCTATTCGTCCAAGAGCTGCCACAGGAGAAAACATGGCATGCTCGCGCTTGCAAACATAATCAGGTCCACCATGCCTGACTCGATTGAGCATTATCACCAGGCATCTGTGAGAAACAATCCTGCTGCTGATCCGCGAGCTACATGGTCTTTTACGCTTGAAGGGTTCAATCCTGAAGCACTTGTCGCATACCTATGCGGACAGACAAATAGGGATGATTTTGTTGCAGGCACTAAAGCTCGACAGAAACAGTCTTATCTTTCTCGTTGATCTCTTTTACGACCTTGTGGCCTTTCAGCTTCTCTTTTATCTCTTTAAAAGAGTGCTTTTTTCTTGCATTGTTGATAGTGCTTATTATCTCATCGACAACAGCATATTTTTGATAGATAAGCTCCCCTTTTTTCTGGTTCTCGTCTGCACTCTCCTTGTACTCAGATATCTGATTTTTCTGCTGCTCAATCTGCCTATTGAGGCGCTCAAGCTCTTTTTTATATGGCGCAAGCCTCTTTTCCTGCTCATGCATATGCGCCTCTCTTGTAAGGATTGAATCCAATGCCTCGTTGAATGAGGAAAAGCTCTTTACAACTCCATCTCTTCTTGTCTTGAACCTGACAGGCAGGATTATCGCAGGCAGATTATCTTCATATATGACGTTGGCATCTATCTCTTCATCTGCCAGATTTTTGATCTCAGCATACAGGGCATCTATCTCTTCATCTGCCAGGTTTTTCTTGTCCTTTTCGATCCCTGCTCTCATGCAAATCTCTTCAGAATAGCTGCCGCCGATGCCAAGATCCATAGCAAGGCTCTTTACAATAGACTCTTTTTCAGACCCTTTTATGCAAACCCTAAAATCATCATTGCTCAGCTCAAAAGGGTTCAGCCTTTTCTTCGGAAACTCGTAACAGACATTTCCACGCAGCGTCCTGTCCTTCCATCTCTTTGCCTCAAGGACTGACTTTATATTGTAATCCTCATCAGTAAATATCATGTTTCCTATCGAGAAAAATTCTATTATCAGCCTGTATATCCCCTGCTTGGTCTCAAAGACAAGCTCTAAGACCCTTTCAAACCCTGGCTGGCGGATATCCGCAAGCCTTGAGCCTGTAAGGTATTTTCTGAGCATCATGCAAAACCCGCCAGGCGCTTCAGGCATCTCTCCCTTAAAATCAGTAAGAAACATGTATCCGGGAAGATTGATCCTCATGATCTGCTTTCCTATCCCTGTTGCATGAAACCTTATTATGAAATCCTTTTTTTCAGGCTGGAAGATCTTGTCAGCCTTTGCCCTGATAAGCCTCTCTTTTAACTCCCTTAAGAGGAAATGCATATCCATTGCAGTTATCTGGTATTTCATAGAGTATGCTAACTTCAGTGGATATTTAAAATTAGTGGATATCCAAGCGAAAAAAGCACTCCCAACTGACTGATGTCCTATTTGGGAGTATCCAATTCCTATAATATCTACATGGGCTCAATTTGCGGGTCTCATAGTTTTTCTTGG
>JAFGRM010000061.1 GCA_016935125.1 Candidatus Woesearchaeota archaeon
CTTGAATATTATCTTCTTGAATATTATCTTCTTGAATGTTATCTTCTTGAATATTATCTTCTTGAATGTTATCTGCTTGAATGTTATCTGCTTGAAGAGTATACAATAAGCCCTAAAGGATATGAGAAACAGAAAATACAACTATTTCTGGTTATTTTGTCATACTTTTTAAGAAAAAACCTAACTATTCAATGACAACCTTCTTATATTATTTGTTATGTTATAGTAGTAAATAAATCTTGGAGGATTAAGATGAAACCTGAACAAAATGATAAAAGGTCTCTTACAGGAATAGTAAGAGAGGGAATAAATAAGATAGGAAAAAAGGTTGTATTGCCCGCAATAGGATTGACTATAGGGGTTATGGCCTATACTGGATTAGGGATGGTTGACAAGGCAGCTGCTGTAGAAGAATACCTGCAGATGCCTGTTGCACCTGTTGCAGCTTATAATCAGGCTAAAAGGTATGATGGAAGCATAGAGAGCATAGACAGCATATTCAGCGAAAGCAATGGATCTGAAAAAATTGAACAAATCAGGATTCTTAAAGAAAAGAAGACTGAAGAGGGATATGAGCTAGATGCAGGCATAGGCGGCCTGACACCTGTAAAATTCTTTTATGGTGAAGAAGGGCTTGAAGGATGCAGATATGCTGGCAGTGACTACGCAATTGATGTTGACTTTGGAAAAAGAAAGGTCAGGCTATCTGTTGATGGCAAGGAATACAGGATAGGGATTGAGCATGATAAGACCATAGCTGAGCTAGAACAGTACAAAAAGGATAGTGATCTGGAGTATAGGACACTTCAAAAAGAGTTTAAGAAAGGCATGGCTGAAGCCTTAAGAGCGCGTGATTTTGATTCGTACAGGCTCTTTAAAGAAGGATGGGATGAAGTGAAAACACTATACGATTTAGATAGAGAGGCTACAGGCTTTGCTATAGGCTCTACTAAGATGAAGAAGAGTGTAGATAGGCTTGCATTGAGTGTCATAACTGGAAGAGAAGATGGTTATGAGATCCTTTGTGCAATGGTAGATGGGCTTAAAAGGATTGGTCAGCAGCTATATGGTTGCATCTCTGGCTGCAACACAACACAAGGAGTGGAATAAAAGCCTCAGAACAATTGATTTTTTGTTTTTTTCTATTTTTTCTTGCAGTCACTCAAAGCTCAGGCCAGTCTTTTCATTTTTCTAATCCTTTGATATTATAAATTACAGATATGGCTCTTATACATTACAGATATGGCAGGCAGTTGGATAGATCCTTAATGTTACTTTCTGGGCCTTTATTATTTTCATCATAACATACTCTATCATCCCTTTGAATGCGCTTTAAGCTGCTGAGCAGATATGCTATGCAGTTTTGCAGGCGCAGGCTCTGGAAGAGAGACGGATAACAAGACTTCAGGAGCGAGCCATATACAGACTAGATGTTTGTCTTGATTGACCTTAACAGGAATATCTCAGCTAAAATCCCTAAAGCCATGAAAAATAATGCAACACTCATCTGGCTCATGATCAAACCACCTGCAGTCAAGAGAACAATGAAGCTTGAAACCCTGCCGAATGCTATATTAAACCATTCTCTTATCGCGATGTATTCCACCCTGTGATTCTTAAAATCAGCAATTGAATGGATCAGATTTTCACTGATCACCCTTTTTGGGATCGCAATAAATATTTCAATAACCTTTATCAGGGCCCCGAATACTATATACACTGTGAATGAAGGGAAACAGATTAAAGATAATATCAATAAAAAGTAGATTATGCCTCCTGCTAATATAAATCCTTTATAATGCTTATAATCAATCAGTTTTCCAAAAGTGAGTGAACTAAAGATCGCTACAACTGAAAAAAATGATAACCAACCACCCATATGAAACTCATTTTTAAGCACGTCAAAAATCAGTAATGGAATCAACAATCTTGCAATCGTGCCTCCCCTGCTAAAAGAACTGAAGATATAGGCATACATTGATTTCATTATATCCTTATTTTTTCGTATGACCCTAAAGGTATCCCAAAAATGAAACCCAGATGTTTCATGAACAGGGAGATTAACATTCCCTATAAAATACGATAATAGGAATAAAAATGCTCCAAGCAGGAAGATGTTAGAATAACCAAGCCCAAAATAATCAGCTACAACAATTGCACCCCCTAACGGCGGCATGATAATGCCGATCGCAAGCTTCCCACTGTTTTCAATCCCAGTATAATTGCCCCTGTTTCTGCTATGGGTTAGATCAAACCTAAGGGTCTGATAACTTATCCAATACATGCCATTAAAGACACCAATACCAAATGCGATTAACAAAACATGATTGATAGCATTTTCCCCTAAAAGGAAGGTCATAAAATATACAAATGTATAACCTATCAATGCGGACTTCCTTATAAGATGTACTTTCCCTTTTTTTACTAGACCTGCAAATCCTGTAAATGCGATAGTATGCAACATCAGATAGACTATATTGAACCATGCAACTAAACTAAGGCTTCCTGTTTGTTTCCAGATAAATACGCTTAGGAATATCTCAAAAAAAAACCTTCCTGCAACCAGCAAGTTATGAGATATTAACAATCTCTTTAGTTTTATAGTGGAGATATTGTTTTCTGTCATCTTAGTTATCCAAAACATAATATCTATCTAACAACCTATCAATTTTATCTGGTATTTATAATTATTTTGCTCTTTTACATCTGACTGGACAAAATGAGCACTAGCGCAGTAGCATTCCTGCCTATGTTTTAGGATGATTTATAAAATACTTCAATTATCTGTATAAAATGTCAAGTGTTTACGAGTCAAACATCTGGAAATTTTACTTATTCAAGATAGTCAGTGCTATGGAATTGACCATCTCCATATTCGTATTATTCCTTCTTGCAAACAAGCTGTCAATGACCCAGGTAATGACTTTAGAGACAATATTTATCGCAATAGTACTGTTATTGGAGGTCCCAAGCGGCGCTTTTGCAGATCTCTTTGGAAGAAAGATCTCTCTTTCCCTAGCAATGCTATGCGCTTCAATAAGCTTTGTTATCTTCGGGATCGGCGCTGATTACTGGACCTTCTTGGCTGCGCAGATCTTTATCGCATTTGGCTGGGCCTTGACATCTGGCGCAGATTCTGCATTACTCTATGATTCTCTAAAAGAGGCAGGAAGTGAGAGAGGATATGCAAGGATATTTGGCAGAGGCAATTTCTATTCCTTGCTTACATTTGCAATCTCTGCACTTTTCAGCGGTTTTTTGGCTGTTTATCTTGGTTATAGAGCACTATTCTTCATCACATCTTTTATCTTTTTTGCAGGGTTCATAGTATGTTTATTGTTTAAAGAGCCGCCGATACACAAAATAATCCATGAGAAGAACTATCTTAAGCATCTTGCCAAGGCGATCAGATTCTCTTACAGCAATAAGACAGTCAAAAACCTGATAATCTACTTTGGGATGTTTGCTGCGCTTGGGCACCTAAGCTGGTTCTTGATCCAGCCGTTTTATGAGCAAAGCGAACTTCCTGGATATACTGTCGGGATTGCAACATTCCTGTATTTCATCACAGCTGCCCTGGGAAACCTGACAGCTGAAAGATTTATCAGAAGAATAAAAGAAGAGAGGTTACTGATAATAATCCTACTCATCGCCAGCCTATCATTTATTGGGATCTTTTTTGTAAACAGATTGTTCGCATTACTTCTGATCTCGATAATGTCTTTTGTTTGCGGTGTAAGGGATATCTTGGTAAACAAAGGGATAAATGAACACACTGACTCCCATCACAGGGCAACTGTTGTTTCTATACAGAGCATGTCAAAAAGCCTGATGTATGCAATATTTGCCCCATTGATAGGATACTTTACAGACCTGTTTAGCCCTTCTGCTGCCTTCTTGATGATGGGCATAGGCTTATTCCTTTTCTTCGTATACTATCTTGTCCTGTCATTGGCAAACAGGAAGTCTCCGGCTCTATGACCAATCATTGCAGATTGTGCATTAGCTGAATTCCCAAGCTTCAATCCAATTCAAACCTAACAGTAGATTTATATAGTAGACAAAATATCTTGTATAATTATGAACAAAAAAATTTTTACAATAGGGATAGCACTTCTGATAGTGGCAGTTGTAGGAGCAACAGCAGCGTTGTTCCTTTTTCCTTACCAGCCAGACCAGCCGCCAAGGGCAGACGATACCGGCTTTACGCAGGAAGGGATAGATGATGTCGTCTCTGCAAACAACCAGTTCGCTCTTGAGCTATATTCAGACTTGGCCGGAACTGAGGGAGGAAACATCTTCTTCTCTCCATACAGCATATCTGCTGCGCTTGCGATGACCTATGAAGGTGCAAAAGGACAAACAGCTGAGGAGATTAAATATGTATTCCATTTCCCAGAAGAAGAGATTCTCAGGCCAAATTTTGCCGCGATATACAACAGCATAAATGAAGATGGAAAAGAGTATGAACTTAGCACAGGAAACGCATTATGGGCTCAATACGATTATAAATTTCTTGAGGATTATACAAGCAGAGTTGAAAAATACTACGGCGGAAAAGCAGCCAATCTTGATTTTATAGATGAGACTGAAGAGTCTAGAGAGATCATAAACACCTTTATCGAAAAGCAGACTAAAGACAAGATAAAAGACCTGATCCCTACAGGAGTTTTAAGCCCAATGACTAGGTTGGTTCTTACAAATGCTGTCTATTTCAAGGGAACCTGGAAAAATGAGTTTGACAGGTCAGACACCCGCGACATGGATTTTAAGGTGACGCCGGATAAGATTGTAAAGACACCTATGATGTATATGAAATCTGAAAAAGCTCTCAACTATGCAGAGCTTGATACCATGCAGATATTAGAGCTTCCTTACAAAGGCGATGATGTCTCGATGCTTATCCTGCTTCCAAAACAGGGAGAGGCTTATGACAGCGAGACAGGTGAGAGTGTTGTCTATGACTACAGTCTTGAAGATATTGAGCTTACCCCTGAAAAGCTTGAGATATACAGGATGATGGCAGAATTTAGAAGCAGTGGAGATATCACTGTCTATCTTCCTAAGTTCGAGTTTGATGCAAAGTACTCGCTTGCAGACAAGCTCATCGCCATGGGAATGCCGACAGCCTTTGGCTTTGGCGCTGACTTCTCAGGCATGGACGGCACACATGAGTTATACATAAGCAGTGTCATCCACCAGGCCTATGTAAAGGTAGATGAGAAAGGGACAGAGGCTGCAGCTGCAACAGCAGTTAGTTTTGGAGCAACCTCGGCTATCAAGATGCCAAAGATATTCAGGGCAGACCATCCGTTCATCTTTATAATCCAGCAGAAAAAGACAGGCAACATCCTCTTCATGGGAAGGATGACTGACCCGACAATGCAATAGAACCATATCCTAAAGACATTGTTTTAATCAGCCTCTGCCTGTTTTGCAGGCGCAATTGGCAGTGCCCATCTTAAACATAATCAAAGCCTTTCCGTCAAATTTTTAAACCCCATATTCTAACCTAATACTATGAGAGATAAACCGTTGTTTGCAAACCTTGACATAATAACAACCGAACAGTTCAAGGTAGGCCAAGACTGGGATGTGCCTATACCTGGATTTTTCATAATCACCCCTATACGAAGATTAAGCTCGGTTGATGAATTTACAGATGAAGAGGCTGCAGAATTTATCGGCCTGATCCGCAATGTCCGTAAAGGCATGAGAGAGACCCTGAAGATTAAAGAGGTCTATCTCTTCCAGAACGAAGATGCTGAGCAGGGTTTTCATCTATGGGTATTTCCACGGCATGGATGGATGGAAAGATTTGGAAGAAAGATCCAGTCTGTAAGGCTGATAATGGATTACGCAAAAGAGAATATGCAAAATGAAGATGTTTTCAAAGAGGTAAAAGAGAGCGTCAAAAAGATGAAGGGATTCATGTCTGCTCTCTAGTGCAAAAAAGCTCCTGCCTCCTTACTACCTTGCCGCTGCAGTTCTTCACAGCACCACAAACTCTTTGCCAAGCCTTAAGCTGATCTTCACCCTGCAGAGAAATACCAACATATGATAAACCTATACATATCCTTATTATGACGGACTTTATTGATATAATCACTTTATTGATATAATCTATAGATATAGCCAAACAGGGATATGGATATAGCCAAAGAGGATAGATTACAAAAACTCGGCCACTCTGGCTAATTTTTCAATAAAACTGATAGATTTATAAACTACTAAACAGACAAATGTATATACTACTAAACAGATAAATTTATAAACTACTTAAGAGTTACACCTAAACAAGATGGGAGTTTGCTGCATCTATCAAATCCAGATCTTAAAGAACCCTATTTTCCCTATAGGAAAACCTGTTGATTATAAAAAAGGCCTTGTCTATGCGCCAACAAACGCATCATACGACAGGCTCAACAATACTGTTTCTGGTGAATCTGATATATTTGATGATATAGGATCACTGGTAAAAGGGATGGGGCTTGGCAAGACAGAGCTGGCCTTTAGAACAGATGTTCCAAGAGATGTGCCTTTCTTTCATACATATTTTAATGAAAAAGGCACTCAAATAACTGTAAGCAGGGCAGATCTTGGTGAGAATGACACGGGCAAGCTTTATTCCATCATAATAAACGCCGCACCCTAAACCAGACTTCCTAAACAAGAAGTGATACGCAGATGCAAGAAACAGATGGTTCTTATACCTCAACAACAGAGATTAACTGTGCTGCCCTATACAAGGTTGCAGAACTTCACGGAGTAAAGCTGCCTGAACCAATGATCCACACCTATTTAGCAGGTGTTCTGCAAAAGGTAAACAACCCTAAAGAGCAGGAAAGGATATCAAGATTTGTCGTAAGTTCGATCGATGAATTAGCTATTGTTGAACAAAAACACCAATTTGACGATTTCCCAAACATCGTACCATATCACTTTGCAAGAAATTCTGGAGATTTTTTCATCAATTGGAATGCTATTGCTTCAGAAAAAAGAGACTATGATTTTCCTTCTGCCTGTTACAGCATAGCTGAATTCCATAGCAAAAAGATAGGCTATGAAAATCTTTCAGTGATCTTTGGTGTTATTGCATTAAACACTGAAGAGTATATCAACCTTTTAGGCTTGTACCATGAGCACCTAAGACATGATACTGATTTCGAGGTTAATGATGCTGATTTTGAATCCATGAAAAAACATCTAAAGATTTCATTTGAGAAAAAAGAAACAAAGATTGTACATCCTACACTCAGACAAAAATCAACAGATAGGTTACTGTTCTAACAATATATTCTTCAACAGCAATATTGCCTTTGGCCAATATAATGCTCTATAATGGTTCTTTATGCAACCCGCCTGATACGCTGCTTCTAAAAGCCAATAGCCTTAGGCCCTTGATAAGGAACTGGCCTGATAAGAGAACTATGTCTCAAGCCTGTTAAAGAGATATGTCCCTAGTGCACCTAAGAGCAGAACCAACAAAGATACAACTGCGAGATCTAAAAACAACCCTTGCACTGCTACAGAGCCCAAGGTATATCTCAACAGGTCATTACAATATGTAAACGGGTTTATGTTAACTGCGATCTTGATTAGCCTTGGGAAATTGTCTACAGGAAAGAGCGCGCTTGAAATAAATACCATTGGCATAATGACAAAGTTCATTATCGTAGGAAAGGAATGCATATCATCAAACTTTGTCGCAAGGCTTGTGCCAAGCAGGTTGAACAACAGCGCAATAGTAAACATAACAGCCAGGGCAAAAGGGAATAGTGCCCAGTCAGCCACCCTAAAACCCATAAAAAAGCCCAACAAAAGTACTATTAAGCCCTGGATAAAGCTTGTAGTGGCTCCACCAAGGCATCTTCCGAAGAGCAGGCTTGTCCTTGATACAGGGGCAACAAGCGTCTCCTTTAAAAACCCGAACTGCTTGTCCCAGATAAGCGACATCCCTGTCATTGCCGAGCTCATAAGGATAGTCATGCCAACAATGCCTGGGATAAGGAACTGTATGTAGTTGCCTCTGCCTGCCTGCTCAAACATGCTGCCTATCCCAAAACTGAATGCTATCAGGAACAAGGTCGGCTGTACAAGCGTGACAACAAGCCTCTGCCTGTTCCTGAAATACTCCTTGACCTGCCTGCCCCACATGACCATCAATGCGCTGTTCATCTTCTGAACCTCTTTCTCATCATCTCAAGGTTATCAGCAGGCTCTTCCCTTATGCCGCGCCCTGTCAGCTTTAAGAACGCATCCTCTAATGACCTTGTCCTTGTCTTCTTCTTGATATCATCTGATGTACCAGTGACAAGGATCCGCCCTTTATCTATAATCGCAATCTTTTTTGCGATCTTTTCTGCCTCATCCATATTATGGGTCGTAAAGAAGATCGTTATCCCCTCTTCCTTGTTGATCCTCCTTATGTGCTCCCACAAAAAAGCCCTTGTCTGAACATCAAGGCCCAATGTAGGCTCGTCAAGGAACAGTATCTTAGGCGAATGCAACAGCCCCCTTGCGATCTCAACCCTTCGCTTCATGCCTCCTGAGAAGTTCTTTAAGAAATCATCTTTCCTCTCAAGAAGGCCAACATAGCTCAACAGGCTCTCGATCTTTTTTTTCCTCTGCTTTTTAGGGATACTGTATAAGACTGCATGATAATACAGGTTCTCATAAGCAGTAAGCTCATTATCCACAGTATGGTCCTGGAAGATTACGCCTATAGACTTTCTGATCTCATTCTTCTGTTTGAGTATATCAAAACCATTGATCTTAATAGAGCCCTCTGAAGGGAAAAGTACAGTAGTCATCATCTTGATCGTTGTTGATTTCCCTGCGCCATTTGGCCCAAGGAACGCAAAGATGCTGCCTTTTTCCACAAGAAAATCTATGTTGTCAACTGCAGCAAGCCTGCCAAACCTTTTAGTCAGGTTCCTTATCTCAATTATCGCCATCTTAAGCCCTTCTCATCAGTTCTTATCAGTTAAGCCATCCTATTATACAGAATATACTCAAGCCATGCTTTTATGATATTAAGTCACATCTTTTCATGGTATCAAGCCATACCTTAGTATCAAGCCATATTATTCCATGAACTTAAGCATATTGTTTCATTATCCCTTTGTCATCACACGATCTCCCTGTCATCGTATAGCTTTCCCATGCTGCATCTGACCATCTATTTAAATATTTTCCCAGGCAAAGAGGATTTTTTCCCAAAGCAAAAAAAGCAGCATGGGCTTATGCTAAAAAAGCAGCATAGGCTTATGCTAAAAAAAGAGGGCTAATATGAAACCCTCATGATTCTGATATGAATCAGAATCATATCAATTCCCTTTCGTATCAGCCTGTCGATGTTGAATGCTA
>JAFGRM010000062.1 GCA_016935125.1 Candidatus Woesearchaeota archaeon
TAGCATTCAACATCGACAGGCTGATACGAAAGGGAATTGATATGATTCTGATTCATATCAGAATCATGAGGGTTTCATATTAGCCCTATTTGGGTTTTGGTCTGTGTTGTCAATTTATAGTAAAAACATAAATTTATAAAGATTGGTTCACAAAAAGATAATGTATGTCTGAGTTCAACTGCACACATTTGATGAGGATTGTATTGCTTGCGGGGTTTTTGATGCTTTTTATGTTAGGCATATTAGGCTTAGCAGGATGCAGCTCCCAGGAAGCAGAAAGAGAGGGTCTTGTTGAGATAATGAGGATAGATCCTCTCTGCGGTTCAGATAATGAGAGCATGGAAAGGTGCTGCGCTGACCAATGCTACAACCTTTGCAAGGCAAACAATCTTGAGTACTCAAAGCATACAGTGAATGTGATCCATTGCGGCTGCTGGTGCAGCTGACTTTTGGTTATGGTATAGCTAAGGTTTAGGTTTGATAATGGTCATGATAAGGCTATTGTCTTGGGTTTTATCATGGTATACTCAGGTTGTGGTCTTGGTTTGGTAATGGCCATGGTCTAGGTTTGGTCACGACATGGCTATTGCCTAGGTTTGGTCCAGGCAGGTGGAAAATATGGCAAAAGAAAAGGACTTCAGGGAGATCAGGTCTGTCATGAACACAAGGGTAACAACCCTTCCAAGGGATGCATCTGTCTTTAGGGCAGCAAAGCTTATGGCAAAAAAGTACATAAGCTGCGTGATAATAACTGATGGCAGGAAACCTGCAGGCATGATAACAGAACGAGACATGCTCAGCAGGGTTATGGCAAAAAAGCTTGATCCTGAGAAGACAACTGTTGAAGAGGTTATGTCAAGCCCTGTCATGGTTGTGCCGCCAGAGTCTGCTCTTGTGCCAACAGTCGAGCTGATGAAAAAGAAAAAGATAAGGAGGTTTGCAGTGGTTGATGAGACAGGGGTTCTTATCGGCCTTGTCACACAGACAGATATCCTGCAGGGTATAGTCAAGCTTGTAAAGCATCTTGACTGGAAGCTAGTCACGATGAAGATCTCTGTCAAGGACTACCTTGAGAAGCTGAAGGAGCTCAGGGTGCTTTGATATGAAGAATATAAGTTGATATGAATAATATGTAAGACCTGTTGATATGTGAAACCGGAAGATAGCTCATAATACAATACTATATCCAGTTTGTATAAGTTGGTCTAAAATGTTGGTCTAAAATGATTTCTTCACTAGGGATTGATAAAAAGTGTGGTGTTTTGAGGGATATCCCCATAACCCAATATAAGAGGTTCCTTGCAAACAAGAGCAATGTGCTCTGGGTAGACATAACAAAGCCAGACAACCATGAGCTAGGGATTCTCTCAACAGTATTTAACTTCCATCCTTTGGCAATCGAGGACAGCTCAAGGGTGATTGAACTTCCAAAGATAGATGATTTTGGCGAATATATATTCGTCGTGTTCCATAAGATTAGCTTTAATGTTGAGAAGGACTCGATTTCGACAAATGAGATTGATTTTTTTCTGGGGAAAAACTTCATTATAAGCATACATAAGAACGATTCAAATGACATAAGGACAATAGCAGATAAGGTCGCAAGCAACCCATCGTTTTTCCAGAAAAGGCCTGATTTCATCATGCACAAGGTGATGGACGAGATAATTGACAACTATTTCCCTGTGATAGACTACTGGATGGACAAGATCGACCAGATAGAGGATAAGGTAATAACTGTACAGACAGAAAAGCTGCTTAAGAATATAATCATGCTCAAGCGGGACTTCAGCACGCTTAGGAGGAGCATAGGCCCACAGAGGGATGTCATAAACAAGCTTGCAAGAGGGGATTTTGATGTCATCTCTGATAAGGCTGCGATATATTACAGGGACATCCATGACCATCTGCTTAGGATATATTCCAACCTTGAGTCATTAAGCGAGCTCCTTACAGTTGCCTTTGATGCATACATGTCAACAGAATCAAAGAAGATGAACATAACATCAAACAAGATGAACATTGTCATGCAGAAGCTTACCCTTGTTTCGACAATCTTTCTGCCGCTCACTTTCCTTGCAAGCGTTTATGGGATGAATTTTCGAAACATGCCTGAATTAAGCTGGGACTACTCTTACTTTGTCTTAATGGCGCTTATGGCTCTTATTGCATTCCTTCTCTATCGAGTCTTCAAGAAAAAGCATCTGTTATAACAGTATAATCTGTTATAATAGGATAATCTGTTATTATTATCTGTTATTATTATAGGATAAACTGATGATGTATCTGTCTTTTGTATGGCTTTAACACTTGGCTGTCTTAATAATACCCTGTTGTCTTAATCCCTGGCTGTTTTAATACCTGGCAGGGGCAAAATTAATATCTTAACTGTTCTCTTTTGGATTGGTTCATTTGATGTTGGTCTATGTGCGGAAGTCTTTAAAATTGCACAGATGCATGGCATCTGGATTTTTCTATAAGAGATTACCAGAAATGTTAATCGAAAACTTTATATAATAGCACCAAGACATCTTTATAAAGAATTTTATAAAGAATTGCTGCATGAAATGTGATTTAATTAGAGTGTAATCACAGGAAAAAGAGGAATCTGCTAGCTTTGAGGACATAATGATGTTAGCTGGCTTTGAGGATATAACGATGTTAAAGAGGCTGTATGGATGAAAGTGCTCATGTTCGGTTGGGAATTCCCTCCTTTTAATATGGGAGGCCTTGGAACAGCATGTCATGGGCTCACAAAAGGCCTCTGCAACCAGGACATCGATGTTACCTTTGTTCTTCCAAAAGTCGTAGGCAATGCTGACATAACCTCTTCTCATGTTAACCTTATAGTCGCTGAGAACATAAACATAAGGTCGCTTAAGCTAAGGGCTGTTGATTCTCCTATCTGTGAGTATGTTGATTCTGCGTCATACTCTGATGCAGTAAGAAACTGCCTTGAGCAAAGCGGGAAAACCAGCCAGGGTTCAGTATATGGAAAAAACCTGTTTGAGGAAGTGCGAAGGTTTGCAGAGAAATGCAGGCTTATAGCGATGCATGAGGACTTTGATGTGATCCATGCCCATGACTGGATGACGTATTGGGCAGGAAAAAAGGCAAAAGAGGCGACTGGAAAGCCGCTTGTCGTACATATTCATGCGACTGAGTTTGACAGGACAGGCGATCACCCAAACCAGCTAATATATGATATTGAAAGAGAGGGTTTTCATGCAGCTGATAAGATAATTGCAGTAAGCAACCTGACAAGGAACAGGGTTATCCAGCATTACGGTGTCCATCCTGACAAGGTCACGGTCGTGCATAATGCTGTTGAGTTTACAACACCTCCTCCTGATGCCATAAAAAATGATGATAAGGTAGTTCTCTTTTTAGGAAGGATCACTATACAGAAAGGGCCAGAATACTTCTTGCATGCAGCAAAAAAGGTCCTTGAAGTCGATGATAGTGTCAAGTTTGTAGTGGCAGGGAGCGGTGACATGGAGCCTTATATAGTCGAGCTGGCAGCGAACCTTGGGATAAGCAGGAACGTGCTTTTCACAGGGTTCCTTCGCGGTTCGGATATCGACAGGGCTTACAGGATGGCAAGCCTTTATGTGATGCCGTCTGTATCAGAGCCGTTCGGGATTACACCTCTTGAGGCCATGCGGAACAATACCCCTTGCCTGATATCAAAGAATTCAGGCGTATCAGAGGTTGTCAGCCATTGCCTGAAGGCGGACTTCTGGGATATTGACATGATGAGCAACATGATGCTTGCAACGCTCAACTATAAGACACTGCACCAGTCTCTGCAGGAGAACGGAAAGAGGGAGGTATATTCATTTAACTGGAATGAGCCTGCTGCAAAATGCGTGTCAGTCTACAGGGATGTGCTCAACAGGCATTACAACAACAGATGAGCTGCAAGGGGTTTTTGATTTTTGGGATATGGTCTTAAGTATTAAGTATAATTTGTAATTTGGGTCTATGGTATAGTTTGTGAAAAAGGGGGTATACATGGTAAGCGTATGTTTTTATTTTCAGGTGCACCAACCGTTCAGGCTTAGGAAGTACCAGGTATTTGATATAGGCAGGAATCATGATTATTTTGATGAGGCCAAGAACAGGCAGATTGCAGAGAAGGTCGCAAATAAGTGTTATCTTCCTGCGAACAGGATAATACTTGACCTGATAAAGAATACAAAGGGCAGGTTCAGGTGCGCGTATTCTATTACAGGCGTTGCGCTTGAGCAGTTCGAGAGATATACGCCTGAAGTGATCGAAAGCTTCAAAGAGCTTGCAAAGACAGGATGTGTGGAGTTCCTTTCAGAGACATATTACCACTCGCTCTCTTACATCTATTCAAAGGAAGATTTCAGGCGCCAGGTCGAGATGCATAAGGACAAGATAAAAAAGCTCTTCTCACAGACGCCAACAGTTTTTAGGAACACTGAGCTTGTCTTCAATAACGAGCTGGCAAATTATGTTGAGGGGATGGGATACAAGGGCATCATTGCAGAAGGCGCAGACCACATCCTTGGCTGGCGGAGCCCTAACTTTCTCTATCGTGCAGTCACGACCAAGAAGATCAAGGTCCTGCTCAAGAACTACAAGCTGAGCGACGACATCGCATTCAGGTTCTCAAACAAGGGCTGGGAGGAGTGGCCGCTCACCTCTGAGAAGTTCGCGCAATGGGTAAACTCGGCAAATGGGAACGGCGAGGTGCTGAACCTTTTTATGGACTATGAGACACTGGGTGAGCATCAGTGGGAGGATACAGGGATATTTGACTTCCTAAAACAGCTGCCCTGGGAGATACTAAGACACCCTGACAATGATTTTGTCACTCCGACTGAAGCTATAAAGAGGTATGACGTAAGAGGCGAGGTCGATATGCACTCTTTTGTCTCATGGGCAGATATCGAGCGCGACCTTTCAGCATGGATAGGCAACAGCATGCAGAAGAACGCATTAAAGGAGCTGTATCAGCTTGAATCAGATGTGCTGAGCACAGGAGAGAGCAAGCTTATCGAAGACTGGAGGAAACTGCAGACCAGCGACCATTTCTATTATATGTGCACGAAGTGGTTTGCAGACGGTGATGTGCATAGGTATTTCAACCCATATGACAGCCCGTATGACTCTTTTATCGCTTTTATGAACATATTGAATGACATAGTCTTCAGGATAAGAGACATTGAACCATCTGCCTGTAGTGGCCCTAAGCAAAAAGAAGCTGATTACAATGCTCGTAAGCGTGCAGGTAGAGACTATGGTGAAAATACAGCTAAAGATGCTGGTAAAGATGATGATACTAGTAAATATGATGGTAAAGATGATGATGCTGGTAGTTATGATAGTAAGACAAGAGCAAAAGCCACATTGTCTGCAACAGGGCAGGGCAAGGGGTTTTTGATCAGCGAGACACCAAGCAGATTGCTTGCGGAAAAAAAGAGGTGATATAGGATGCCAAGAAAGAGATCAGTTGGAGCTGTTGGAGCTGCGTCCGAGGCAAAACCTAAGCCAAAGAGGTTGTCAAAGACAGCATTCTTTTTGAGGTTGAAGACAGACGTACCCCCTGAATCCTGTTTTGTTCTTGTAAACGGAAACAGGATACAGAACCTTATGCAGCTTGCGATGGAGATCGACAAGATGCCTGATGAGGTGTTCTATTATCATGTGAATGATTATAAGAACGATTACATGAACTGGGTCAGGGATGTGATCAAGGATCTTGAGCTGTGCGACAAGATCAAGGATATAAAGGATAAGAAGAATATGCAGATATGCTTGCTTAAGCATATTGTCAAGATGATATGATGGTGAGTATGATGTCAACAGATGATATTGGTATGATGCCTGCGGCAGAGGATAACAAGATAATGTCTGCAGATGATGGCAAGATGTCAGCAGAGGATGGCAAGGTAATGTCTGCAGAAGATAACAGGATAATGCCTGCTGCAGATGATGGCAAGATGTCAGCAGAGGATTCTAAAAAGGAGAATGCTATGGATAGCAGCAGGATATTGCAGGCCGAGGACGAAAGGACAATGCAGACAGATGAGAGCAAGAGGCTTTCTGATGTTCCTCCTGAAAACCATTTCAGGCTCTGTACAGGTGCAGTCATAAAGAACCTAAATGAGCTCTTAAGGACACTAAGGGAGATAAGCGACGATACCTTCAGGTCGCATGTCTATGATGACAAGAATGATTTTGCATCATGGGTCAGCAGTTCTGTGGGCGATCCTGAGCTTGCTGAAAGGCTTGTCAAGACTGATGATAGGCTTAAGACAAGGGACATAATAGAAGACAGGGTGTTTTTCCTCAGGAACAAGGTTGAGATGGGTAAGATCATAAGGAACTTTGATTATTTTGTTCCAAGGCAATATGAGGATAGGGGTGCTGCAATTGGTGGTGTTGCTATGCTGGGCAATGGAGAGACTGGCACCCAAGTTCAAGACTCTCAAAGCCCAAGCCCTCAGAGCCCGGGCAATCAGGATCCTGGTCATGGCAACCACTGTTTAGGCAACCAAGGCCCAGGCAACCAGCCAGTACATGAAGCAGGGGCAGGCAGTACAGGCAGTACTCAGGGTCATGGTGTGGCTGGCAATCCTTTGGATATTGCAGGGGTGGCTGATGAGGCTGCTGATGTAGCTGCTAATAAAACAGCAGATGGAGCAGCAGATGGGACGGCTAATCCTCATGATAAGGATAATCCTTTTGATCCAAAAGAGGAAGCTGAGCTCAAGGGCCATTGGCATACTGTTCCAGGTATGGAAGGGACATTTGCAGCAGGAGCAGGCTCTGCAGAGCAGGAGCCAGGTTTTGAAAACAAGGAATCAAAAGAGCACCATAACCTAAAGGAGATGCATCCAATCGAATGGCTGAAAAAGACATTGCATTTCAGCATATTAAGTGCGCTTATAGGGTTTACGATCGGCGCTCTGGCAGGCTTCCTTATAGGCTTCTACCTGATTTGATATCAGTTTTTATTCTTATTCTTTGGTTTATTCTTATCCACAGATTTATTTTTATTCCTTTGTTTATTCTTATTCTCTGATCTATTCTTATTCTTTGGCTTTCTCTTATTCTCTGTTTTGTCCCTCTTCTTTGGCTCTCTCTTAATCTTTGATCTATTCTTATACTTTGGCTCTCTCTTAATCTAGGTTTATTCTTAATCTTTTGGCTTGCTCTTATCCGTAGATATATTCTATCTGTCTATGAGCAAGAGCCAGGCAAAAGGCAACATTTATAAAGCCAGATTTACATAAAAAGGTGTATGGAATTCATAAATGATTATACATCTCCTATGGACAGGAACTATCATGCAAACCCTGTAGGATATTTTGGTGACATGAATGCGCCAGAAGAGCCTTCTATCGAGTCGCCTGTCAAGATAAGCGAGCTCGGACAGTCAGTTGCAGAGGGGGCAAGGTTCGGCTCATTTATAAAGACCTCACAGGAGGCTATAAGGAAGGGTGCAGGAACACTCGAGCTTTCCACAAACATGGGTGGTGGCAATGAGCCTGTCGGTGCTGAGTCATATGGTGTTGAGGCAAGAGAGGCGCTGCGTGACCTCTCAAGGGTCAACCAGGTAAAGATTGTATCTATTCATTCTCCAACTAATATAGGTAACATGTCAGGCTACAACCCCCAGGAAAAGGCGTTCAGCGACGAGCACAGGAAGATACAGATGGATGAGGTAAAAAAGGCGATCGATTTTGCAGCTGATACTGCAGGACAGGGTGCTGTAGTGGTCCATACAGGTGAATACCAGCGTGACATGTCTGACCAGAAATGGGCAAGGAACCCTGACGGCACATACAAGTTCCTGTCATATGGAGAAGAGCCTGGAAGGCAGGTGCTCTATCTTGTCGACGACAGGACAGGAAGGCTTATCACTGAAGTCAGGAAGAGCATGGTTGTCCATGAGCCAAGGTTCATGGAGAAGTGGGATCCAGTTCAGCAGAGGAACAGGTGGATTGACAAGGAGGGCAATTTTCTGGATGAAAGCGTGCCAGACGACCTTTTCAGGCGTGTCCCTGAATGGGATGCAGAAAATACAAGGTTCAAGACAAAAAGGCTTGACTGGAACCATTTTGTGCAGAGATCAGAAGACTGGAACAGGTACTATCCCAAAGATAACGGCAAGAGATGGACTCCTGAGGAGATGTTTTTCAGGTCGCAGATGGAGACAAGGATCCTTCAGTCAAGGGGCGCGTCGCTCTACCATGGCAGGATGTATGATGATGAGCGCAAGGGCAGAGAAGAGCTTATGAGGCTAAAGGAGTATTTTGAGAAGATTGAAAAAGAGGTTCCTGTAGATGAGCAGTGGAAGATTCTTGAGGAATCAAAGGTTGCAAGGTCAGTGTGGGGCAGCCAGATGCTTTCCAAGTATGGAAGGACAGAAAAAAAGCTTCCTACAGAAGTGATAGCAGAAGAGCTGAAGAGCATAGACCTGGGGATGAAGTACACCCATGAGGCGTCGTCTTCTGCAGATGCTCAGGCAGATGAGAGCTATGAAACAATGACCCATGTTGTTCCTGTCGAGGAATACGCAAAGGAGCAGACATCGAACTCGTATGCAGAAGCAGGGATCTATGCTATGTCGCAGAGCCATAACAACAGGCACGCAAAAGGTGACATATACATTGCTCCTGAAAATATATTCCCTGAGATGGGCTATGGCTCGCATCCAGAAGAGCTTATAACCCTTGTCAAGGACGGAAGGAAAAGGATGGTGGAATACCTGACTGAAAAGCAGATCCCTGACCCTCATGGCAGGCGTGATGAGAAAGGGGACCTGCTTATGGTCAATAACCCCCATTATACAGGCATGAGCAGGTCTGATGCAGAAAAAGAGGCAAAGCAGCATATCAAGGCGACGCTTGATACGCAGCATCTTGGGATGTGGTGGAAGCATTTCCAGCCAAACTCAGGTGAGACTGTTGACCAGAGAAAAGAGAGGTTCAACAAGTGGTACATGGAGCAGATAGACAAGCTTTCAAAAGAGGACATAATAGGCCACATCCATGTTGTTGATTCCCTGGGCGGGGGCCATCATCATCTCCCTGTTGGCCAGGGTGACCTTCCTGTCAAGGATGCAGTAGAGTATCTCAAGAAAAAAGGCTATGCAGGCTCGATGATCTCAGAGGCATGGGGAGAGGAGACCATGCATGGTGTGGGAAGGATATTAACAGAGACATGGCGCGCGTTCGGAAGCCCGATCAAGTCCACTGGATACGGAGTAGGTGCACCTTCTTCTGCTTGGACTGATGTCCAACAGTCGTATTTCAACCAGATGCAGAGCCCGTATTTCATATTCGGAGCATATTCTCCTTCAAATGACTGGCAGTTCTGGAGCCAGGTCCCAATCGAATAGTTGTTAGTATTATCATCCAATTCAACCGTAATACTCTAGTATAGTCATCGTATAATCCTCTATATCCAATCGTAATGATCTAGTATAGTCATCATGTAATACTTTAGTCTAGTTATCATATAAATCGTAATACTATATAAACTATATAAGTTGATAGGATACTAAAAATAAGATATCTGTTGTACTAAAAATAAGGTATTAAGGTATAATTAGAAATAAGGTATAATATATAATAATATAGAATCAGATCTTTTCCATGTAATGGCATCTCCCGCATGTAAGCCTGTCCTTGTGCTTTGCCATGAACACTCCTGCACCGCATTTCGGGCATGTCTTGTTCTTTGTCTCAAGCTTCCCGCCAGAAACTGTGTAGTTGTTGCTGACCTTGCTTGTCTTTTTTGGTTTTCTTTGTTTTTTTGCCATAATTATCACTCTTTTGCAGCGTCCTTTGCTTCTTTTTCAGGGGCGGTTTTTTCCTCAGCATCCTTGCCCTTGTCTTCAGCTGCAGGCTCAGCTTTGCTGTCAGCTACTGCTGCTTCTTCTGCAGGCTTCTGTTCGGGTTTTTGCCCAGAAGCATCATTATTTTCTTTCTTCTCTTCTTTTATCTCATGCTTCTTTGCAGTGTTCTTGCTTTCAAGCTTTTCAAATGATTCCCGATCCATATACTGGTGGATGATAAGCTTTGCTCTTGTCGAGCCGAACCTTGTGTATATGTGCCTGATCGATATGAGTTTTGTGTCAGCCTTGAGCTCTTTTGATACTGCCTGCAGGAACTTGATCCTTGAAGGTGTTGCGCCTTCATATGTTGCCATGGCAGTAATCCTTCTTCTTGAGAGAAGGGGTGTTTCTTTTTCTTTGAGTATCTCTATTTCCATCTTGATCTTACCTTCTTATCTTACCTTTATTGCGTATTCCCCTTTAACAGTAATCCCTATCTTTTTTGCGATCTGTGACTTGTTCGGGTCGACAATGTATATCCTTCCCTGCCAGTTTGTCGAGAACTGGTTGCCTTTGCAAAGAGGGCATTCTGTGCCTTCGACAAAGATCTTGCATGATTTGCATACTTTTTTCTTGGTCATTTTCTATCAACTACATTTAACTACTTTTTTGCTGGCTGAGCCTTTTTCATTGTGGCAGGTTTCTTGCTCTTGCTCAGGTCCTCTTCGATCCAGTCAAGACGGCCCAGGCCTTCCTGCCTCATCGTGAGCCCAAACTTAGGGTTTGAGAGGTCCTTGTAGCTTACTGCGATGACCCTTGCCCTGCAGAGGTCGCCGATCTTCAGGTTCCTTTTGGACTCTTTTCCAAGGAGCACCTTGTCTTTTCCAAATGAGACAAAATCATTCATTGTCTGTGAGATATGTATCATCCCGTCAGAAGGGCCTATAGTCATGAATGCGCCGAAATCAGCTATGTCTTTTACCCTTGCATATAGGACCTCATGAAGCTCTGGCTTGAAGTTTAGGAGCTGGAACTCTACATTGTAGTATGTTGCGCCGTCGCCAGGGATAAGGACGCCTTCGCCAATCTCACCTATGCTTGAGACATCGATGACTATACCTAAGTCTTTTGAGATATATCCCTCATACTTCTTTTTGATCATGGTTGTGATAGCAGCATCAATATCCTTGTCAAAATGCTCTGGTGGAACCCTTATATGGTCCTTTATTTTTGTCCTGTAAAACATTTTCAATCAACACCCTTGAATTCGATGTATCTTTTTTGCCTAAGGTAGGCATATGCCTTGAGCCTCTTTTGGAGTCCCCTGTCAACTGTCGCTATAATGTAGCCCTCTTCAGACAGCCTGACAAGCGCATCATCTACTCCTTTATCGCGCTCAATTGCAATTATTTTTAAATTTTTTGCTTTTATGAGCCCTAAACCCACATTAGCCGCTGTCCTGTCCTTTACTGTGCCCTTGAGCCTCAGCCTGTTCAGCTCATCTATGTTTCCGCTTGTTGTATACAGCTGGAATGGGAAATAACAGGATTTTTCAAGCTCTTCAAAAATATCAACCCTGAACTGGCCTGGAATCATCAGAAAATTGGTGTCCAGAACCAGACCCTTGTAATAAGGCATCTTCCTGAAAGGATTTGTGGTTATTTAAATAGGTTTTGATTTCTGGGGCAAACACTGCATTTTTCCTTTTATTAAGAGACCTTGTCCTTACAATATTTTCTGTTCCTGTGTTCATACAATTGTTTAGGATATGGTCTCATCTGCTGGTCCTTGTTTGTAGGCATGGTGGGCTGTTTTTTAGTTTTAGTGGGTGAACCTGAACTCGTGCTTTTGCCTGTTGTCAAGCCTGCAGAAGCCGAACCTCTCAAACTGTATTACCTGCCCCTCACTGAGTCCGGTTATCCCTTTTTCAGCAACACCTGTTGTCATCTTGTTGTCAGGCATAAGGACGCTTGCATTGATGTTGCCCTTGTCTTCTGGGAGCCAGTGGATTATCCTTTTGCCTTTTTCCTTGAACCTCTCATGCTCAATAGAGTCAAATACCAGGCAGTCTCCCTTTTTTCTGAAGTTTAAGCAGTCCATAAGCCTCCATAGCTCGCCCTCTTTTATCTGGCTATAGTCCTTCCTGCTTATAAGGAACCTTTCTTTTGTCTTAAATTTCCTGTAGCCTTTTTCCATGTCTTCAGGGTGCTTTTTTAGCTCGAGCATAAGTTCAGGTGCGTCCCTTATTGTTATATCTATAGGATCCTCTACAAAGAAATACCTCTCTGATGCCCGATCCAAAAGCCTCTTGTTGTGCATTATCAGGTCATCCCATTTCATGGTCGACTCTGATTTTGTGATGCCTGTGCTTACGACGAAGTTCCAAATAGCCTCTGGCTGAAAGCCTCTCCTTCTCAGGGCGACAAGAGTTGTAAGCGAAGGGTCATCCCAGCCTGAAAGCTCTTTCTTATCGATCTTTTCTCTTATGATTCTCCCTGATGACAGCACGCCTTCCATGTTGAACCGCGCCATCTCATATATCTCTGTTACAGGAAAGCCAAGCTGTTCCTGGATCCATCTCTGCAGCTCGTTTCTCATCTCAAACTCCTTTGTCCTGAGCCTGTGCGTTATCTTGTTTATTCCGTCCATGACAGAGGTCTGGAAATCATAAGTCGGCCACGCGCTGTATCTTTTTCCCTGCCTTGCATGCGGTGTCCTGTTTATCCTGAATATTGCAGGGTCTCGCATTGTAGAGTTCTTGTGTGTCATGTCAATCTTCAGCCTTACTACCACCTTTCCCTCTTCCATGCCAGGAAAGCTTTCCCATAACTTCATGTTCTCTTCTCTTGGCCTGTCCCTGCAGCTGCACGGGATGGATTTCATCCTGCCTTCCTTTATCTTGTCAGGGTCGCATGTGCAGACATAGGCCTTGCCTTTTGATATGAGCTTTGCTGCGTACCCCATGAAATCTTCCATGTGGTCGCTTGCGTAATGAAGCTCGTCCCATGAGATGCCGAGCCATGCTAGGTTCTCCTGCATAATATCATAGAACTCCTTTTTTACCAGCCCAGGGTTTGTGTCCTCAAACCTTAGCACGAACTTGCCGTTGTATTCCTTTGCAAGCATGTAGTTGAGTATGCATGATTTTGCATGGCCTATATGGGGGTACTTCTCTGTTCCAGGGGGAAAAGCTGTCCTGATACTTGATCCTTCTGGGATTTTCAGGAACGAGAAAAGCGACTGTCTCTTTTTTTCAGGCTTTCTTTTGCTGGGTTCGATCTCAGCGAACATAGTCTTCTGCTGCTCGGGCGTAAGCCTGTTCACATCAGAGACAAGCCTGTTCACAAGCTTTGCTGTCTCTTTCATGTCCTTTTTCGCATCAGGCTCAGCAGCGACAATCTTTCCTAATACCGCGCCAGGGTTTGCCCTGCCTTCAAACCTTATCGCGTTTTCAAGGGCATAATACATGATATCCTTTTCCATGATAAAAAGTTAAACGTGCTTGTATATAACCTTTTTGCAAAACCTAACCGAAAACTATTTAAACATGTTTTTGTAATCATCATTATCACACAAAGGCAAAATAGGGTTTTATCTGTTGATATTTATGATTAAGAGGTTTAACCTGTTGTGTAATGATAATGTTCTATAGGGGTGTTAAGACAAAATGACAAGAAAAACAGGACTTATACCAAAGGCTCCAGTCTCAAGGATACTTATGAATGCAGGCGCAAAGCGGGTCGCTGCAGATGCTGTAGAGGTTTTTGCAGATGTTCTTGCCCAGATTGGGCTTGATATCAGCGAACAGGCTGCAAGAATCGCCAAGCATTCAGGAAGAAAGACTATCCAGGAAGGAGACATCAAGCTTGCTGCAAAGAGTTAGGTAATTAAGAGCTAAAGGCCAGCGATCTTTCTTGATTCTTGAGCTGTGTTCTTAGGGTTAGGTCTCCTCTTCTTGGGCCTTTTGCCAAGGGCTAGTATTTTTCCTTTACTGCAGCTGCTTTCTTATCCATACCTGCAAGCCTGTCAAAAAACCTTTGCCCTTCAGCAAGGCTTGGGTCATACATGAGAAATACGTTGTTCCTGAACTGCCTTCTTAGGATTCCATTCCTGCTTATTGTTATGTCAGGCTCTTTTTTTGATTCAATCCTCCTTATGACATAGGGAATCTCGCTTGGCTTAGGGTAACTGTAGTATGTCTCACCGTCGTCTTTTAGGACCTCGAATGCACCTGAGTAAAAATTTGCAAGAGTTCCAGTGTAGACGACATTCTCTGCAATGTCAAGCTCCTGGTCAAGGCAGATTCTTATGTCGTTGTCAGTGCTCCTTGAATCGATTATGTCCACGAACTCATTGTTCCTGTTCAGCCGCTCGTATTCGATCACGCCTTTTATTATTATCCGCTCCTTGACCCTGTCCTCTTCAGTGTGGTCTACAAGCCCGCACTGTATGCAGCCCTCGTAATACAGGCTTTCGACCTCGCCTGGTTCTGCTATTGCAGAAGCAGTGATGACCATAGGGATGTTATCTTCATTGTATTGGTCAGGGCTATATATGTTTGCCAGCGAGTATTCAAAGCCCTCTTTGTTATGGAATGCGGTGTCACCCATTATATACCTTGAGTCTCCTTTGAGCCTCACGCCAAGCACGACAGCGTTCCCTGAGAGCCATGTCACAGCATCGCCGTCATCTACAACAACACGGCCGTCTGGTGCGCTGAGCATGCCCTGGCTTATGTATACTACTACCTTGTCGTCTATCTTTTCTATCACTACATTGTCGCTGCTCTGCACATAGACTATGCTTCCTCCAAGAAGCATTATCCTTATGGGCATGTCTGACTTTATGTTAGCATAGCTGTCTGATATAAAGCTTTGGCCGCTGATATCCTCTGCGCTTATAAGAGGAGTCTCAATGCTCTCAGCGCCGCTTACCATGTATGTTGTGCCGTCCTCTATATCTACAGTCATGTGGAAGTTGTCTGCAGAAGATATCTGCGTGTCTGATCCGCTTTCAAAGCCAGGCGAAGGCTCATATGCCAAAGGGTCTATGGTATACTCGGGCGTTGGCTCGTATGCTAATGGATCAATTATGTACTCTTCCTGTGGCTCCTCCTGGTTCTGGGATGCTTCCAGATCCTGTTTTAGCCTTTCTGCGAGTTCTAGAGTATAGACTGCTGCCTTTATGTCCATCTGTATATTTTCAGCTTCAGACCCTATGTTATCGTATCTCTCATAAAGATCTTCGATGCTGCCGAACTCTTCAACAACACTGCTTTTCAGCTCTTCGACCAACTGTAGCTTTTCTTCTATTGTCTTTCCTTCCATCATCTGGGTTATGTCATAATCAAGCCCGCTGAAGTCGTCGTATACGCTGCCTGCAGGCCCGACACCGTTGTCAGCATTGTTTTCTGTACTGCCAGCAGCGCTGCTTTCGCCAGGTACATATATGTCTTCTACAGAATCACAGCTCATTGATTCGCTGTTCCCGCTGCAGCCTGTTGCGCCTGTAACAATTGCCTCTTCTGAATCCATATCGACGACTGCTGAGGCAAAAGAGAATCCGCTGCCGTCCTGGTGATAGCCAGTTACACTTTCAAATGCCATGCTGTCTATCTTGCATTCAGCTTCGCAGCTGATATACCCGTCAGCAGTGATTATTATGCCTGATCCAGTGACACTTTTCCCATTGTAGTTGAGTTCACAGCCGCTCTCGCAAGTTATTGTGCCGTCTTCCATAACAACAATCCCGCTGCCGCGTATGCTGTTGCCGTCTATATCAACATTGCAGCTTCCAAGGCACCTTATTGTGCCTTTAGCATCCATAGAGAACCCGCTTCCCCTGATGCTTTTTCCGTGGAAGTTTATTGTACACTGGCCAGAGCATGTTATGGTCCCGTCTTCAGATATTTGAGCATCGCCTGTGAGGTCCCCTCCTGCAATGTTTACAGTTGCGCCTGAGAGCAGGTCCTGGTTGAGCTCTTCAACGCTCTTGTCTGCTGCTGCTGATAATAAAAGCAGGGCGCAGGCAGCGATCAGAAAAAATCCTGTCTTGTATCCCATCTTGAAGATTCCGGTTGCTATTTGTCGATCTGCACGAGGAAGGCGAAATAATAAGGGTCATAGGGGTTGCTGTTGTCTGTTATCAGCCAGTGCTCAAGATAGCTTTCGTCTCTTGCAACCTCAATAGTAAACCCCTCCTGCTGGAGCGATGGGCTGTCCTTTATGTACTTGTCTCTTACCCTCATGTCAATTATCTCGTCTGCATGTTCGATTACAAAGCGAGTGCGCTGCTTAACCTCAATGCTTCCATGGCCAGATGCTATTGCAGAGTCTGCTTTCTCTGCAAGGTAGAGGTCACTGTACCTGATTATGACAAGGCTGTCTGTGAACACGACATCAAAATCAGGGTTTTTCTTTGTAATGTTAAAGCCGTGCAGGCCCTGGCTCTTTTCTATGCATATGTCAAGGTGCTCTTTAAGGAAGCTTTCCAGCTGGCGTTTTGTCAGCTCAAGGTCAGGCATGTCCTTGTCACTGTCGTTCAGCCCGAATGTCGCGCTGTCAAGCCCATAGTTGCCAGTGTGCATCCCATGGACAAACAGCCATTCAGTTGCCATCTCTGCAAGGCACCCGTCAAAAGCGGTCTTAAGAGCGTTCTTGTCATCCCCTCTTGTTATGCCAAGGTATTTTTCAATGTTAGGTGAGCCCAGCCATACCAGGAAGACCGTGAACAGCAGGACAATTATCCCCAGTGCTATGAATAATGTTGCCTGTGAACTTTTTTTCATGATACCAGCCTCTCAATGAGTCTTTGGTAGTTGTCCTTTATATCATTTGCCTTTTGCATAAGGGCATTCCACTGGTCCATGAATCTCCTGCCGGATTCTTTTCTTGGGTCATATAGCGTGAGGGTGTTCTCAGTCACTGTGCGCTTAAGAGACCCCTGCTCATCTATTACTATATTTGGCGCGATTCTCTCGATAAGATAAGGCACACCTGGGTATTCGTGATAGTTGTAGTATCGTGTATTGTCTTCTATTCTTACTTCAAAAGGTCCTGAGTAGAAATGAGCAAGAGAACCTGAATGTGTAACAGAGGTTATCTTGTCCATCCTTTCGTCCATCTCAACTATGATTCTGTTGTCCTCTCTTTTTGACTCGATGATGTCAACAAACACACCATCTGTCCCAATTCGCTCGTACTCAATAGCGCCATTTAATATTATCTTATTTTCAATGTAATCCACCATCCCGCACTGGGTGCAAGATGAAAGGTCAGGGATGTCCTGGTCTGGGTGTTTTTTTAAGTAGAAGTCAAACTCATGCTCTTTTTGGCAGAAGAGCGAGAACGGCTCAAACAGCTCTTTTGAATACGAGATATACCGCGATGTCTCTGCCAGATGCACTGCAACAACACCGA
>JAFGRM010000063.1 GCA_016935125.1 Candidatus Woesearchaeota archaeon
CATCCATCCCATCCATCCCATCCATCCCATCCATCCCATCCATCCCATCCATCCCATCCATCCCATCCATCCCATCCATCTATCTGACAGGCTTCCTGAAAGCCTGCCAAGAGACCATAACTTATTTATATAATACGATAATTCATGCAGAATACCAAAAAAACACAAGGAGATGGAATAAAAATGACAAAAAAACACGTATACAACTTTTCTGAAGGCAATGCTGGAATGAAGATGCTTCTTGGCGGGAAGGGTGCAAACCTAGCTGAGATGACAATGATTGGGATTCCTGTCCCTCCAGGATTCACTGTCACAACAGAGGCATGCGAGGAATACTACAATAACAAGAAGAGCATCAGTAAAGATACAGAGCAACAGATAAGCTCAAGCCTAAAAAGGCTTGAAAAAGAGATGGGCTGTGGGTTTGGAGACCAGAACAACCCGCTCTTGGTCTCTGTCAGGTCTGGAGCAGCAGTCTCTATGCCTGGCATGATGGACACTGTTCTAAACCTGGGCCTAAACCCGCAGGTAGTAGAAGGCCTTATAAAAAAGACAGGCAACAAGAGGTTTGTCATAGACTCATACAGGCGGTTTATCCAGATGTTCGGCGATGTTGTACTTGGGATCGAGCACAGGAAGTTTGAATCTATACTTGAAGGGAGAAAACAGACAAAGGGGGTCTTATATGATACAGAGCTTGACCATGATGACCTGACTGAGATTGCAGATAGGTATAGGGCTCTTGTAGAAAAAGAGACTGGCCAAAGGTTCCCGGACGACCCATGGACCCAGCTCATAATGGCTGTTGCTGCAGTGTTTGAGTCATGGAACAATGACCGGGCAATCCTATACAGGAAACTGCATGACATAAAAGGGCTCAACGGGACAGCTGTCAATGTCCAGGCAATGGTATTCGGAAACATGGGTGAAAGCTCTGGGACAGGTGTATGCTTTACCCGTGACCCTGCAACAGGCGAGAACAGGTTCTATGGCGAATACCTGATGAATGCCCAGGGTGAGGATGTTGTAGCAGGCATAAGAACACCGCAAAGGCTTGAAACCCTTGAAGATAAGAACAAGGAGGCGTATAACAAGCTATGCAGCATAAGGCACCTATTGGAAAAGCATTACAAGGATATGCAGGACATCGAGTTCACTATCCAGGAAGGCAAGCTATACCTGCTCCAGACAAGGTCTGGGAAGAGGA
The DNA here is from genome assembly GCA_016935125.1 of Candidatus Woesearchaeota archaeon. Taxonomy (GTDB): domain Archaea; phylum Nanobdellota; class Nanobdellia; order Woesearchaeales; family DSVV01; genus JAFGRM01. The sequence continues at coordinate 1,208 of JAFGRM010000063.1, forward strand.
CAGCAGCAGCAGCAGTAAGGATTGCAGTCGAGATGGTAAAAGAGAAGCTGATCGACAAGAAGACCGCGCTCATGAGGGTTGAGCCTGCGTCATTAGACCAGCTGCTACATGACCAGATCGACCCTGTTGCAAAAAAGGAGCACGAAGCAGCAGCAACCGGGCTTCCTGCATCACCTGGTGCAGCAGTAGGCCATATTGTCTTTGATGCGCACAAGGCGCACGAGCTGAATGAGCAGGGCAAGGATGTCATACTTGTAAGGACAGAGACATCACCTGAGGACCTGATAGGGATCAATGCAGCCCAGGGCATCCTGACAAGCAGGGGTGGGATGACCTCGCATGCAGCAGTTGTTGCACGCGGCATGGGCAAGTGCTGTGTCGCTGGCTGCAACAGCATAACAATACATGAGGAAAAAGGCTATCTTGAGGTAAAAGGGACAAGGCTCATGGAAGGCGAATACCTGACACTTGACGGCGCGACCGGCGAGGTGTTCATAGGCAGGATCCCTACTGTTGAGCCAAGCCTTTCAGCAGAGTTCTCAACTCTTATGTCATGGGCAGACGAGGTGAGGAGGCTTAAGATCAGGACAAACGCAGACACTCCGCATGATGCAGAGACTGCGCTTAGGTTCGGAGCTGAAGGCATAGGCCTATGCAGGACAGAGCACATGTTCTTTGAAGGGGAAAGGATCAGGGCCATGCGCGAGATGATAGTGGCAGAGACTGTAGAAGAGAGAAAAGAGGCATTGGCAAAGCTCCTGCCTTTCCAGAAACATGACTTCAGCGGGCTTTTTAAGGTGATGAAGGGAAAACCCGTCACAATAAGGCTTCTTGACCCGCCATTGCATGAGTTCCTGCCAAAAGAGGATGAGGAGATAAGAGGGCTTGCAAAAGAGCTTGGGATAGCTGAAGAAAAGCTAAGGGAGAGGATAGAGGCACTGCACGAGCAAAACCCCATGCTTGGGCACAGGGGCTGCAGGCTAGGGATAACCTACCCAGAGATAATAGAGATGCAGACAAGAGCTATAATCGAGGCTGCGCTTGAGCAGGATGACAAGAACCTAGTCCCTGAGATCATGGTGCCGCTTGTAGGCGATGTCGAAGAGCTTAAGAACCAGAAAGGGATAATAAGGTTCATCGCAAACGAGCTCATCTCAAAAAAGGGATCTGATATGAGATACATGATCGGAACGATGATAGAGGTCCCAAGAGCAGCGCTAACTGCTGAGGAGATTGCAGAACAGGCAGAGTTCTTCAGCTTTGGAACAAACGACCTGACCCAGATGACATTTGGGTTCTCGCGCGATGATACTGGTACATTCCTGCCAGAATACCTAAAGCTTGGAGTGCTTGAAAAAGACCCATTCCAGGCCCTTGACCAGAAAGGTGTCGGAAGCCTTGTCAGGATAGCAGTCGATGCTGGAAGAAAGGCAAGGCCAAAGCTTAAGATAGGCATCTGCGGTGAGCACGGAGGCGAGCCGAGCTCAGTCATGTTCTGCCATGACGCAGGCCTTGACTATGTGAGCTGCTCACCTTACAGGGTCCCTATAGCAAAGCTTGCTTCTGCACAGGCTGCAATAAGGGAGAAGTGCTAAAAGAGAATCTTTTTTCTTTAGTTTTTGTTTTTTAATCCTTAATCTGCAAACAATTTATTTTTCTTAACAATTTATTTTTGTTATCAGTATTATTGATCTTATTGGACATTAGTATTATTGATATTATTGGATATGTATGCTAATATAGGGATTCCAATGACAAGATTTAAATACATTGCTGCCTTCTGTTATATCTGACATCATCTTTGATGAATAACATCACAAGACCAGGCTTAGGCTGGCAAACAAGTGATTTCTAATAAAGCAATAGCCTAGTGCATTTATTGTATTATTATATCAGATTTTTACCAATTTTTAATATTGGATTATTAGATTTCATTATCTTATTAGATTAAATTTGTGTTTATTGTATCATATCAACGGACAATAAAAAAGAGGGGTTAGGAAGATAGTCAAAAAGAGAAGGTATAAGAGGAGAACAAGATGCTAAGCAATATCAGTGATAGGATATCAAAAGACGGGTATATGGAGCTCTGCCATATCAGGATCAGGCCTATTATCCATGAGCTCTTGTTTCCAAAGGAGATTCTGAAAAAAAAGAGTCTTATAAGACCTAACAGAGATTCCTGTTTTATAATTAGGACAGATAAAGGATACAAGGTAATAAAGCGCACAGTATCAAAAAGAAACCATCCAAAGACTATAACCCTAAAATACTATTATGGCAAGCATGCAAAAGAGAATGCAATAAGGCATGTCATGAATACAACAGATGATATAAGGATAGAGAATATCAAAGGGGATGTGCAGGACAGAAAAAAAGAAGCTTTGCAAACCAGAAAAGCAGAAGCTATGCAAACCAGAAAAGCAGAAGATGTGCAGGACAGAAAAGCAGAAGATTATTTTCTTAAAAAAGACAGCATGAAAAACAATCAGCCATACGATGACAAGCCCATAGGGGCATCTGCATGACTAATTAATAATAATAAATAATAATAGTAATAAATAATATAAAAAATAATAAAAATAAATACTGCTCCTTCTTCAGTATACTTCAGTAAACCTTAAACCCAGTATCCTTGTTTACAAGGGTTATGTTCTTTACTGAATGCAGGTCTGAGATCGCATTTATCCTAAGAAGGCTCAGCGACTTTGTGTAGAGCATGTCTTCTATCCAGAGGCTGCGCTCGACCTTTGGCCCATACCAATTGCTATCAGCAGATGAATGGTCTACAAGCCCCCTGAGCGAGATCTCATCCTTTGTTATCCTAAAGACAAACGCGCCGTTGTAACCTTCTGAACCTTCACTTCTGTACTCATAGCTGTACACTGGTATCACTAGCAGCTCCTTTTCCCTATCAAAGAGAAAGGCCTTATGCTCGTAAAGCGCGTTTGACTGCGCATAGCGCTCTTCAGTGACATACTTGGCTATCTCTTCTGGGTTTTCCACATCGCTCACGTCGAACAGGGAGATCTTGAGCCCTTTTGTCCTGCCTGATGATGTTGTCTCCTGGCCTATGCCGATTATAGTATCACTGTCATAGGGGTGCAGGTACCTTGAAAACCCAGGGATCTTGAGCTTTCCGAGCTCTCTTATCTGCTCTGGATCGCTCAGGTCAATAACAAAGAAAGGGTCTACCTGCCTGTAAGTCACCATGTAAAGCCTGTCTGCGATAAACCTTGTCGAGTAGATCTGCTCTGTCTCAGCAATGCCCTCAAGCTTTCCTATAACATCCATATCGCTGTCAAGGGCATAGACATTGTTGCTTGACTCTGTTGTCCCCTTGCCGAACCTGGACCACCTGCCAGAGATCGTTGTCGCTATGCGCAAGACCCCTGTTGATGTGTCCTCGTCAAGCGAGAACTGGTTCATGATATGGCCTGGAACACGGCTGTTCCCGGCTATCGAGATATCTTCCTTGTCGACAGATATCCTGTTTATCACAGTGTACTCAAAGCAATCATACTCTGAAAGCCTCTCTTCAAGCAGCTCATATACCCTGTCCTCGAGCTCTTCGCGCTCGTCATTTGGCATAAAGTTGAGGTAGCTTGAGTATATCTGATAGATCTTGTTCTCCTTCTCGTACTGGGAGAGGACATCATTGTCAGTCGCCTTGATCTTTGCTATCAGCTCTATGTCATCTTCAGTCAGGCTGTCAGAAAGAAGCTCTTTTGTGATCTCCTTTTGGATGTCATACTCGCTGATGCGCTCTGTGTATGTTATGAAGATGTTCTCATGCGACATGTAAAGGTTCTGGCTGCCTTCGACTGCAACAGACTTTGAGCTGAATCCAGCTGAGGGATCTGCAAGGTCTATCGCATGCACTGTCACAAACTGCGGATTGCTGTATGGGATATCATAGTAATACATGTCAGAGACAGGGATCGAGCTTATCTTATCCCCCTCAACTATGACCGGTGTCGGCCACCTGTTCCTATAGTATGGCATGTTCCTGACAACGAAATATACATAGTCATCCTTCATCCTTGCATTGAAATAGCTGCCTTCGTACAGGTATTCCTTTACAGTCTTGGCATCTGCCTTGTCGCTTATATCATAGATAGTAAAGAAGGTCATGCCGGTCCTTGGGGTGAAACCAAGATTCTTCATGGAGTCAAGGTCACTTAGCTCTCCAAACACTGCCAGATGGTCATCCTGTATAAAGATGTTCAAAGGAACCCTATCCTTGTACCTGATAGTTGACACTATCTCTGCATCCTCTCCTGGGTATGCCTTTATTATGTACAGGCTGTCCCCTGAAATAGTGTATATGTAACTGCCGTCGGTCTTGATCAGGTCTGCCTCGTCGATGCCAGCCACCTGGACATTTGTCTCTGAATAACTGGACACTGCCTGCGGCGCAGAGCCTCCAGACTCCAATGACTCCACAGCCAGATCAGAAACACCTGCAGCTATCTTTACCATATTGGTATTGGTATCATAATCCCTGCTGGCTATCCCGTCCATTGAATATGACTGTGACTCAAAGCGTTTGACAAATGCTGCAAATTCAGCATCAGATGAAAAGCTCTTTGTCGTTATCTCAGATCCAGGATCAAAGACAGCGCCTTCCTCATATGTTCCCAGATCCAAAACAACACCATTTGTTGAGACATCTGCCCCATCTCCTGGCTTAACAGTGGTTCCAGGTCCAGTCGCATCTGTGCATCCTGAGATCACAAAAAGCATTATCATTGATATTGCAAAAACCGCGATTTTCGCCTTTTCTAAGGCATTACTAACGAGTTTGTCTTTTTTCATCTTGATTCCTCCATTCCTGGCCATGAGCTGTATAGTTAAACTGCTTAGCTGAACTGCTTAGCCAGCAACTGCTGCTGACTATTGCTGACTATAAAACAGCCAGGATTTGATACTGTTAAGCTATGCTATTTAATAATGATTTTGAAATCTTCAAACTGGTTTGAAGCTATAGTTTGAAGTTATAGCTAATAAGCAAACCCTGTATTTAATTCTTATTTACATCTGTATAGTGAACATCAGGCAGATATGAGAACAAGATAATAGGATATGAAGAAAAATAATAAGATAAGAGAAGACAATAATAGGATACGAAAAGAAGATAAGAGGATATAAAGATAAAAAATAAGAAAATAATCAATAGTTTATCAATAGTCACCCATCCCGCCAGGCGGCATTCCTGGTGGCATGCCCTGTGGAGCACCCCTGCTATCTCCGCCTTTTGCAATCACATCATCGATCCTTAGTATCATCACAGCAACCTCTGATGCAGAGCCTATTGCCTGGGTCTTGATCTGCAGAGGCTCTATTACGCCGTGCTTCCATGAGTCCATGACCTTGCCTGTAAAGACATTTATGCCTGCAGCCTTCAGGTTCTTGTCATGGGCAGCCTTAAGCTCTGTAAGGACATCTATAGGGTCAAGGCCGCCGTTCTCTGCAAGGGTCCTTGGGATTATCTCAACTGCCTCTGCAAACGCCTTGACTGCAAGCTGTTCTCTTCCTGAGAGAGATTCAGCGTATTTCATCAGGCATTTTGAGAGCTCAATCTCAGGTGCACCTGCTCCAGGAACAACCTTTCCAGACCTGATTGCTGTTGCGACGTCTCCTACTGCATCCTCCATCGCGCGCTTTATCTCATCTGCAACGTGCTCGGTCCCGCCCCTTATAAGAAGTGTGACTGCCTTTGCGCTCTTGCATTCTTTAACATAGGTCATATCTTCATCACCGACCTTGACCTCTTCAACAACACCTGCGTATCCAAGGTCAGATGCTGAGAGCTCCTTTAGCTTTGTTATGATCTTTGCACCTGTTGCGCGTGCGAGCTTTTCCATATCGCTCTTCTTAAGCCTCCTTGCAGCAAATATCCCTTTTCTTGCTAGGAAATGCTGTGCAACATCATCAATACCTTTCTGGCAGAACAGGACATTTGCGCCTGATGCTGCAATCTGCTCGACCATGTCTCTTAGCATCTTCTCTTCTGAATCAAGGAAGGCCTGCAGCTGGCTAGGGTCTGTTATCTGGATCTTTGCATCGATCTCTGTGTTCTTGATCTCTATAGGTGAATCTACAAGCACGATCTTTGCCTTTTTTACTGTCTTTGGCATCCCACTGTGCACACGCTCCTTGTCTACCACTATCCCTGTTATGAACTCAGACCTGGAGTATGAGGCACCGACCTTTTTTTCTATCTTTATATTGTCAAGGTCAATTATCCTTGTGCCGTTCTCCTCATCCATCACCTGGATCACTGCTTTTACAGCAAGGTCCGCAAGCGCCTCTTTTGCAGCCTCAGCCCCTTTTCCTGTCATTGCAGTAACAGCTATCATCTTCAGTATCTTTTCATCCTTTGATGTGATCTTCTCTGCCATCTTATCAAGGATCTCCATGGACTTTTCTGATGCCATCCTGTATCCCTTTGCTATGACTGTCGGATGTACCTCCTGGTCAAGAAGGCCTTCTGCCTTTTTCAAGAGCTCGCCTGCGATAACGACTGCTGTAGTCGTGCCGTCGCCGACCTCATCCTCCTGGGTCTTTGCGATCTCAACTATCATCTTTGCTGAGGGGTGCTCGATCGACATCTCCTCAAGGATTGTCACACCGTCGTTTGTTATCACAACATCACCAAGAGAATCAACAAGCATCTTGTCCATCCCTTTTGGGCCGAGTGTTGTCCTGACTGTCTCTGCAACAAGCTTTGCAGCCATGATATTATTGCGCTGTGCAGTCCTGCCCTGGGATCTCTGGGTTCCCTCTGGCATGATAAATATAGGCTGCACCTGTGGTTGGTTTGTCATTTTTCCTATCCCTCCGTATAATTGCTCTTTTAAGCTGGACTTTTCCTATCTCTGATCTTCATATGCATGATTACAGATTGATTATGTTAATAGATCGATTACCAGGGGTCTTTGTTAATAGATTGATTATGTTAAAAGCATATTCTTTTCTTTTATGAAGCATCCCCATAAATCATGAAGCATCCCTATAACCCATCCCTAAGAACATAACAATCCATATTCAATCAATACTTATTCTATCCAGATTATTAGTGCGTAAACAGTGGGACATTTATAAGGTTTTCGTATCCATAATCCATGTTTTTTATGGATAGATCCGGTTATCAGATAACTCAACTGTTAATAGTTGATTTCAGAGGAATAATGCATCTGGTCATACGCATAGGTCAGATGTCAATAGTGTTTGTCCTTCTTGCCTTTGGAACATAGTTCAGGACATGCCCGTCCTTTATCTTCCCGCAGCCGATTATGTCACACTTGCACCGGACTATAACAAAACCACAGGAATCCTGCTCATCAGTACTGATGTTCTCTCCATAAAGCCATCTTTTGGCATCAGCGCTCTTGACATCTATGATATTCCTCTTTGCATCCCTGCCTATGATCTGGCTGCCCTCTATGCTGAGCCTGACACCCTCTGGAGTCTTTGTCCCGAGATAGAGACCTACTGAATCTGTCCTAAAGCAGCGGTCATCCAGCCTTGAGAGGTCAGGGTTTATGATATAGACCTTGCCTGAGCTGTTCATAAGATAGGTCAGGCTGGGATCAGGCATGCACCCATACTGCTCATCTATGCACCTCAAGAGCGCTTTCTTCTCCTTAGAGTTCAATATCTTCAGCTTCTGCATCAAGACAGTTATTATCCCCTTCTATAAAAAGTATTGGTTTGGTCAGATAAGGGGTTTTAGTAAGATAGGGATTGCTGCCTGTATCCCAAAACAAAATTCTGCTGGTATCCTCAACCAAAATCTGCCTGTATCCCTAACCAAAAAGTCGGCAAGATTTAAATATAAAACCTAACTCTTTTGTCTTTAGGATGAGATTCAACAAATTAATCCCTGAACTTGGTGTTATTGATTTTGATAAATCCATAAATTTTTATGTAGAGATTGTTGGATTCAAGATGGAGTATTTCCGAGGAGATGGCAAGCAGGAGCATAGATTTGCATTGATATCTATGCAAGGTTCCCAGCTCATGATTGATGAGATAACAGACCCTGGCTCTAAGGATGATAGATTTATAACAGCAAAACTGGAGTATCCCTTTGGCAGAGGTATTAACTTTCAGATCATGGTTGAGAATGCCGATTCGATCCTATCCAGGCTTGAAAAAAACAGATATCCTATACATATGGGATTAAAAGAGAATTGGTATAGGCAGGATGATCAACTTCTTGGTAACAAAGAGTTTATGGTCTTAGATCCAGATGGGTATCTGTTGAGGTTTGCTGAAGATCTAGGGACTAAACCTTTGTAATCATTTTTTGTAATCCTTTTTTTTTTGGAAAGGTCTATTAGTTAGTTTATTATTTTGGAAATATCTATTAGTTTGAGCATCTTTTTATCAAGGATATGTATTACCATTGCCTGAAGCTTGAACAACAGCATATTTAATTCTGCATCACAATAAACCAACAAACGCCAAAAATCACCTTCTGTTCACTATACACTGCCAAC
>JAFGRM010000064.1 GCA_016935125.1 Candidatus Woesearchaeota archaeon
AGCCTTTTTAAAAAAGCCTGGGGAAAATATTTCCAGTGCTGTTTCGCTTCGCTTCAACAGCACGACAGAAAGACTATAATCATAAAGCCACAGTGCGATAAGAAGAACCCAAAACTCAAGACCCAGAACTCAAAACCTAAAAAAAGCCTCCGGAGGGATTTGCACCCTCGACCTCGGGATATCCAGAAGGTTTTGGGGTTTTGTGTTCTGGGTTCTGTAGACTCAAAACCCGAAACTCACAACCCAAGACCCTTACAAGTCCCGCGCTCTGCTGACTAAGCTACGGAGGCATATGGTTTAACATATGTTTTATGACAATCTGTATAATCTGCTTATGATTATGTGTTTCCTTTGTAACCCGCACCCTATTTATATAATTTTTGCTAAAGAAATCAAATCTTAGAATGCAAACCTTTCTAAAAGATAAAACAATATAGATAAAACAAGATATAAAGACATTCACTACCAGTTGTCCTGCTCATATCCGTGCTTAGGATAGAACATCTCGGATCTTCTTGCGACAGTCGGAAGCCCCATGAAATTCCTTGCAAAGTCCTGCACAGTTATGACATCACCTGCAATCTCACGCATATATATCTGGGCCTCTTTTCTCCAGAGCCTCTTCCAGAAGATCTCAAAAAGGAACGCAAGGCTTGACTTTCTCCACTTGCCCTCATAATCTATCTCAAGCTTGCCCCTTATTATGAGCTCAAACTTCCCTTTGTAGATCTTGACGCGCTTGCCTCCATACATTATCTCCTGCTCCTTTATCCCGACACCGTGTATATCTATGTCAAGCGCCCTGCGCATGAACTTGTTTCCTGCAATAGCCTTTTTTCCCCGCCACCATATCCAATACTCTGTTCCCATCGACTGGCTCCTTGATTCCCAGTAGTACTCTTCAGGAAATCCTGCGTCGCCGTCACCACCATAGCTTTCCTCATATAGAAAATCATGCAACGCGTTATAAAGCTTGCTGAAATCATAAGGCTTGGTGGACTTGACTTCAGACTTAGAGACCTCTATCTGCACAGGAAGTACCATGATACAACTGCTGCCTTATTAGTATTTAAAGTTTTCTTATATTACAAACTATAGATGAGCATATGAGAAGGGATGAGCATATGAGAAGGGATGAGCATATGAGAAGGGATGAACATATGGGAGAGTATATAAGATCAATAATAAAGGCAATAAATAGAAAGATATAAATACGCTGCTGGATTGAAGGGTATATATGAAAAAGGATGAGCCTATCATCGAAACAGGTGTAGACAAGCTGGTCTCGCTTGTTGATTCAAAAAAAAAGGTTTCTGTAAACAAGGCTGCAAAAGAGCTAGGGGTAGGAGTCTCTGTCATAGAGGAATGGGCAGACTTTCTTGAAGAAGAGGGCATGATAAGCATAGATTACACCCTTGCAAACACGTACCTTGTGCAGAGAAGGCTGTCCACAAGCGAGCTATCAAAAAAATCAAAAGAGTTCGACACGACAAAAGAGGCTTTTGTAAGAAAAATCGACAGCTCGCTCTCAAAGATAGACAAGGAAACAGCAGATTTTGATGACATAAAGGACAGGTTCATGAGGCTTAAGGATGAGCTTGGAGCTGAAATAGATTCTGTCAGGAACGAGCTAGGCGAGCTTAAGGGCCTTGAAGACAGGAAAAAAGAGCTTGACACGCAGCTCCAGGCACAGCAGCAGGAGTTCAGCAAGAAGATAAAAGAGATTGATTCAAGGCTTAGCAGAGAGAAAAGCATGTACTCTAACATAGCATCAAAGCTTGACCATGAACATGATAAGCTCAGAGAAGAGATGTCGGGGCTTGATGACCTCCAGAGAAAAGAAGAGGCCATGAACTCAAGGATAAGAGAGCTGAAGGATGTCATCGCAGCAATCAAGGAAGGCATCAGCAAGGAAAACGACAATATAAAAGACAGCAGGAAGAGAATAAACGGGCTTGAAGATTACACAGGAAAGGTTGAAAAGAACATAAAAGATGAAAGTGAAACCCTAAGAAAAACAATCGAAGATAGCAACCTGCATGAGAAAAAGATCATTGAGACACAGAACAGGATAATCAGCAAGCTCGAAAAAAAGCAGGAAGAGATAAACAGCAATATCACAAAAGGCAGAAAGATCACTGACAGGTTCAACAGGTTCTTCTCTGAAAAAAAGGCAATAGAAGAGCTGATAGCAAAAACCGAAAGCGATATGCTTGAGCTCAAGGAGCAGCTCAGGAACCTTAAGCTCAAGTCAAGCGTATTCAGCCTTGGATCAAAGAACAGCGACATCAGGTCCTTTATGTCAGAGCTAGAAAAGACATATGACGATGCAGAAAAGAAAAAAGAGAGGCTCATCGACCAGATGAAAAAGCTGACAAGGATCCTGCACCCTTGACTATTTATGCCAACCTACCTTCATACTAACTATTATATATAATATCATTATGTTATATATACAACTTTAATATCATTATACACTTAATATATACATCAGTTCTAATCAAAACATAAATATCTAAACCCGTCACCCCACAGGATTTAACAAGCTTTACAACCTCTCATCTAAACTGCAGTATTTTTAATATAAGCTATTTAGTACCTACATATTGTAAATACAATCCGAAACTTTTATAAACAGACCACTAAACTCAAACAGCATGGAGATCAGAAAAGTCCAGAGGACCGCAGGAGATATGCACTATGTCTATCTCCCGACAAGCTGGTGCAAAAAGCACAATATCGATTCCAAGACCAAGGTAAATATAGATGAGGACAGTTCAGGGAGGCTCAATATCTACCCAGACGAGAAATCAACAAAAAGGGACAGCCACCTAAACATATCTATTTCTGAAGAGAACCAAGAGGTCATCCACAAGCTAATCATGGCCTGTTACATAAACCCTCTTTCATCCTTCCAGGTCAAGCTCGATAAGGATATCGACTACACAAGGCTCCTGAACCAGAAAAAGATAATAAGCCTGGAATCTGTCGAGATCGACAGGAACATCATATCTTCTGACTCGTCTGTGATGCTGACAGACCCTGACCTGCTTCTTATAACCATGGTCAAGAAGATCAGGAACCTCCTTCTCGTGATGATTAAGGATTATGACTCAGAGCTGATAAACAGGTATGAAGAAGAGATCGACAGGAGCAAGATGCTAATCGAAAAATCAATAATAAGCTTCATGACACTCACCACCCCTATGAAACTCAAGACAATCGACCTATATTATATATCGTTGATATCAAGGGATCTTGAGAGGTTTGTAGACCACCTGATAAAGCTTGAGAAGAGCGATAAGGAATACCTTAAACAGATCATCGAAAGCATGGACATCCTAAAGGAGATCATGGACTCACTCAAGAAGAACAAGGCAAACCCTGAGTATAAAAAAGCTCTTGACTTTGTAAGAAAGGTCGCCAGCATAGAGAACATCAAGGTAAAGGATGTAAAACATTATGACAAGCGCAGGATCAAGGGCCTGCTTTCAAGTGTTTCAGAGGTTCTCATCGACTGGGCAATCACAAAAGAGATAAGGTAAACAGGATAAGATGAAGACAGAAAATAGAAGATTATTAAATAGCTAAAGACAGTATATAGCAAATTAAAGAGATAAAGATCGTATAGCGGACTAAAGAGATAAAGACCATATAACAGATTCTAACAGAAAGTAAATAGTATTTGTATACTAAATAGATAGCATATAAAAGAGGGTCTTTAACTCAAACTGAAAAGAGAGGATGTTTATGGAAAAGGACATAAAAGAGATATTAGAAGTAGAGAAGCAGGCAGAGACCATATTAAAGAACGCCAACAAGAAAGCTGAAAAGATCATCTCTTCTGGAAACGCGGATTCTATAACGCTCAGGTTGGATTTTGAGAAGAGGCTTGAGGATAAAAAAGAGAAAGAGCTCAGGAAAAACGAAGCCATAATCAAAGAGAAGTGCAATGACATAATAAAGAGAGGGGCTGCTGATAAAGAGAAACTGGAGATAAAAGCAGAGAAAAACATGGAACAGGCAGTCTCTTATGTCATAACCGCCCTTAAGAGCATATAGGACCACCAGAGACAACCTAAAGAAACTACTAAAGATTACTAAAGGGAAAAAAATGCTTAGACCTGAGAAGATGGCAAAACTTAGGATAATATGTCCCAAGAGCCATCTGAAGAGAATCATTGACGAACTCCACTGCTCAAGGGCCGTTGACATAATCGAGCATTCTAAAGAGGATAGCCTTGACATAGGAACACCTTTTTCTGAATCATCTGAGCTTTCTGAAGTCACAATAAAAGCAAGATCCCTTATTTCACAGCTGAACATAATAACAGAGAAGAAGATCGCAGCAGAAAGCCTTGACAAGAAAACCATAAAGGATACTATAAAAAATATCAACGGGCTCTATGAGAAGGTCTCAGAGATAAACTCCTGCCTGAAGGATGCTGAAACCGAGCTAAAAAGCCTTAATGAATCTATGGTCAGGCTCAAGAAGATAAAAAGCCTTGGCCTGCCGCTGGAGCTATACAGGGAATACAACAGCCTTGCATACTTCATCGGGCATGTTAGCGACATACAGGGGTTAAAGCTTGACATCAAAAAAGAGTTCAACAGCAACTACAGCATAAGATGTGCACAGGATGACAACAAGGCACTGGTCTCTGTCTTTATAGATAAGAGAAAAGAGATGCAGATGATAAAGCTCCTGCAAAAGTACAACTATTCTGAGATTACGATAGCTAAAGAGCATACAGGCAGCGACTTCAAGATAATAGACAGCATCGCTAAAGACATTGTCGCCCTGAAAAAAAGGATATCTGCCCTTGCAGGCGAACTTGCCAGGCTAAAAAAAGAGAACGAGCAGAGCCTGCCAAGAAAAGAGAGAGCCTTGTCGATAATGATAAAGAAAGCAGAAGCGCCACTCATGTTCCTGGAGACAAAAAACATATCGATAATCTCAGGCTGGGTGCCTGAAGATGCCAAAGAAAGGCTTGAAGAGAGACTTGGGCAGATAACAAACGAGAGCATAATAACAGAAGAGCTTGAGATCAAAGAGACAGACAGTGTGCCTGTAAAGCTAGATAACCCCCTGCCTGTCAGGCCGTATGAGTTCCTCCTCCATATGTTTTCGCTCCCCTCATACAAAGAGCTTGACCCTTCGCTTTTCATGTTCATAACATTCCCACTGTTCTTCGGGTTCATGCTGGGCGACATAGGATATGGCATCGTGACAATGATGCTGTTCTTCTTCCTAAAGCGGCTCATGCCTGAAGGAAAAGACCTCCTCAACATCATGATATTCAGCTCAATATCGTCGATAATATTCGGTTTTGTTTTCGGCGAATTCTTCGGCTTTGAGATCGTAGAGTTCCATGCCATAGAGCAGATTGTCCATGAATCACACATACATTACCCATTCATACACAGGAACGCAGAAAGCGTCCTTGATCTCATCATGATGACTATAGGGATAGGTGTTGTGCATGTGAACTTCGGCCTTATAATGGGGTACATAAACGTCTGCAGGAACAAAGGGCACAAGCATGCGATTTTAGAGAAGGGATCATGGTTCATAATACAGCTGGGGGTGCTTCTTGTCGGGCTCAGCATGGCAGGCTTCAGCCTTTTCATACTCAACGGCCTCAGGATAGCCGGACAGCCGCTTCAGATGTGCATAGGGTTCGCAGTGATCGCTGCAGGAGGGGTCATGATCTTCCTTGGTGAAGGCGTCCAGGGAGTTGTCGAGCTTCCCAGCGTATTCGTGCACATGGGCTCATACATGAGGCTGATGGCAATAGGATTTGCGTCGGTCGGGCTTGCAGCAGTCATCAACGAACAGACAGGACCATTGATGAAAGGCGGCACTGTTGGAATCATCTGCGGGATAACCATATTCACTGTTGGGCACATCATAAACATCGCCTTAGGGGTCATAGGCCCGTTCTTACACTCATTAAGGCTCCATTATGTGGAATACTTCACAAAGTTCTACAAAGGAGGTGGGAAAGAGTTCCTGCCTTTTGGAGCTAAAGATTAGACAGGACAATTAGACAAAGGACAAAGATTAAACAAAAGAATTAGACAAGATTTGACAGAAACAATGGAGGTTAGATAAAATGGCAGTTGAATTAAGCAATGGATTGATTGCAATAGGGGCAGCACTGGCAGTAGGCATCAGCGCTTACGCATCAGGTGTAGCAGAAAAAGAGATAGGCGCTGCAGCTGTCGGTGCGATGGCTGAAGACGAGAAGCTGTTCGGTAAGGGACTTATACTGACGGTCATACCAGAGACCCTTGTCATCTTCGGGCTTGTTATCGCAATCTTGCTGATTGGAAAGATGGTTTGATTTTTAATTAATTTTCCAATCAGGATACAGGTTATAGGTGAACCGATAATGGGATTTTTGGAACTGAAGAAAGAAGTGCTTGAGAAAGCAGAGAAGGAAGCAGATAGGATAATAAGCGAAGCCGAAGCAGATGTAGAAGCAAAAAAGGATGAGATAACAGCTGAAGCAAAAGAGGCAGAGGCAAGGTCTGAAGAGAGCACAAGAATAAGCATGGAGATGGCTGAAAAGCGCGAAATAGCATCAAGATGCCTTGAAGCAAAAAAGGCACTGCTCAAGGCAAAAAAGAGGCTTGTTGATGATGTCTTTGAAAAGGCTGTCGAGGATCTAGACAAGAGGCTCACTGATAAGGGCCGAAAAGCGCTGATCGAAAGGCTTGTAAAGAAAGCAGAGACAGAAATCGAGATCGCATCTGTGTCATGCAACAAAAAAGACAAGGATTATGTCAAGAGATACAAGACAAACGAGAAGAAGATGCTTGGCGGCATAATTGCAGAGAACAAGGACAGGACAATAACAGTTGATTTCAGCTTTGAATCTATGATAGAGGATATCAAGAATACAGAGCTTTCAAAAGTGACTGAAATACTCTTTAACTAACTCATGGGGCAGGTATCTTATGGTGACTATGGCAACAGCGAATATCAATGAAAAACATGCATATCGCAAGATGAGCATACCATACACTTTCGCCAGGGTCTGCGCCATGAGAAGCAAACTGATCCCAAGGACTGAGTTCCTAAAGCTTCTCAAGATGGAACTGAGCGCGATAACAAGATACCTTCAGGAATCTGAGTACAGGGACGCGATCACAAAGCTATCATCCAACTACAGGGGCGTTGAACTGGTCGACCAGGCACTTAAGCTCAACCAGGAGCAGACCTTTTCAAAGCTGCGCAGGATAAGCACTGATGAGGTCGAGAAGCTCATCAACTCATACATCGCAAGAGTGGACATACAGAACCTGAAAGTCATAATAAGGGGGATCTACAGCAACTCAAAAAAGGAAGACATCATACCACTTGTCCAGCCTGTAGGAAAACTTGATGAAAAGTACTATGAAGCCCTTTTTGAGCTTAACACGATCGAAAAGGTCCTAAAGGAGAACAGGATCGTCGAATTCAAGGATATCAGCAGCGCGTTTGAAGACTTCAAGAGGACAAACAGGCTGATTGAGCTCGAGAACACGCTTGACAAGCATTATTACTGGAAAGCCCTGCAGGACGCAAAGAGCCTGCCTGACAAGGGAAAGCTGTACACTAAGTTCCTGGAGAGGGAGATAGACCTACTGAACATAAAGAACCTCCTAAGGCTGAAGCGGGAGAAGACCGAACCTGCAAAGATAATGAGTTACATGATAGCAGGCGGAAGGATGCTCAAGAAGAATGTGCTTACCAGGCTCTCAACATCAGACAGCCTGGAAACGCTGATGAGCAGGCTCAGGAAGACCAGATACGGAAAGGCAATAGCTTTCGTGGAAGGGAGCAGCCTTGTCGAGATCCAACTTAAAATCGACAGGTACCTCATGAAGAGCGCATTTCTCAGGACGCATCAGGAGCCCATGTCTGTCATATGCGTCCTAGGATACATGATGAGCAAGATCATCGAACTGAAGAACCTGCGCCTGATAGTCAAAGCAAAGTATCTTGGCGTGCCCATGGACTATATTGAAAAAAACATGCTTATATGATATAATTATACGATGATAAGAGATGGCAGGCGGAAGGATATCATGTGATACAGTGTTCCGAGATGAAACACCAAATGAGGATTCAAGATGAAGAAGGTTGTAGTTTTAGGCAAAAGCGAATTCACGCTGGGGTTTGAGCTTGCAGGAGTGGACAGCTCCTTTGCGCTGAGCGAGAGCCACCCTGAGAACACAATAGCAGAGCTAATGTCAAACAAAGAGATTGGGCTTATAATACTCAACAAGGACACGCTCGACAGCCTTGACGATGACCTAAAGGAAAGGATATCCCAGTCAATCGAGCCAGTATTCCTCGTACTGTCTGAACAGGACACAAATGAGGAGCTGAGCATGCTCATAAAAAAGTCGATAGGGGTTGACCTATGGAACAAGTAGGCCAGGCCAGCAAGCGCAAGCAAAACATCAACTGAGACTGTCTATGCATAAGTAAAAGATGGTCTTCAAGATTTTCAAATGAACTTAAGGTGGTAATGAAAATGGGTAAGAAAGGTACTATATACAGGATAGCGGGACCTGTTGTCATCGCCCGCGGAATCAACGCGAGGATGTATGATCTTGTCAGGGTAGGCGATGAGAGGCTGATGGGGGAGGTCATCCAGATAACAGGGCAAAACACGATCATACAGGTATATGAGGACACGACAGGGATAAAACCAGGAGAGCCTGTCGAGAATACAGGAGAGCCGCTTTCAGTCGAGCTCGGGCCGGGAATGCTGACAAGCATCTATGACGGCATCCAGAGGCCGCTTCCAGTGCTCCAGGACAAGATGGGAAGCTTCATTAAGAGGGGTGTCGACGCAACAGGCCTTGACCATGATAAGAAATGGGAGTTCAAGCCGCTTGTAAAGAAAGGCCAGAACGTGTCTGCTGGAACGATCATAGGAGAGGTCCAGGAAACAGAAGGTATTGTCCACAGGATCCTTGTGCCATTCGGGGTCAAGGGCAAGATCAAGGATATCAACAGCGGAAAGTTCACTGTAGATGATACTGTTGCAAAGCTTGAAGACGGAAAAAGCCTTACGCTCATGAGCAGATGGCCTGTAAGGGTTGCAAGACCAAGCAGGAAAAAGCTTGCTCCGGTATTCCCGCTGATAACAGGCCAGAGGATATTCGATATACTCTTCCCCCTTGCAAAAGGCGGTGTTGCCGCAATCCCTGGGCCATTCGGAGCCGGAAAGACTGTCTCGCAGCAGCAGCTCGCGAAATGGTGTGATGCAGACATCATAGTCTACATAGGCTGCGGCGAGCGTGGAAACGAGATGACAGAGGTACTTTCAGAGTTCCCGCATCTCCAGGACCCAAAATCAGGAAGGCCGCTGATGGACAGGACAGTACTTATCGCAAACACATCAAACATGCCTGTTGCTGCACGTGAAGCATCGATCTACACAGGAGTCACTATAGCAGAATATTACAGGGACATGGGGTACTCAGTCGCACTCATGGCAGACTCAACCTCAAGATGGGCAGAAGCCATGAGGGAGATCAGCTCAAGGCTTGAAGAGATGCCTGGCGAAGAAGGCTACCCAGCATACCTGTCGACCAAGCTCGCTGAGTTCTATGAGAGGTCAGGAAGGGTCAACCCTCTCGGTGCTGAGGATGATATAGAGGGCTCGGTCACGATCATAGGCGCAGTAAGCCCGCCAGGCGGCGACTTCTCTGAGCCTGTGACACAGAATACTCTGAGGGTCACAAAGACCTTCTGGGCGCTCGACGCAAAGCTTGCACAGAGAAGGCATTTCCCATCTATAAACTGGCTTACATCATACTCGCTGTACCTTGACACGCTTGAGCCATGGTTCAGTGAAAAGATTGCACCAGACTGGAGAGAAAACGTCAACGAGCTCATGAGCATCCTTCAGGATGAAGAGAAGCTTCTTGAGATTGTCCAGCTTGTCGGATCTGATGCGCTCCCAGAAAAGGAGCAGCTCAACCTTGAGATCGCAAGGCTGATCAGGGAATTCATACTGCAGCAGAACGCGTTCCATGATGTTGATACATACTGCACGCTTGAGAAGAGCTACATGATTATGAAGACAGTCATGCATTTCGCAAAGGTTGCACATGCTTCCTTAAAATCAGGCGTGAAGATAAAATCAATACTCGCAACAAAAGCAAAGGAAAGCATCTCAAACGCGAAATTCGATAAGGATTACAAGAAAGTCCTTGAGCAGTCCAAGAAGGACATAGACGAAGAATTCGCAAAACTGAAATCATGATTAAAAGGTGATATATAATGAAGGAGTACAAGACAATAACAAGAATCGCAGGTCCGCTCATCTTTGTCGAGAATACAGACAAGGTTGCATACAATGACCTTGTCAAGATCAGGCTTCCTGACGGGAAGATAAAGAACGGCCAGGTTCTGGACACATCAGAGGACATGGTGGTCGTGCAGATATTTGAAGGCACAAGCGGGATCGACAAGAGCTCGGGCGTGAAGTTCCTGGGCGAGACACTGAAGCTTTCATGCTCAAAAGACATGCTTGGAAGGATACTTAACGGAGCCGGAAAGCCGATCGATGACGGCTCTGAGATAATCCCTGACAAGAAGATGGACATAACAGGCGCTGCGATAAACCCTTATGCACGTGAAAAGCCGTCTGACTTCATCCAGACAGGGATATCTACGATCGACGCTACAAACACCCTTGTAAGAGGTCAGAAGCTCCCTATATTTTCTGGTTCTGGCCTTCCTCATAACGAGATAGCGCTCCAGATCGCAAGGCAGGCAAAAGTGATCGGTGAAGACGTGAACTTCGCGATCATATTTGCGGCAATGGGCATCACGAACGAGGAAGCGCAGTATTTTATGAATGATTTCGAGCAGACAGGAGCCCTTGAAAGGTCTGTCGTGTTCCTTAACCTTGCAGACGACCCTGCGATCGAGAGGCTTGTCACTCCAAAGATGGCGCTTACTGCAGCTGAATACCTCGCATACGAGCATGACATGCACGTCCTTGTCATACTTACCGACCTGACTAACTACTGCGAATCATTAAGGGAGATCGGAGCTGCAAGGGAAGAGGTGCCTGGAAGAAGGGGCTATCCCGGATACATGTACACTGACCTTGCGACAATATATGAGAGGGCAGGCATGATCAAGGGCAGGAAAGGCTCGATAACGCAGTTTCCTATACTTACCATGATAGGCGATGACATAACACATCCTATCCCAGACCTTACCGGCTACATCACCGAAGGGCAGATAGTGCTAAGCAGAGAACTGCACAGGAAAGGCATCTATCCTCCTGTTGATGTCCTTCCCAGCCTCTCAAGGCTCATGAACCTGGGTATAGGCAAGGGCAAGACAAGGGATGACCACAAGGCAGTCTCTGACCAGCTCTATGCAAACTATGCTGAAGGCAGGGACCTAAGGGGCCTTGTCGCAATCGTCGGCGAGGAATCATTGAGCGATAAGGACAAGAGGCTTCTTCACTTCGCGCAGGAGTTTGAGGAAAAGTTTGTCAAGCAGAGCAAGAGGGAAGACAGGAGCATACAGAAGACGCTCAAGATAGGCTGGGAGCTGTTCAGCAAGATACCTCAGAACGAGCTGACCAGGATCGACCCAAAGCTCAGGGAGAAATACTACGGAAAATAAGGTGAACTGCATGGCTTCAGGGATACTCAAAGAAATTTTTAATGACAACAAAATATTCACAGGCAACGGCACGAAAAGGTACAACAGACTCAAGGATAAGCAGTCGCCTGATACAACACTAATCGTATGCTCTGACTCGCGAGTCCCTACATGCGTCGTAAGCAAGGATACTGTAAACAAGGTGTTCTGCATAGAGAACATAGGAAACCAGATAATCACTTCAGAAGGGTCAGTCGACTATGGCGTGCTTCACCTGAAGACTAAGCTGCTCCTTGTGCTTGGCCATACCAACTGTGGGGCTGTCAACGCCTGCTTCAGCGACTTCAGCAAAGAGTCAAGTGG
Organism: Candidatus Woesearchaeota archaeon; assembly: GCA_016935125.1. Lineage (GTDB taxonomy): Archaea > Nanobdellota > Nanobdellia > Woesearchaeales > DSVV01 > JAFGRM01. Next base: position 11,996 of record JAFGRM010000064.1, read on the forward strand.
AATCCAAAAGGAACTTGAAACAATGAGCGACGGCCTTGCAGAGATAGACAGCAGCTTTGACAAGGACGACCCTGAACGCCTAAACAAGTACGCAGAGGCGAACGTCGACTTCCAGGTTTCGTATGCAGTTGACAAGTACAATGACAAGGTCAAGTCCGGCGAGCTGACTGTCGTCGGGATGATGATGGACTTCACAGACAGCTACTCTGATAAGAGATGCGGCGTGTTCATAACAAACATCAACGGTGAGACTGACAGTGAAAAGATCAAGGATATGGATGTCCTAAAGGACATCGACGAACAGGTCAAGAAGACAAGGATAAAGAGGATCAGCTAAGATGGCGATGAACGTCAAGCCCACAAGAAGCGAGCTTCTTAACCTGAAAAAAAAGATTGCCTTGGCCAGGAACGGGTATAACCTCCTCAAGAAGAAGAGAGATGGGCTTATCCTTGAGTTCTTTGAGATACTAAAGAAGGCAAAATCTCTCAGGACTGAGATGGTAGATGAATTCAGCAAGGCGCAGAACAACCTGAACATAGCTAGGTCTACTGAGTCTGAGCTCTACCTCAAGGCGCTTGCCCTTGCAAACAAAGAGCAGCCTTCTATAGAGCTTGAGGCAAAGAATGTTATGGGGATCAAGGTCCCTAAGATAAGGGCACAGGAAGGCATAATAAAGCACTTCCATGAGAGAGGCTATGGGATAATCACAGGCTCGGCCATGATCGACGACGCTGCACATGGCTTTGAGGGTGTCGTAGACAAGGCAATAAGGGTCGCAGAGATAGAGATATCTATGAAGAACATCCTGTCTGAGATCGAAAAGACCAAAAGAAGGGTAAACGCTCTCGAGTTCGCGCTCATCCCTGAGATGGAAAAGACAAAGGACTTCATAATACTCAGGCTGGAAGAGATGGAACGTGAGAACATCTTCAGGATGAAGAGAATCAAGAAGAAGGAAAAGAGCTGAGCCCGTTTTCTAGAACCTTATTATTTTTTTAAAGAGGCTTTTTATGATATCAAAAACCCCTTCGCAAGCAGCGGGGTATGCAATCCCTCATTGCAGGATACTTCTTATTAGCGGCAGTGATTTTGGTGTTGATCTGCCATAACCCCCTCTGCCAGCAGCAGGGTGTGTCAATCAACAATCGGCAGTTGAAGAGACCTATCCAGAAACAAGCTCATCAAACAAGAGCCCCTTCATCTTTGCCTTCTCCCTGCTAACAGAAAAGCTTGAGCAGGTCTCATCCATGTCTTCAAGAGTCATGAAATAAGTATCGTCACGATCGAACTTGACTGCAACCCATGGCTCAGCACCGAACATAGAAGAAAACCTAACAAGCGCCTCGATCTCTTGTTTTGATATGTATACAGAACTAGACTTTGTTGTCTTGACCTCTATTGCTACCCTCCTTAGGTTATTGCTCGCTATTATGTCAGGGCTTGGATATTTCGAGCTTCCGCTGCCTGCGATCCTGTGCGCAGCCCATCTGCCTGTGTTCCAGAACATATGGACCAGCTGCCGTTCAGTGTTGATGCCTTTCTGCTTAAGGCTCATGAGTCTCTATGGGATACATCAGTTTATATAACTATTGTTTATGTGCATATTGTTTATTTAACTATCTATAACTATTTTTTAGCTGGAAGTAAGGCTTAAATCAAAAGCTTTAAAAACAAAAAAGTGTTTCTGAGGCTTTAAACATAAAACCGAGGTGTAAAACATGTCAAAAAGACTTATTCCACTCGCTGCAATGGAGAAAATAATGAAAAAAGCCGGTGCTGACCGTGTTTCTGACAGGGCAAAGGTTGCACTGAAGAATGTGCTTGAGGATATTGCCGAAGAGATTGCAACAGACTCTGTAAAGCTTGCGTTCCATGCTGGCAGGAAAACTGTCAAGGCAGGAGACATCAAGCTTGCGACAAAAAGGTAATCAATATTCAAGTGTCTTTTTTTTATATTATTTTACTTCATTTCTATCTCTATCTAATCCTAATGATTTTTGAGCTGTCTTGAAATCTTGAATCAGTTGCTGAACTCCTCTATCGCCTTGAAGACAAGCTGAGAATACATGAGCGAAGGCCCGCCTCCCATGAGTGCTGCCACCTGGCACACCTCTATGAGCTCCTCTTTTGTCGCACCTGCAACAAGCGCGTTTTTGACATGGAAAGCGATGCACCATTTGCAATGGGTCGCGACAGAGAGAGCGACGCTTATGAGCTCCTTTGTCTTGTTGTCAAGCTTCCCGCCTTTCTCTGAAACTTCCATGAAGCTATGGAACGCCCTGATAAATTCCGGTGCATCCCTCTTCAGCCCTGCAAGGCTGCTGTTTACTTCATCAAGCATATCTTTCATCTCGCCCATATTTTACACCTCATTAATTATTTTTTATTATTTCTACCCTTTGATCATCCATTGATAACCTGTTGATAATTCATTGATACCTTATTGATAATCCTTTGATACACTGTTGATCATCCATTGATAACCCTTTTATTCTCTTTTTATTATTTTTGGTTATAATTTGAATATCTTTTGATTATCCTTTGGTAATTGTTTGATTATCCTGACGGCAATAGCAACTGGACCATACCAACAGAACCATATCAACTTGATCCTGCAAATTAGTCCTGCAGCGTGCTCAGTGCCCGCATCCCTCATCCAGATCAGAAAGCTTATCCAGATTATGGATAACCTGGGCTGCTGTATCATAGGGTCCTGTCTTCAGCTTTATGCCATTCTCATTGAAAAGCATGATAGCTCTTCCGCCGATATCATGTGCAAATACAATAGCCGGTCTGAACCGTGCCGTGATCTGCTCGACAGGCGACAGTTGCGGATCTGCGTGGTCAATCTCATTCCTTGTAATCTCAAGCCTGCGCTCCTGCAGGTCATAGACACCAAAGAAAGGTGCATGGCCGAAATGCAGCGAGATCTTAGAGTCCATGCCATTGTCATCAATAAGCGGGAAAAGCATCCTGCCTTTAGTTGACATGCCTGCTTCATTACCACCTGCCTTATCAAAAGTTCCCTTGTATTTTTCAGTATTATCTTCTTCAACCGCTATATCCTTCATGTTCTCACCCTATCACAAACATTATCCTTTATTATCATTAGTATTATCATTAATCCTAATGTATTATCATTAACCCTAATCCTATTCACCAATTAATCATTTATCTGATCTGTTAGGCTTTCCTTCTTGTCATGATGCTGCCGCATCTCTTGCACCTCCTGCCTGCGCAAGGCACTCCCTGCTGCTTCTCTTCAGTATAGCCACAAGACGGGCAGACACAGAAGCCAAAAGCCCCATCACTACGGCTGCCTCTTCTGCCATCTGCACCTGCAGCATCTGCAACATCTGCAGCTGCACCTGTAGATCTACCTGCTCTTCCTGCTCCACCGGGCATACCTGCTCTTCCTGCTCCACCGGGCATCCCTGTTCTTCCTGCTCCACCGGGCATACCTGCCCTTCCTGCTCCACCGGGCATCCCTGCCCTTCCTGACTCTCCTGCTCTGCCTATGATCCCAGATGCAAGAGCATCTCCAAAAGCAAAGTTGCCGCCTTCTATCCTTATCGCCTTACCATTTACAACTGCATCTGCAATCTTCTTTCTTGCAGAGAGCAAAAGCCTGTGAAATGTCGGCTGGGAGATGCTCATCTTATCTGCAGCCTGCTTCTGCTCAAGCCCCTCGACATCCTTAAGCCTCACAGACTCAAGCTCATCAAGCGTGACTGTCGATATGCAAAGCTCTCTTCTCCATATACCTGATGGCTTGAAATATCTAACGCACGGCTCGTGCCATATCCTCCTGCATAACCTTGGCCTTGGCATTGTATCACATCTATATACTCTTGTCTTATATACTCTTGTCTTATCTTATTCCCTTGTCTAATCTCGCTCATATCCTGCTTAGTTCATATTGCCTTAGTTCAGTTAAGATTCTGGCTCACTCAAGAGCTCTCTTGACAGCATCAGCAACAGCCATACCTGTAAGGCTCATGCTCTTTATCTTATTTTCGTCAAGAGCCTGCACCATGTTAGGGCCAAGATCTCCTGCAACCACCACATCCACTTCCTCTTTGCTGAGCATGTACGCAACAGAAACCCCTGCTCCGCCGCCACCGACTGAAAAAGGGTTTTTTATGCTCTTGATAAGCTTATCGTTGTCAAATATAAGATAATAAGGGGCTCTCCCACCTTTGTCGCTTACCATGTCAGCAGGATCCTTGCCTGCTGATGCAACTGCAATCCTCATATTTTTCGTTCTTTTCATGCTCATCTTTTTCATGCATATCCCTCCATAAGTTATTTTATGCATATCCATCCATAAGCTTCTGGGCAATGATACCCTGGAGATAAGACATCATTATCATGACAACTGTAAGCACCAGGACATATCTCAGCCCGAAATAGGCTATCATTACAGGAAGAAGGGGTATCTTTATCGCCCTGTTGTACATGAAGCACGCCAGATATCCATATCCAAGCCCTTTCTCCTTAAGCTGAGCAAGAAGCGGATACCACATGTATATGGGACCTGATGACAATATGCCTGCAACAATAGTTATCAGCCATCTTGTCACGCCTTTTCTTCCTGTAAACCATCTTGAAATTATCTTCTCGTCAAGGTAATAGTTCGCTATGACCATAAGGGAGAATATCAGAAGCATCAGTGGCGCAATCTTTATTAGTAGCGCAAAAAAGAAATCAACTGAAGCAACAGCCTTTTCAGCATCAATGAGTGCCACGACTACATAGACAACTATCACTCCAAACATGAAATACAGTGATGCCCTGCTTTTCTCAGCCATATTATAATCCCCTCGCCATTATACCTACCATCATAATCTATTTACAATCATAATATACTTATCATCTAATCTACTTACCATCATAATCTGCCTATGATGTTCACGATAAAGACTGTGACTGCAGCAGTGATCATTGAAAATACAAAGCTCAGGATATTCCTGACAACAGCAAATCTCTTTCCGAGCAGCATAGCCTCAGCAGGGAACTGGATAGTTCCAACAGTTACCCATGAAACTATAAATGCTGTGACCGCGATAAGGCTTACGCCCTGCTCAAGCAGCTCGCCGCCAAAGATATAGCTCACCATAGGATTTCCTGCTGATATGCTTCCTATAAGCCCGCCCACAAAAGAATCCAGGAAGGGATTGCTGCTGAATATCTTTGAATAAAAAGAAGCAGGAACAAGCGTGTTGACAAGGCTCAGAAGCAGCATGGTTGCAACTAGCAAAGGCAGGATGTTCCATAGGAACTTACCTGATTTCACTATTGCATGCTTCAGCTCTTCTTTCATCTTGACCATGCTGATCAGTCTTTGACCATGATAGTCAGTCTTTGACCATGCTGACCTGTCCTCTTGCCAATCCCTGCAATGCTAACCTATGCTGCCCATAAAAAACAATTTATGCAGCTCATAAAAACGCTTATTCCAGCTCTTTTAACCTTTTCTCTATCTCTTTTTTTTCAGCTTCGATCTCATTGAGATCTGCTTCAAGGGCACTTTTCTCCTCTTCTTTTGAGAAGCTTCTTGGCTCAGGCCAATAAGCTGGCGCGTTTCTCCAGCCAAGACCTCTGCCAAAACCTGCTCTAAAGCCTCTTCCAAATCCGAGACCTAAACGCCCTCTAAATCCGCTTCTAGAGCCGTATCCTGCTCCGCAAGGGCCACGCCCCCATCCTGTTGCAGGCCCTTCTCCAAGCGGTCCTGTTCTGTCTCCTCCTGGCATTTTATCCACCTCCTTGCCATTTCATAATGTTATGAATATATATTCATTACAGATATATAAAACTTGTGATTTTTTAGGATACCAATGCAAACCAAAAGGTTTTTATATTGATAATTTTTATATCATTTTATCTCAGTCTTTACAGTCTTTATATTGAATCAGCAAAAAAAGACTCTCCAACAGGATTAACTAAAAAAGTAAAAAAGAAAAGAAAGAAGCAATTGCTCAAACATGATTAATCAAAAAAGAGGTGACAAAAGATGTTTTTAACATCCACTGAAACAATTTCCGGACATGAAGTAATACAGACACTTGGCATTGTAAGGGGCAGTTCTGTCCGTGCCAAATGGTTTGGCTCTGATTTTATGGCTCATCTTAAGAACCTTGTAGGCGGTGAGCTTGAGCAGTATGTAAAGCTTATGAACGAGGCAAGAGAGACCGCAATAAGCAGGATGACTGCTGATGCTGAAAAACTCGGTGCAAATGCAATCATAGGAATCAGGTTTACGACCTCGCAGATTGCTCAGGGTGCAGCAGAGATCATGGTATTCGGAACCGCTGTAAAGGTCCAGTAAGATAATAATACCAGGCCTGAGCACAACAGATATAATGGATATTAGAGATACAAGATCCAAGAAAAGATATGGATTATAGAATACAAGATTTATAATAAAGCTAGATGTGGCATCTCTTATAATCACAGATATCATCCTGTTGATAGATATAGGGTAGCCTAAACAAAAAAATGGAACCAGAAATAATACATGATCAAGAAGTCAAGACAGATGAATTTATTGACCCTGCACAAAGGCTGTATAAAGAACAGAACAAAGAGATGGACCTGAATAGGGAGATAGACCCATTTATAATGTGGGGATTCGGGCTCTGCCTAAGCATTATATTTATCTCTGGAATCCCTATTATCAACATAATATTGGCTCCTATTGTCCCGGTGATCTCTATCGTATTATCAATCATCGGGCTGAATCGGATAAGAACGGACAAAAGAAAAAAAGGCAAGGGCTTTGCAATCGCTGCACTGATAATCGCGCCACTCGAACTGCTGCTCATAATCCTTGTTCTTGCAGCAATTATCTTTTTGAATCTGCCTATATTTTCAGCTGAATTATATCATTAAAGTCATAACCAACAACAATCATAGGTTATCATGAGCCATTTAATGATCCTGTGAATCCCTTGACATACTCAAGATAGCTGCCTTGTTTGACTCTTTTTTTAGTAAGTGCGAGTTTTGCAGAAGCCTTTAATCCAGAGAGCTCTTCCATTGAACTGAAGGTTTGATCAGAGCCAGAACCACCTTGGGTGCAGAAGAATGCAAGTTTCCTGAATCTGCCCTTGTTCTGGGTAATGTATGACCTTACTGGCGATGCCATTGTAAAACCCCAGACAGGTGTTCCTATTAAGACAACATCATAACCAGATGGAACTCCTGTCATGCCCTTATGGTATTTGATATCCGGAAGCTTCTTTGCCATGGCATCCCATCCTGCCATCAGATAACCTATCGGGCCGCGAGGATAGTTATCTGCCTTTATCTCGCAGATATCAGAGCCAAGACACTTCCTTATCTCATGCGCGACAGTTCTTGTCGTGCCTGTCCTTGAATAGAATACAACAAGCGATCTCATATGAACACCTACCTTGCAGAAAGAGAAAAGATCGGATTAATATTTCTTTTGGTCTGAAGGTGTCAAACCTAAGTGCTTGGCAAGCATATCGGCAAGATCATTTAAGGAATATGGTTTCTGAAGAAACCCTTCTGCACCACTCCTGACAATTTCAAGTGCATCTTCTAATGAAGAGCCTGAGCAGACAATGATCTTCATGTCCGGCCTTGATGCCTTGAGTTGAGGATAAAGCTTTTTTGCATTTGTGTCAGGAAGCCCTATATCAAGCATAGCCAGGTCTATCCTGCCCTCATGTCCATATGCTATCCTAAGGGCATCATTGCCAGTAGGTGCCTTTAATACATCATACCTGGCTAACTTATCCAGCATCTCGCAGGTCACATCCATAACAAAGGGTTCATCTTCAATAACTAGCACAGAATATCTTGCATCTGCTTCAGAAACCACAGAACCAAGGTCCCTATAAATATCCTGTTCCTCTTTTTTTTCAGCCATCTTCAAAACAGATCTCAGCAATCTTCCAAACACATATGTTAGGTTATATTATGGGGTTCATATTACAAAAACCCTAACAACAAACAAGCAAATCTTGAATAAACAATAATGACAAAAATATTGAATAAACAACAATTACAATAAAAGTAAAGGAAATGATGACAATAAAGGAAATAAACTAAACAAGGAAATAAACCATACCTAAACATGAGACCGCAATCAAAAACCCTGCAACAATCAGCAGGGTCTGTTAACCAACAGTTAATAGTTGTTTAATATAAGATACATAATCAACAAATATAAGATACATAATCAACAATCAATACTTGTTTAATACAATATATAATGAAAGGCATCCAAGTTATTAAACATTTCTATACTCCTATATACTCAATTTGTTAAATATACTCAATAATGAGTGGGCAGATTATCTTAGATATCCACTGGACACCAGCACGCAGAGCTTTTAAATAAGAACAATAAAATCCGGATTATTCTCTGAAAAAGAGATAGCTTTTTTAATATGCCGGACATGCTGAGGAATAATGAAAAACATAATCATCAAAGGGGCAAGAGAGCACAATCTCAAGGATATAGATGTAACCATCCCCAGGGATAAGCTGACAGTCATAACTGGGCTTTCAGGCTCAGGAAAATCAACCCTTGCGTTTGATACCATATATGCAGAAGGACAGAGAAGGTATGTTGAATCCCTCTCTGCCTATGCAAGGCAGTTCCTCGGGCTCATGGGCAAGCCTGATGTCGACAGCATAGAAGGGCTTTCCCCTGCGATCTCAATAGACCAGAAGACAACATCAAAGAACCCAAGGAGCACTGTCGGAACTGCAACAGAGATATACGATTACCTGAGGCTTCTCTTTGCAAGGGTAGGCGAGCCATACTGCCCAGAGCATAACATAAAGATACAGGCGCAATCCCCTGAAAAGATAGCACAGCAGATCTTTGAGGACAACAAGGGCATGGTCACTATACTCTCGCCTGTTGTCAGGCAGAAGAAAGGCACATACGAGGCCCTTGTCTCTGAGCTTAACAAAGAGGGGTATATGAGGATAAGGGTCAATGGCGAACTCCGCAGGACTGATGAGAAGATCAAGCTTGAGCGCTACAAGAAGCATGACATAGATATAGTGATAGACAGGGTATCTGTATCAGACAGGTCAAGGCTAACTGAGGCTGTTGAGAATGCGCTGATAAGGTCTGGAGGGCTTGTGATATGCGAATGCAACAGCGCAGACAGGATATACTCATCAAAGATGGCATGCCCGAAGTGCGGGCTTGCATTCGAAGAGCTCCAGCCCAGGATGTTCTCGTTCAACAGCCCGTTTGGCGCATGCCCTGAATGCTCAGGCCTAGGGATAAAGATGGAGCTTGACCCTGACCTGATAATCCCTGACAGGGAGAAGAGCATAGCAGACGGGGCCATAATGGTATACAGGAACGCTGTCGACGGCTGGCGCGGTCAGTACCTTGGCGCTGTCGCAAAGCACTTCGGGTTCTCTGTCTTCACGCCGATAAGAGAGCTTACAAAAGAGCAGTACAACATCCTTATGTACGGCTCTGACAAGAGCATCAGCTTCAGGATGAGCATGAAAAACGGCAGCTCTGAATGGTCTCATAAAGGAGAATGGGAAGGCCTAATCCCCCAGTCAGAACGCCTCTACAAGCAGACAGAATCTGACTACAGGAGAAGGGAGCTTGAGAAGTTCATGCGCATATCCCCCTGCCCATTATGCAAAGGCAGGCGTCTCAACAGCAAAGCGCTCGCAGTAAAGATAGACAACAAGTCGATAATCGACCTGACCGACCTTCCAATATCTGAATGCATAGGGTTCTTCAACAGCCTAAGGCTATCAGACAAAAGATCTGAGATCGCAAAACAGATACTAAAAGAGATCTGCTCCAGGCTCCAGTTCCTAGAGAAGGTCGGGCTCTCGTACCTTACGCTGTCAAGGAACACAGGGACCTTGTCAGGAGGTGAGGCGCAGAGGATCAGGCTTGCAACACAGATAGGCTCAAACCTGATGGGCGTGCTCTATATACTTGATGAGCCCTCGATAGGGCTTCACCAGCACAACAACAACAAGCTCATAAGCACCCTTAAGAGATTGAGGGATCTCGGGAACACAGTGATTGTGGTCGAGCATGACGAAGACATGATAAGGAGCGCAGACCATGTGATAGACATGGGCCCTGGCGCAGGGATCCATGGGGGAGAGGTGGTCTCTGCCGGGACACCTAAAGAGATCCAGGCAGACAGCCGATCGCTCACAGGAAAGTATCTCTCAGGAGAGCTCAAGATAACGCTCCAAAAACAGCGCAGGAAGACCGACAGGTCCATCTCATTGCACGGATGCAGGGAGCACAACCTGAAAAATATCGATGTGAATATCCCTCTCGGCACGCTCACGCTCGTGACTGGTGTCTCAGGCAGCGGCAAGTCGACGCTTGTATACGAGATAATGTACAAGGCACTAATGAAGAGGCTGTACAGATCAAGGCTGAAGCCTGGCCTGCATGACAGGATCGACCCAGGCGACATCGACAAGGTCATAGTGATCGACCAATCACCTATAGGAAAGACGCCCCGAAGCAACCCTTCAACATACATAAAGGTATTCGACGAGATAAGAAAGGTGTTCTCATCTACAAAAGAGGCCAGGGTCAGGGGCTACAGGCCAGGCAGGTTCTCTTTCAATGTAAAAGGGGGAAGATGTGAAGCATGCCAGGGCGACGGAGTGATTAAGATAGAGATGAACTTCCTGCCTGATGTGTATGTAGAATGCGAGGAATGCAAGGGCAAGAGATACAACAGGGAGACGCTGGACATAAGGTATAAGGGGAAATCCATATCAGACGTGCTCAACATGAGCGTAGAAGAGGCGCTTGATACCTTCCAAAACATCCCTTCGATCAGGACAAAGCTTGATACACTTCAACGCGTCGGCCTCGGCTACATAAAGCTCGGCCAGAGCTCGACCACGCTTTCAGGCGGCGAGGCGCAGAGGATCAAGCTCACAAGGGAGCTCTCAAAAAAGGCCACAGGAAAGACATTGTATCTTCTTGACGAGCCCACAACCGGCCTGCATTTCCATGACATAAAAAAGCTTATCAAGGTCCTAAACGACCTTGTCGACAAGGGCAACAGCGTAGTCGTGATCGAGCACAACCTCGATGTGATAAAGAACGCGGACTATATAATCGACCTAGGGCCTGAAGGAGGGGACAAAGGTGGATTTATCGTGGCAGAAGGGACTCCTGAAGAGGTCGCAAAGAACAAGTTGAGCTATACTGGCGAGTTTTTGAAAAAAGCGCTTAAAGATTAAGTGTTATAGTATAAGAGTACAAGAAATCTGGTGGGTTTTCTTCTTCTGTTGCTATCCAACTAACCTATAGATATATGTCACTTCTTAGAAAGGTATAAATATACTTCTCTGTTCCCAGTTCATATGTGGGAACCGAGAGATTATAACATAGTCATGATTCTTGTTGACAACCTAAGAAAAGAACTTTTTGAAAAGAATCTTCACATGTTTAAAAATATACAAACATACATAATAGATCGTAGTGTATCTGACATCTCGACAATCCTAACTCCTGTCTCTGAAACAGCATCAAGCCTCCAGTCTATCTCGACAGGCATGGCGCCTTGTGACCCTGGCCCGGTCTATTTCTACAGGCAGACAGGAAAAGTCCTTAACCTATATAATAGCCAAAACCCTCAGCGTGGGTTCCTAAATAGGAGAAGCACATTCTTCCATAATATGCCTGGCCAGACAGCTGCGATCCACTTACCCCATCATGGCGATGTTGATAACCCTCATTTTGGCACAGTAAAGATCAGGCATTACCTGAGGAACCCTGTCTCTATCCTATTAAACGGAATCCTTGACAACCATAACAATGCTGTTGTTGAAAGATACAAGGAACATCTAGAGGATATCGACCCCAGCATTGATCCTGCATATTTCCCTGTTTACGATAGGCTGGGCCATATAAAACCAGATGAGGAGCTACTTGAAATCTACAGGAAAAACCTCGACAAGGACATCGGCAGGATATGCAAGACAATAGATGAGACCCCCTGGCCAGACGGCGGCTCAAGGCTTGAGAAGACAGCCATTATCTTGATGTCAGACCACTCAAACAGCACAACAGACGAGAACATCGACCTGAACAGGTTTCTGATCAAGGAGACTGGCCTGGCAAAATGCAGCCCTCTTGCTCAAGCATATCCAGAAACTGCAGCGTTAGTCTATGGCAACTGCATCGCAAAACTCTATACAGAAGGAACCCTTGAACCCGGAATTGCTAAAGACATAAACGCGATCGCAGAAAGCGGGTTTGTCGAGCATATCATCCTCAGGATTGAGCAAGGTGTAAGGGTGTATTCACATTCAGAGGATTACGGCGATGCAACATCTGACATAGAATACCATAAAGGAGAATATGATAAAGGAGAGTATCATAAAGGAAGTTATAGGATAAGGGTATTGGATGGGCAGCCGTTCGGCTACAATGACAGGCTGTTAAAAGAGCTAAGCGACAACTGCAACACAGCAGGAAAGATACTTGAGCTAGTTGAAGAGCATGATAAAGGGACAGACCAGCCGCTTGGGATTATGGGATCTGTGCATCTCCTGGAGCACCGTGATGCAGGCGAGATCTGCCTGATATCAAACCCCAACAAGGCGTTTGGCAGGACAAGAAATCCAAGACAAGGGTGGCCATTCAGAAGAAGCTACAATTTCAACCATGGAACATTCCACAGGGAGCACTGCGAAGCTGTCTTTTATATCGCAGGACCTCCTGAGCTGAAATCCGCAGGCATTAGGCGCACAGCCTGGATGCCTGACATAAGGCCGACTCTCGAATCGATAATGGGCATCATGCCTGAGAACAGTTACGACGGGCAGCCGCTTGTTGCAGCAAGGCAGCAACTTTTATAAACAGGATTTGGTTCTATGCAAGCATGATAAAAAGGCCTAAACTTCCGGACAAGCCAGGCTGCTATATCTTCAAGGACAGCAGGGAGAAGATAATCTACATAGGAAAGGCAAAGAGCCTGAAAAAAAGGGTCGCAAGCTATTTTACAAATAGCAGGCAAGACCCAAAGACTGAAGCGCTCGTAAAAAGCATCGCCCATGTCGGCTTCATAGTGACCGACAATGAGGTCGAAGCGTTCCTTCTCGAGAACAACCTGATAAAAAAGAACCAGCCAAAATACAACATAGACCTAAAGGACTCGAAGAGGTATGCGTTCATACAAGAGACTGATGAGGATTTCCCAAGGCTTGTCGTCGCAAGAAATAGGCCTGGCCAGGGGAGATACTATGGTCCCTTTGTCTCAGGGGCTGAGAGGAACAGCATACTCCAGTTTGCAATAAGGACTTTCCGGCTTCGGACATGCAAAAGGATGCCAAAGAGACCCTGCCTGCGCCACAGCATAAAGCTATGCGATGCCCCATGCGCAGGGAAGATATCAAAGGGATCATACATGGAAAGGATAAGGTCTGCTGGAAAGCTTCTATCAGGAAAGACAGACTCGCTTATCGCAGAGCTTGAATATGGAATGAGGGATGCTTCTGCAAACCAGGATTATGAAAAAGCCCTCACTGCAAGGGACCAGCTCAACGCCCTTGCCTATCTCTCTGAAAAGCAGAAGATGGAGAGGCAGAAGACCTATGACGAGGACGTGATAAACTTCATTGCCCATGAAGGCAGAGTCTACCTTATCCTGTTCAATGTCCACAAGGGAACACTTGTAAACAAGCAGGATTTCGTGTTTGGCTACACTGACAGCTTCATAGAAGAGTTTATCGTGCAGTACTATTCTGAGAACAAGGTGCCAAGAGAGCTCATCCTCCCGCAGCCTGTTGAAGGCGCGGTAGTAGGGTTTCTTGATAAGAAGAGAGGGAGAAAAGTCAGCATCACTGTCCCAAAGATAGGTGAGAAAAGGCAGCTTCTCAGGCTCGTCAAGAAGAACATAGAGCTGACTTTCTTCGGCGATGAGACAAAGCTTTCTGCTCTCATGAGCAGGCTGAAGCTGGAGATGAGCCCAAGCGTTATCGAATGCTTTGACATCTCCCATCTCAGCGGCACATCCACAGTGGGGTCTATGGTACAGTTCAGGAATGCAAAGCCTGACAAGCCGAACTACAGGAGGTTTAGGATAAGGACTGCAGGCCCGGCAGACGACTTTGCGGCGATTGCAGAGGTAGTCAGGAGAAGGTACAAGAGGCTTCGGGACGAAGGAGCTGAGATGCCTGACCTTGTGGTGATTGACGGCGGCCGCGGCCAGCTCAATTCCGCGACGTGTGAGCTTGAGAAGCTCGGGCTCAGGCTGCCAGTGATCTCGATCGCAAAAAAGCTCGAAGAGATATATCTTCCTGGCCTGAGGTTTCCGCTCAGGCTCATGCAGAAAGACAAGGCGCTCATGTTTATCCAGGAGATGAGGGATGAAGCCCACAGGTTCGCCATCAGCTACAACAGGCTTCTCAGGAAAAAGGAGATAGGGAGATAGGAAAAGAAATGTTCAGCCAGCTGTTTTGTATCCAGAAACAAGGCATAATGATCCAGAGAAAAGCAGCAGAAGCATGAAGCAGATAAACTCATGTTCTATTATCAGGGCTAAGATAAGGCTCATCTACAACAGTAGAAATTATAATAATCGCTTAAACTTGCAAGAGCTTTCAGAAATCAATACAATATCTACAACAGTAGAAATTATAATAATCGCTTAAACAGATGTTAGACTATTGGATGCGGATTAAATCTACAACAGTAGAAATTATAATAATCGCTTAAACCTTCTGGATTCTCAGCTTCCCTGTCCACATCTACAACAGTAGAAATTATAATAATCGCTTAAACT
>JAFGRM010000065.1 GCA_016935125.1 Candidatus Woesearchaeota archaeon
GGTCGATCGTGCATGTTCCGCCTGCGCCGCACTGGCCACAGCCGTCAGTTCCGCATTGGGTTCCTGCTGCATCATAGTTGCAGCCATCAGAGCAGCATGGGTCGCCTGCAGAGCATACACAGTCACGTTCGCATTGGTGTGTGGAATTACAGGTATATCCAGCACTGCAGCTTTTTTCATTAACAAATTCAGGGTAAGTCTTTCCTGGAATATAATAACATCCATAACTTATTCCACATTGCCAGGTTAAATAATCTTCAGGGAGATTACTTGCTGTCCAACAATCTCCATTACACTGATAAAAGCATTGAGTATTAGGATTACAACAAGCATCTCCCCCACTGCAATGACAAGTCGTTTCATACCACTCTGTTGTTCCAGGATAGTAACGCAAGCAGGGATAATCATAAGGTTCCTGATGAAGTCTACATTCTCCTGCATCATCTCCACAACATTTTTCCGGGCAGTTATAATAAGGACTA
Source organism: Candidatus Woesearchaeota archaeon (assembly GCA_016935125.1). Taxonomy (GTDB): domain Archaea; phylum Nanobdellota; class Nanobdellia; order Woesearchaeales; family DSVV01; genus JAFGRM01. Next base: position 483 of record JAFGRM010000065.1, read on the forward strand.
TATACTAAGCACTCTATCTCATACATAGAAGAATAAATAGTAGTTGCCCACTTAAAGGTGGTTGCTTTTATACATTCATTATAACTTACTACTTCTTCACTAACTGACTCGCATTTGTTATCTATACATTTTCTACAAGGTCCATATTTCCTATCCTTGCAGTCGCTGTCTGTGCAACATTCTACTTTTGTAGGAAATGCTCCCCACCCCCAACAATCATTAGCTTCCCCTATTGTTTGGTCCCAAGTTCCTCCAACACATTCTGATTCCCAACAAAGAGCATCAGCCCGACCACTTGTTCCAGTACACCAAGCTTTAGTATATGAACCAAGATAATATCCTGCTTGTGCAGGATCATCTCTATATGTATCACAATAACCACAAACTCCAACTTTATAATCTGAGACACATAAGCCTGCACTAACAATATTTGGAAATATAAGTACTCCTATGAATAAAAGCACAATAACAACCTTATTTTTTTCTGTTTTTAGCATCTTAGCTTTTTCCTATCACAAGCCATGAACCATCGTCATAGATGTATCCGCCATTCTTAAGGTCCACCCTGTCAGTCTTTATGTTTCCAGCGACCTCAAGCTTTGCAGCCGGGCTTGTTGTCCCTATGCCTACATTGCCGTCCTTGTCAAAGATGACCCTTGGTGTAAGGCTTTCCAGGGTTCCAAGACCGCTTGCAAAGACAAGCTCAGCATAGTTGGTGCTGGGGTATGGTGTCCTGTAGATGTGCCATGTATAGCTGCCGCCGGAGTTTAAGAAGGCTATTCCCTGGTTGTTTGAATTTGACCCAGTCTGTATAGTCAGGCCGCTGTTTGCAGTGGATGACTTGATATGCAGGACAGATTGGGGGCTTGTTGTCCCGATCCCAACCTTGCTAGTGCCGACAAAAGAATACATCCCTTCGTTGAAATTGCCAGGGGTTATCTGTGATGCTGTATGGCTCACATATGTTGTTGCAGATACGCATAACAAAGATAACAGGCTACAGCATGCGATGACCACAATAGAAAACATTATCCTTGGAAAAATTTTGCTCTTTTTCATCTTTGACCTCCTAATACACCCTTTTTTTTGAAAATGCTATCTTTAAAAACGATTTTCTTAAAAAAGCTATATGATAACCTGTTCTTCTTCCAAAATAGCAGATAGAACCTTAAATCTCTTCATAAATAAATCTTTATCTTCTCATATATATATTTTTCCTTTGCAGCTGATTTATAAATATAGAGTTATAGAATCTATAGAAATTATAGAGCTCATGAGAAGATATATGAATCTGGTTCTGTTCACTTCCTTGGTATGAACAGTTTAGGGTTCTCTTTTATGAACCTTCTCAAAAACCCTTTGAAGATCGGCGCCCTGCCGCACTTTATATAGAAGAATCCCATGATTGATGTAATCAAAGCCCCTGCTGAATCAACTATCAGATCCCACATGGTATCAACTATGCCGCTCTTCTGCATGTTTGTATTGCAGAGCATGTCTATCGAAAACTCAACAATCTCCCAAAGCACACCTATTGATACTGCAAAACAAAAAGAGAACACTGCTATAAACAAGGGGCTTGTCCTCACCTTCTGTTCGTGGTAGAGTATGAACACTATTATGAACCCTGCAAAGCCCAGGACAATACCTGAGCCAGTATGCATGACTACATCCCACCACCAGTATCTCGTGTAGTACTGGTGAACCTCTCCTAAAAATAGGGCAGCATAAATAAACACAACAACAATGATCTCAAGCTCAGCAGGCAGGTGAATCTTGTAATTCCTCTCAAAGATTGCAGGGAGAAATGTAAGGAAAAGTGACAGGCTGCTAACAAAGACAACAGACCAGCTCCTGCTGAATGCTGCGCTGATTATAGCGATCACTAAACTGATCTTTATAAAATAAGAGATAACAAGGAGTATCTTTTCATCAAGTGTCTTTTTAGCCTTTTTTGCTTTTTTCTTTGCAGCACACCTTATCATAATATTAGAAATTATTCTAATCGCTTATATATTTTGTTTTTTATCGCTTATTCTGTTTTTTTTATCGATTTTATCGCTATGTATTTTATAGTTATTTATAGTTATATCGTTTATAGTTATATAGAATAAAATTATATAGGATAAAAAGAATAAAACCGCCGTGGCCTGGATTGCTCTTGAATCTGAGATTCACGAGCCATCAGGATTCTTCGAATCTTGATATGAGCCAAGACAGCCTTTTTAAAAAAGCCTGGGGAAAATATTTCCAGTGCTGTTTCGCTTCGCTTCAACAGCACGACAGAAAGATTAAGAGTTTCAGTGCGATAAGAAGAATCCAAAAATCAAGACCCATAATTCAAAACCTAAAAAAAGCCCCCAGAGGGATTTGCACCCTCGACCTTCTGCTTTCCTTCATCATAGATGATACGAGGCAGATGCTATAGCTACTAAGCTATGGGGGCCTATCTTGCGCCTGGAATTTAACCTTATTTAGCTTTAGTTGATATGGCAAGATGAATACTGATCAGGTACTCTTGACTATTGTTTATCTCTTGAGTATGATATGAAGAGCAGACGCCTTTGTTATATCTTTTCATCAATCTCTTCTTTTGTCAGCTTTGACTGGCATTCTGAGCAGACCAGTTTCTTCTTTTTCTTCTTCCAGATGTATGTGCCTATAGGCTTGTTTAGGAAATTTTCATTAACCTTCTGGCCGCAAATGTCGCATTTCATCGTAATGCGAAACAATAAGTTTTATATAAATATAATCTTATTTCTTGGATTAATATGGGAAAAGAGGGGTTCTTGGCCATGTATGCAGCTGATCTGCATGGGAATACAGCGCAGTATACAAAGATATTCAGGAGAATGGTAAATGATTCTTATGATGCATTGATCCTGGGAGGAGACCTGTGCCCCAAAGGCTCGTTTACAGGCTCAATCAATGTCCAAAGGGAGTTCTTGATATCTTACCTGATTCCAGCACTAAAACAGCTTGCAACAAAGAATAATAAGAAGGTTTATCTTATGCTTGGCAATGATGACTGGGCAGGTAATATAGATCTTTTAGAAGAGCACCATGGCAGTCTTTTTAATCTTCTTGAATCTGGTCCATTTAGGCTCTGCACAGATTTTGATGTGATAGGTTATCCCTATGTGCCGATAACCCCTTTTAGGATTAAGGACTGGGAAAAATGGGACCTTGCAACACAGAACCCTGTTGAGCTTGAGCGCAGGATCCTTCTCAAGGGAATAGTGAGCCGTAAAAAGTATTATGAGGATAAGATATTCAACCCTGAAAACCGCCATGATTCTATTGAAAATGACATGAAAGAGCTATTCTTACGGACAGACCCAAAAAAGACGATCTATGTGTTCCATTCTCCACCATACAACACAAACCTGGATATGCTTTACTCAAGAGAGCATGTAGGAAGCATTGCTCTTAGGATGGCGATTGAAAAGAGCCAGCCAAGGCTTACGCTCCATTCGCATATACATGAGACTGTTGATGTAAGCGGTGAGTTTATAGATAAGATCAAGAACACACTGATAGCTGCACCAGGTAACCATAATGACAAGGAAGAGGCAAGTGTGCTTTCTATCAGGCTTCCAGAGATTGAGATCAGGCGTCTTGTCCTAAGATGAACCAGAAGCCTTAAGCTGAAACCTATAAAAGCAGGCTGAAACTCATGGGGCATGCTGTTCTCATATTCCAGCATTCTTATACTTCAGCAGCTACTATGTTGTTTGTCAGCAAAAAGCGGATCTGTAGCTAGGTTGTTGAGAGCACAGCCTCATCATATTCAGAATGGCTGCATTCTTCCTCTTCTGGAAAACTTTCAGAGTGCAGGACATAGTCTATGAGCCTGCTGTAGTCCTGCGCACCTGAAGAGCTCTTGGCATAAGAGAAGATAGACTTCTTTTTTTCAGGCGCTTCCTTGATTTTTGAGTTTGCCCTGATAGGGTTGCTGACCATGCCGTAGAACTCGTCCTCTATCATGTTTAGTATCTTTTTGGATATCCTTAGCCTCTTATCATAGAATGTTGGGATTATCCTTGAGACCTTGATCTTGTCGTCTTCATTGCCTGCTTCATTGTTCATCTCCTCTATCAGCTCTATTGTGCTTGTGAGGCCTTTATAGCCCAGTATGTCTGTGCAGACAGGGACAAATACCTCATCGCAGAAAAATAGTGCGTTTCTTGTCATTGTGCCAAACTGCGGAGGGCAGTCCATTATCACGTATTCGTATGAGTTAAGGTTCTTGAGTTTCATGCTCAGGATGAAATCCCTGTTGCTTTTCTCTGCAAGATCCTTATTTATAGTATGCAGCGAACCCTTGCTTGTGACTGCATCAAGGTTGTGTCCCATGTGTGTAATGCATTCCTGGAGCTCTGCTCCGTTTGCCATCAGGTGGTACATATCTTTGATAGAGTCATTTGAGCTCAGGCAGTTGTTTACGCTTCCCTGCGCGTCCATATCAAGGAGAAGCACACGTTTGCCTCTTCTTGCAAGACCTGCTGCAAGGTTTACAGCAGTGGTTGTCTTTCCTACTCCGCCTTTAAGATTGAATATGCAAATCTTCTTCATTTGTTAAGCCTCCCTTATTCAAATTTGATATATAGAGCTAAAAAATTGGTATACTAAATTGGATACTTGTATATAAATCTTTTCATTCTAAAGTAGTATTAAAAAAATCTAAACAGGGGTGTTTTTACCCTTCTGCAAGAGGTATCAGAACACTAGATTTAAGAAATGTAGAATTATAGGATTTAGAACTGGGAGAGCATGCTCTGGCTCTTCTTCTCTGCTGCTTTCTTCCATGTGTCCCAGCTTTTCCTGAATATAGGAAGCTCATAGTTATCCTTTATGAATTCCTTTGTTTTGGGATCAGAAGGGTATCCTGATCCGAAGTCGCCGTATCTCTCTCTTAGTTTTGCTATCTTCCTGTCCCTTGTGACCTTTGCAAGGATGCTTGCAGCGCCGACGACAGTGTATTTCAGGTCTGCCTTGTGCTCGACGACCATTGCAGGAAGCTTATCGCTTCTTATCCTGTCTTTCAGCAGTTTTTTGACATATGAAGAGTATGCAGATGTATTGTTGCTCGGGCAGTCCAATATGACCCTGTCTGGTTCGAGCTTGCCAATTATCTCTGCTGAGGCCTGCGCTTCAAGCATGTTGAGGTTGTTTTTCGGGTCATCTACTGCTGAGTCCACCTGCTCATGCGTGATGGTCATTATCTCGTATGCATCGGCAATCCTGATGATCGTGCTGTAAAGCTCTTCCCTTTTTTTAGGGCTTAGTAGTTTTGAATCCCTGACCCCTATCTCTTTTAGCTCTGCCTCTTTTTCTTTATCTATGGCAACGCCTGCAATGACCAGCGGGCCGATAACAGGCCCCCTTCCTGCTTCGTCGATACCTAGAGTCTTTTTCATATTGCTTAACCCTTCTTGCCTGTTCTATATACCTATTCTTCTTTGATATACTATGTACCTATTCTTCTTTGAAATATACAACTCTTTTTGCTTGATCTTTAATCCTTTTTTGTTCTTTAATCTGTACTAAATACGATAAGATTATAATAAAGAAAAAGAATAATATATAAAAAACTATTTCTTGAGATATACTGTCCTTGTAGGGAAAGCTATCTCTATCCTGTTCTTCCTGTATTCCTCTTTTAGGGCTTTTATGTACAGATGCCTTATCCTGAACCTGTCTATGTAGCTCTTGACCCTAAGCCCTACAGTAAAATTTATGCTTGAGTCGCCGAATGCGCTGTATGAAAGCCACGGCTCAAAATCGTCGACTGCAATCTCCTCTGTCTTTTGGATCCTCTCAGCTACCTTTAATGCAACCTTTTCAGCCTTGTCAAGGTCTGAGTCATATGTGACGCCGACAGGTATGGGCATAGTATACTCCTCGTCAGGCTTGGTATAGTTGACTATTGTTGCCTGTGAGAGCTTTGAGTTTGGGATGACTATGAAGTTGTTGTTAATGTTCTTGATCCTTGTTGTCCTCCAGCCTATATCATCGATAAATCCCTTGATGTCTTCTCCTTGGATCTCGACAAAGTCAGCGATGCCTACCTGCTTCTCGCTTATTATGTAAAAGCCTGAGAAGAAATTGTTGAGCGTGTCCTGGAGCGCAAGCGCAACAGCAAGCCCGCCGATACCAAGCGCACCAATTAGGGGCGTAATCTTGACTCCCAGGTGAGTTAGGATAAGGAGACCGGCGATTGAGTATATAATTATGTTTATGACCCTTCTTACTATGTTGGAATACTTCATGTCAACCTTCTTGTCAGCAATCGTCAGGCCTTGTTTCTTAGAATGCCTGAACACGACATTGATGACCTTGACACCCATGTATGTTCCGAGGAAGATTCCTGCAACTGTTGTTGCTTTCCATATCTTGTCCCTATATGGCTCAAGTGAGCCTACAGTAAGAAGCGCGAAGAATATCCCTGCGACAAGGATAGTGAAGAGAATTGGGTTTTCAAGCGCATGTATTATCTTATCGTCAAGCTCTGACTTTGTCTTTTTTGCGATGTTGTTTGCAACGAACTTGATTATGTATTTTACAATTATCCCTACTATCAATGCACCGACTGCAACAGCGATGACATTCAGCAGGTCATTTCCCTGTATCACTCTTATTGATTCTGAAATAAAGCTGTCCAATGCTATCTTGGCCACCCCCTTGAAATAAAATCAAGGCATATAAGTTTATATTTAAATGTTATGGTGGGGTGCTCTTGCATCATGGCTGCATCATAGATGTATTATAAACAGTGTTATGAATAGCATTATTACTGGCGCTTTGAGTGGTATTGTGAATTATAAATGGCACTATAAAATGGCACTATAAAATGACACTAATAAATAGCATTTTGGATGAATTTTGAATAACATTTATATTGTCCCTGCTTATCCCAAAAACCATATGGCAGTAAAAGGGCAGGTAATATCTGGTGAGTTCGGGAAGATCATAGTAAGGCAGAAGCATGGTGAGACAATAGAGCTCGGCGAGCTTTTGATAGGGACTGCCGGATATGACAAGGTATTGATGCAGGCATATGATCTCAGCTATGGCTCGCAGATATCAAGGCAGAATCTTGAGCTCATGTCAGGCATGAAGATGGAGCAGGAGAATGACCTTGAGTTCTATGAGCCTGAGCTTAGGAACTACAAGCTTACAATGCTAAAGAGCGTGCTTGTCATAAAGAACAATTGTAAGGATGCAGTATCAAGCAAGACTTTGCCTGATTTCTTCTCTTTTGTTTCAGATGTGAAAAAGCAGGACATGAGGTTTTTTTCAGAGCCAAAAAACCCGCTTTCTCTTGGAAATCTCCGTTCAGGATCAAAGGTCCTGGACCTGGATATCTCAGTCGAAGGCGACAAGGTATTGTCAGAGCATATACTTGTCCCTGCAACTACAGGAAGAGGCAAGTCAAACCTGACAAAATGCCTGATATGGAACACAATAGACAAGGAATACTGTGCAATGCTGGTCTTAGACCCGCATGACGAGTACTACGGAAGAAATGAGCTTGGGATGAAGGACCACCCTGAACATAAGAATGTTATCTATTACAGCCAGAATCCTCCTCCAGGATGCATGACACTTAAGATCAATCTCAGAAAGATCCTTCCGTGGCATTTCAATGGGGTTGCATCATGGACAGATGCCCAAAGCGAGGCGATGAGCGCGTATTATAAGAAATACAAGGAAAAATGGATTGAGGCAGTCCTTTTTGACAAGGAGGTCAAAGGGTTTATGGATGGAACATTGGGCGTCTTGAAAAGGAGGCTTTTATCCCTGCTTAATATTGATGTAAATGAGGGTAATACTTCAATGATTGGTGTAAGCGAGGGAGATAAAGCCAGGATCAGCTCTAAAGGGGTATTCTCAGCCAGTTCAGGCGAGTCGACAGTAACTGATATAGTGGATTCCCTTGAAAAGGCAAGGACTGTCATAATCGATACTTCGGGGTATTCAGGCTCAGTCGAGATCCTGATAGGGTCGATCATATCAACAGAGATCCTGAACAGGTACAGGTCTTATAAGGTCAAAGGCAGCCTTGATGATAAGCCAGTGATCTCAATTGTCCTTGAAGAGGCGCCAAGGGTGCTTGGCAAAGAGGTGCTTGAGAAGGGCTCAAACATCTTTGCAACGATCGCGCGTGAGGGAAGAAAGTTCAAGACAGGCCTTTATGCAATAACCCAGCTTCCTAGCCTGATCCCAAGGCAGATACTTGCGAATATGAACACAAAGATAATACTTGGGATTGAGATGGCGCCTGAGAGGCAGGCAGTGATCGATTCTGCAAGCCAGGACCTTTCTGACGACAACAGGAACATCGCAAGCCTTGACAAGGGCGAAGCAGTGGTAACTAGCAATTTCACTAAGTTTGCGATACCGCTCAAGGTTCCGCTCTTTAAGAGGGTTGTTGAAAAGAGCCAGAATGAGCATAACAGGAACAGCTATTATTCTGGAGCCACAGGGGAGCAAAGCAGGGCAGAAGGCACTGCAGAGAGTAAGGCAGAGACTAAGGTAGATAGTAAGGCAGATAGTAAGGCAAAGGTCTTTGCAGATAGTAATGCAGAGAAAAAGGATTACCCAGGGATAAGGTTTGGATAGTTGTTAAGGCTTGGGTAGTGATAAGGCTTGGATAGTTGAACTCGTCAGTCTTGTTGCTGGCTTTTTTATTAATTGTCTCAGTTGTCCTGATTGTTTCATTATTCTTGCTTGTTCTTGACTACCTTGTTTGTTTCAGTTATCCTGATTGTTTCATTATCCTGTTTGTCTTGTTTGTTTTGATTGTTCTTGACTACCTTGTTTGTCTCAGTTATCCTGATTCTTTCGATTGTCTTGATGATTCTTGATTATCTTGTTTGTCTTTTTTATCTGATAACTTTAAATATGCATGGCTATCACTAGCCTTAATGGATATGCTGACAGAAGCGTTCAAAGGGCTCTATCCTGACAAGGAGCCTGGCCGCGAGATGAAGCTCGTCTACAGCGGCAGGTTTTCAGACTATAATGCCAATGTCTATTATACTCAGCAGAGGATGGAGTTTCGGCTCAGCAGGATGTGGAAGGATGTAAGCAGGGATATTAAGATAGGGCTTATCCAGTCGCTCATGGTTAAGGTATTCAGGCTGAAGAAGACAACATTGAACATTGACATGTATAACATCTTCTTAAAAAAGCTTCATATATCTGTCCCGCTGACTGAGTATGACCCCAAACTTGCCCAGTCTTTTGAGCGTGTAAACCTGGCGTACTTTGACGGCATGGTCGAGCAGGCAAACCTGAAGTGGGGTGCTGAGTCAAAGACAAGGTGGGGAAGCTACAGCTATTCAAAAGACCTAATAACTATAAATCCTGCACTGCAGGGCAACTGGCGTCTCCTGGACTATGTGATGTATCATGAGATGCTTCATAAGAGGTTCAAGTTTATACATAAGTCTGGGAGAAGCTATCATCATATGCTTGAATTCAGGAAAGCTGAAGCGCTCTATCCAGATTCAGCGATGCTTGAAAAAGAGCTGAAAGATCTTTCAAGAAACAATTCAAGAAACAAGCAATCTTTCCGAAAAAGGCATAAGTTTTTCAACTGGTTTTGAAATTTGTATACTAGCCTATTTTTATTGTCTTAATCTAATCTTTTCAGGATACAAAACTATTTAAAGCGACTACTTTTATTTTATTATCGTTGTTGGGGGTGTAGTTAGGTTGATCAGTAAGATAGTAGAATTGTTTAAATCTAAGAATAAAAGACAGGATAGATGCTTGAAATCATCGTCTGTTACAGTAGGGCTTAATTCAGCAGGACTTAATATAACAGGACTTAATACAACAACAAAAGGGCTTAATGCAGCAGGACTGAAAAGCGCTTTCTTGAAGATTAAAGAGGAGATGGATGATTACAGAGAGACTATCAACCAGAACACAAATGAGATCCAGGGGAATTATGAATACATCTGCAGGCTGGATTCAAAGATAGAAAAGCTTGCTGAAAGGATGGATGAGATCACGCTCTTTATAGAGCAGCTTTCAGGCAGGCAGAGAAGTGAGGATAAGTTTACTGTCTCTGCTCTTACCTCAAAAGAGCAGGAGGTCTTCATGGCAATATACCTGTTGAATGAGGCCGGCTATAAGGATATAGCAAGAAGGACAGGCCTTACTGAAAACCTTGTTGTCTGTTATGTGACAAACCTTATCACAAAAGGTGTGCCCTTGATAAAAAAATACGTTGCAAATGAGGTCAGGCTTGCTATAGATAATGAGTTTAAGCAGGTACAGGCAAAAGAGAACATATTAAAGATCAATGAAAACATCTCACAGGCAGTGATGGTCTGAGAGCAGTGATGCTCTATTGCACATAAGAATAAATTCTCTGCACATAAGAATAACTTATTGTACTTCCAAAAAAAGAATAACTTCCTACATCTTTTACTTCTGATGCTTTTTTACTTTTTGTATATGTTATATTAATTACTCATATCTATGTTATATATTACTTATAATTTTGAAGATTGCGCACAAGCCCTGGCTGAGGGTTTTTGTTATCCTCGTTATTTTATCATAGATCATAGATTTATCCTAGAAATTGGTCTAGCTTCTTGACAATCTGTCTGCCGAATTCCTCTGCGGCACCTGGCCCGTTTCCTGTTATGATGTTATCGTCAACAACAACAGGCATCGCTATGTATGTTGCGCTGTTTTCCTCAAGGATCCTCTCTTTAAGTCCGTCTATGTTCCAGATTGTTGCTTTTTTGCCCTGAAGCACGCCTGCAATTGCAAGGATTGCAGGTGCGATGCATATAGCTGCAGTGATTTTGCCTGTGTCTGCTGCAATCTCTCTTATAAGCCTGATTACCTCTTTATGTTCCTTTAGCTCAAGTGCCCCTTTGCCGCCAGCTATGACAAGAGCGTCATAGTCTTTGCAGTCCGCATCCTTGACAGCGATATCAACATCAGCTTTGCCGCCCAGGCTTCCACTGGCAACACCTTTTTTGATGCTGGCCACAACGACCTCTATCCCGTTCTCTTCAAATATCCTTTTTGGGATAAAGAATTCCTCATCGCGGAAGTCCTGCTGCGCAATAAGGTATATTATCCTTGGTGTCTTCTTGTAAGCCATTTTTCCATCAAAATGGATATCCTTTAAAACTCCTTAAGCCCCAGGATAATCCTGTAATGCCAGGATGTAGGATGTTTTTGGTGTTCTTAATATTTTCTATGCTTTTGTGCCATATATCTTTTGGGCAGTATATCATATAGCTGGGCCGCTTATTATGTGCTGCTATATCATGTTCTTGTTGTCAGCTGCTTAAGTGTTGTCTTGTTTGCTTGTTGTTCGTTGCTTAAGTGTTGTCTTGTTTGCTTGTTGTCAGCTGCTTAAGTGTTGTTTCGTGCACTGTTCTTTTCTATCTTAGGGTATGTGCCGGTCTTCATGAAAACCTTGCTTGTCCTGACTGCAATACCCTTTTCCTTTTTTTGCATATCCTTTGAGATCATGCTTGCTGTTCCAAGCGCCACAAGCTCGTCTTTAAGAGACATTATCGCGACACTCTCTCCTATCTGTATGTCTGACTCTACCTTTGATATGCCTGGAACCTTAAGGCTTGCACCATGGCATATCGTGTCGACTGTCGTGTCGATTATCCACACTTTCGGAAGATGCAGGACTGCAAACTCGATAGGCTTTATTATGTGCCTGATCGGATTTTCATTCCCCTCTTCCTTGTAGTAATGGTATGCATCTGCAAGATCCTGCAGCGTGGCAAGGGTAGTCTCGTTGAATGGTCCTGCTTTTGTCCTTCGAAGCTCAGCCATATGTGCACCTGTGCCCATCGCCTGCCCTATGTCATGGATCAGTTTCCTGATGTATGTGCCTGCTTGCGTGCCGACGACAAAAAGGACATCCTTGTCCTTTATCTCGATTATTTCAAGGTAATATATCTTTCTGTATCTCTCCTGCCTTTTTACATTTGATTTTATAGGGGGGAGCTGTTTTATCTTTCCGACAAACTTTTTGCATGTGCCAGCCACTATGCCTTTATCATGCACGTCATGCATGTGCATGATTGTAACATACTCTTTTCCAGCAGAGAGCAGGGCTTGGACGATCCTTGTGCCTCTTCCCAATGCAACAGGAAGGACCCCTGTGACTTTTGGGTCAAGCGTTCCAGAATGGCCGGATTTTTTGATTCCTAATATCTTCTGTACATATGCGCTTACCTGATGGGATGTGGGGCCACGCGGTTTGTCGATGTTCACAATGCCATAATCTATTAGCTCTTTGATTGGCCGCAGCTTCGGGTCGCATCCGAACTTATCGCTTGTGCTGGCCTCCTTCCGGACCAGGATCTCCTTTTTTGCTCTTTCGAACGGAAGCTTGTTTTTATCCATAATATCCTAGTGCCAGCTGTCAGTTTATTAATTTTTTCTAATAGATAGCTATCTGCCGCATATTTTGCAGAATTTTCCGTCTTATTCAAATTTGGGTTTAATACCCCTCTGCTTGCGGTGGAGTAGTGAATTTTAGGTATTTTCTTCTTATTGAAAATTTTTATGTATGTTAAGAAAAGAAAGTAGAAAATAATAATAAAAAAGACAGGTATCCTGTATGCAACGCTTAGATCTCAAATACAGGCGGGTTGTTCACAGCGATAGAGACTGTTATATCAAGGCTTGTTGTCGTCTTGCCGTCATCTGCTGTGATAGTCACTGTGTGCTCTCCGCTGTCCTCAGATGTCACTGTTTTTGAGCTGTCTGTCATGAACCCCGAGTAGCTGATGCTGACCTCATCTCCGTCTGCGTCTGTAACAACTGGCTCAAGCACGACAGTCTTTGTCTCTCCCACAACCACGATGACTGAGACATCATCCATCTCTATTACCGGTGCGGAGTTTGCCTTGTTGACGATTATCGTGACAGATTTCTCATCTGTAAGCTTGCCGTCTGATGCTGTTACAATTACTGCGTATGTCCCTGCATCATCGATCTTTGTCTGCCATCTGCCTTCATCATCAAGAGGCTCGCTGTATGATATTGTCACTTCATCATTGTCTTCGTCTGTTGCAGTTGCAGAGACCTCGACCAGCTCCCCTTCTTTTACAGTGATGCTCTCAAGCTCGCCTATGACCGGTGCATGGTTAACCTTTTCGACGATTATTGTGACCTTCTTTGTTGCGATGCTGTTCCCGTCATCTGCACTGATTATGACCTGGTTTGTCCCTATATCATCTGCTGTTGTGACCTTTGTTGATTCGTCCATCCATCCGGAATAGCTTATTGTAACATCATCCCCTTCTGCATCAGTCACTACAGGGTTTAGTGTAACTGTTTCGCCTGCGCTGACTGTGATAGTAGGGATGTCCTCTATTACAGGCGCTTTGTTTGCAGATAGTATTATCAGCTTGACTTTCTTGCTGACCTCGCTTATCCCATCAGAAGCTGTAATCGTTATTATGTATTCACCATCATCTCCTGCTACTGTCTGCCATTCTCCCTTCTCATCAAGAGGCTCTGAGAAGCTGAAGACCACAACATCGTTATCAGCATCTGTTGCTTTTGGCTTTAGGCTGACCAATTCTCCAGCAGTGAATGTCTTTGTTATCATGTCATCTTCTGCTGCAGGCTCCTCATCTGCGCCTTCCTCATCAGCAGGCTCTCCTTCATCTGCGCCTTCCTCATCAGCAGGCTCTCCTTCATCTGCGCCTTCCTCATCA
>JAFGRM010000066.1 GCA_016935125.1 Candidatus Woesearchaeota archaeon
GATATGCTGGCTGACAAGAAAAGACCTGCCGCAATATACGCATCTCTTGGACTTGCCTCTTATCCCAGTACCCCTGGGCTGGTACTTCATCCTATGGCCGCATTTTGGGCAGCGCAAAACAAAAACATCCATGTTCTTCATCTTGGGCATGTGCCTGGTGCAACCAGGCTCATTTTTTATCTCTTTTGACCTTTCCAAGCTCTTTTAGTATGTCATCCTCTTCTAAGGAATCATTACTATCCTCAGCATCTGCTATGTCCTCAATCACCTTATCTTCGCCCTTGTCAAGATTAGCATCACTGATCTCTTCTTCAGCTGCAATCTCCTCTTTTATCGCTTCATCAATATCTGGCATATTCTCTTTCTCAGGCTGTTCTGATACATCTGCTGATGCATCCTCAGTACCTTCTGTTTGAGTACCTGCTGTTTGAGTACCTGCTGTTTGAGTACCTGCTGTTTCAGTACCTGCTGATGCATCTTCTGATAGGTCTGCTGTTGCATCATAAGATACATCTGCAGACATATGTGTTGACACACCTCTTGACACATCTGTTGATTCATCTTCAGGTATGCATGGTGATTGGTCTTTCTTGCTCTTATCCTTGGCATTATCAGGCTTTTCAAACTCATCCATGCGTTTCTGGTCAAGCCTTATCTCGTCTTTGAAGCGTTTGAACAGGTCCTTTATGCTTTTCTGATCCTGCAGGTCAAAATAATCAAAGAATTTCTGTGTCAGCTTCAGCATGTGTGTCCTGCCATATCTCTCTTTTATCACAAAGCCCATCTCCATCAATGTGGCTATGTGGTCATAAGCCTTGTTTGTCCGAATCTTTATCACTGTGCTTTGGAGTATAGGCTGTTTCCATGCGATCACTGCAAGTGTTTCCATCACGCTTTTTGGAAACTCTGTATAAGGGTTGATCTTGCGGACAAGCGGCAGATAAGGCTCTCTTACAGTCAGCTTCCATGACTCACCCTCTTCTATTACCATAAGCGGCGAAGCCCTGTCATCGTATTCCTTCTTAAGCTTAAGCAAAACCTCCTTTATAGCCCCAACTGAGCCGACTCCTACAAGAGCTGAAATCTCTTCAGGGTCCATCTTACGGCCGCTTGAGAACAGCAGCGCTTCAACCTTCTTTATCAGATCATTTTCAGCCATTTTCCTGTTTTGATTGATTTCTGCTCTGTATATATAGTTTTCGGTTGGATATCTGGATATACTTTTCAGTTGGGCATAGTTTTTGATTGTTCAATTGGGCATAGTTTTTGGTTTAGCCTTATTATTTTGGCTTGGGCCTTTTTAAGCCCTTTTTTGCCATTGAGGGTTTTTAACTCTTAAAGTAATACAAAAATATATATATTTAAAGCCCAACAGTTTGTTATAAAATGAGCCAGGAACTATCTGAATATATAAAAAAAGAGAGAAAAAAGGGGTTCAGCGACAAGAAGATTCGGCTTGCACTGATAAAAGCAGGCAACCCCGAAGCAGATGTTGATGGATCATTTGAAGAGCTCTCAAATGATGGAAAAGAAGGGCAAGGTCCAGAAGAAGGCCAAGAGAACGGAGATGGCCAGAGCAAAGCAGCCCTGGGGAGTACAGCCAAGGGCCTTATGGATGAGCATCAGAAGATAAAAAGGGCTTTTGCCATTCTTAGTGTAGCAATCTTCCTTCTGTTGATAGCAGGCACATATTTTATCATCACCAATTCCCATGGACCTGGCAAATCTGATGGTTTAGAGCCATCGGATCAAGATACAGGTAAAGACAGTGGGGATGATGTGCAGTATATACTTGACGAGAACCACAACAAGGTTGCTGTCAAGGGTGCAGGCTGCGACTATCCTACAAAGGTCAAGAGTATGGTATGCAACGGGATAAAAAACAAGGAGTTTGACCGCTGCATGCTTATTGAAGACGAGACAGTAAAAGCAGAATGTGAGATGACAATAAGGTTCGTATGGGCAGTAAGAGAGGAAGACCCCAACATATGTAATGATGCATACTATGCTGTCTGCAAGGCTGCAATATCTGGTGACCAGAACACCTGCAACAGCCTCGATGGCAAAGACGCAACTGATGACTGCAACGCAGCACTGAACCTGGCAAGAGGAATAAGGGAAAGTGATCAATCTGTATGTGATAATGAGAAAAACGACCCTTATGGAGAAGATGTCTTATCCCAGAACTTCAAAGATATATGCATTATGATGACATCTAATGACCCTGGCTTATGCGACAAGTACTATGACATGCGCTGCCCGCAATGACACAACCCTATGAACCTGTAAGTAACCTATGAGGATAGGTCATGTGTTCTAAAGATATATGAAGAATAAAGACATATGGTTATATTCTCTTAAGAAAAACAAGAGACAACCCCTACACAACAGATACCTCTGCTTATCAAGATTTCAAAACATCATTATAAAATGTAGCCATCCTCTATATGCAATATCAAAACCTCATTATCCTGCAGTCGTTCTCTATATACATCTTGTGCCACATCTGGAACATCATAAGCACAAGAAGCTGGAAAGAATAAGGCCTAAAAGGCAGCTGGCTTTTGGATCTCCTGTGTTTTCTTAACAGGTCTGAAACAGAGCTGTAATTGAACAGGCCTGCTGCAGTTATGTCTTCTTTTGAGAGGATCTCATGTGCATTTTCTTCCAGGCTATGCTTAAGCCATGCATGCATAGGTGTTGTAAAGCCCTGTTTCTTCCTGGTAATTATCTCTTTTGGAAGGTATTTTGACGCAATCCTCTTTAGGATATATTTGCCTGCAAGGTCAGGCTGCTTCATAGCAACAGGCAGCCTTGCTGAAAACTCAACTATCCTGTGGTCGAGAAACGGCACCCTTGCCTCCTGTGAATGCGCCATAGTCATCCTGTCAACCCTATGCAGCTGCCAGTTAGGAAGCTCATTTCTGATATCAAACCAAAGTATCCTGTTCAAGATATCAGATGGCTTTTTTGCATTGAGGTACCCACACAAAACCCTGTCTTCCTTGTAAGGGTAGCTAATCAGGGCTTTTCTCTGGCCACTCTTGAAAGGGGAATAGTACCAGCTGTAGACTGATCTCTTGACAAGATCCGGGACAAACCCCAGCCTCTTTGATGCGATCCTGTAATGATGATAGCCAGAAAAGAGCTCATCAGCGCCTTCGCCTGTATTTACAACAGTCACTTTCTTTCTTGAAAACCCTGAAAGGAAATACAACGGGACCATTGTAATATCTGTGTTTGGCTCGTCCATGTGCCAGATTATCTTTGGCAGCATTCTGCTGATCTTATCATACGACAGCACAAGCTCATGGTGCTCTGTACCTATGTGCTCTGCTGCAACCCTTGCATAGCTGAACTCATCGGTCTCATGCCCAAAACCAACAGTGAATGTCTTTACTGCATCCTCCCTAAGCTCTGAATTTATCGCTGCAATAAGGCTTGAATCAAGACCACCAGAGAGGTATGCGCCTAAGGGGACATCACTATTGAGCCTTTTTTCAACAGAGTCTTTAAGAAGCCGCTCCAGATGGGCCATGCAGTACCCAAGAGGTTTTTTTATTGCCGGATCCCAGCTTATGTCCCAGTAGCGCCCTATGGACAGCTCATTGTCCTTATAGATAAGATAATGCCCAGGCATCAGCTTTTTTATCCCTTCAATAAAGCTCTCTTCTGCCAGTACAAACCTGTATTTAAGATACTGGTTAAGAACAGACCTATCAACACACCTCCTTATCAGTGGATTTCTGAGGATCGCCTTGATCTCTGAAGAGAAGATGATGTTCCTGCCGTCGTAATGGTAATACAGCGGCTTGATCCCCAGCCTGTCCCTTGCAATAAAGAGCAGGTTTTTGCCGCTGTCCCAGAGCGCAAAGGCAAACATGCCGTTGAAAAGCTTCAGGCAGCCTTTGCCGTATTCCTCATATGCGTGTATGATAACCTCAGAATCTGCGTTGCTCAGGAACCTGTGCCCTTTTTCTTCAAGATCCTTCCTGATCTCCATATGGTTGTATATCTCCCCATTAAAGACCAGCCAGATGCTCTGGTCCTCGTTTGGCATGGGCTGCCTGCCTTTCTCGCTAAGGTCCAGTATAGAAAGCCTCCTGTGCCCAAGTGTCATGCGCCTGTCATTGAACACGCCTGACTGGTCAGGGCCCCTGTAAGACAGGATATCGTTCATATTCCTTATAAGCTGCCTGTCATCCCAGCTAAAGCCATTTATCCCACACATGAACAGATATTGCGTTCCTGGTGTTTATAAACATTATGAACAGGACAATGAACAGGACATGAAGCACCATGCAACAGTTGCATATGGGTTTTTCTTTATAAAGCTCATCTTAAGCTCATCTTAAGGCCCCTCTTATGACCAACCTTAATGCCACTCTTTTGACCCACCTCTTTTACACAACCGAACCAACCAAAACCTTTATATATTGTCAGCTTAGCATAATTTTATCAGCATAGGTGGAAATCTATCCTGTAATTTCAAGAATTGCATGAGAGATATGTTCATATTATTATGACAATATTATTAAGAGTATCATTATGATTAAAGACAATATCAGGAATTTAAAGGCGTATGGATGATGACCAGGATTAACAGGATGGTGATGAAGGGCTTTAAGTCTTTTGGACAGAAGGTAGCGCTTGAGTTCGGCAGTGACTTCAACTGCGTTCTTGGACCGAACGGCTCTGGCAAGAGCAACATCATGGATGCCCTATGTTTTGTCCTGGGAAAAGGCTCTGCCAAAGGGCTGAGGGCAGACAAGGCCGCTAACCTGATCTACAATGGGGGCAAGAAGAAAGAGCCTGCAAATCAGGGCGAGGTAAGCATATACTTCGACAACAGCAGCAAGACCTTCCCTGCAGAAGATGAATATGTGAAGATCACAAGGATAATAAAGAAGACTGGCCAGAGCGTGTACAAGATCAACGACAAGACACGGACACGCCAGCAGATACTTGACCTGCTTTCTATCGCAAATATCGAGCCTGACGGGTATAACATAGTCCTGCAGGGCGACATCGTAAGGCTTGTAGAGATGTCCACGAACGAGAGGAGGAACATCGTCGAGGACATTGCAGGAATCTCTATCTATGAAGAGAAGAAGAACAAGGCATTAAAAGAGCTTGAAAAGGTCGATGAGAAGATAAACGAGGCAGAGATCATCCTGGCCGAAAGAAAGACCTACCTAAAGGAGCTCAAGAAAGATAGGGACAAGGCGGTCCAGTACAAGGACATAGCAGACATGCTCCAGAGAAGCAAGGCCACCCTGTGCAACATGCAGATCAGCTCAAGGCAGGAAAAGGCTGATGAGATAATAAAGATGATAGGCGTGCAGGAGACTGCACTAAAAAAGCTTGAGCAGCAGATCACCGACCTTAAGAAGGCTGTATCAGAAAAAAAGGAAGAGGTCATGCTCCTCTCAAAAGAGATAGAGGAGAAAGGTGAGAAGGACCAGGTCAGGATCATGAAGGAAATCGAGCAGCTCAAGATAGACATAGCTACGAACAAGACCAGGATCAGCTCGAACCATAACGAGATCCTCAGGCTGGGTGCAAGAAAAGACCAGCTCCAGGGGACACTGGCTGAGCTGAACCAGAGGATAAACGAGCTTATCTCAAAAAACAAGGCAACAGAAAAGAGCAAGGCAGATAACCATAAGCAGATGACGCAGCTTGAGGCGAAGATAAAAGAGTTCAAGAAAAAGCACAAGATAGAGGACAGCGAAGCGTTTGAGCTTGATATAGACAAGATAGACAAGGAAGCAGAAGACATGCAAAAAGAGATACAGGAGCTCAGGGAAAAACAGCAGGAGATGCTCAGGAAAAAGGACAAGATCGAGCTCTACATAAACAGCATCGACGACAGGATAAAGAAGGTGCTTGAGGTCGAAAAAGAGCACAAGAAGGATATCGAGAGGCTGAAAAGCATAAAGAGCGAGTTCAAGAAGACAGCGCTCGAACTGAACAAGCTCCTAAACGATGACTCATCAATGGCTGCCCAGCTGGGTAATGCCAGGCAGAAGCTGATCGCCGCAAGAGACGACCTCTCAAAGCTTAATGCCAGGAACGCCGGCCTGAAGCAAAAGGCGGCTGACAGCATAGCAATAAAGACAATCCTTGAGTCAAAGAACAGGCATGGCACGATCTACGGCCTCGTATCCGAGCTCGGCCAGGCATCAAGCAGGTATGCGCTGGCACTCGAGATTGCTGCCGGAAACAGGCTAAAGAGCATAGTTGTCGACAACGACATGACAGCATCAAAGTGCATCAAACACCTGAAAAGCAACCGCCTTGGGACAGCTACATTCCTCCCCCTAAACAAGATCAAGTCAAGCGCAGATAAGGCTGACCTGAAACAGGTCCTGGGCTCAAACGGAGTCCACGGGCTTGCAGCAGAGCTCATATCCTATGACCCAAAATTCAGGAACGCATTCTCTTATGTCTTCGGAAACACTGTAATAGTCGACAATATCGATGTTGCGCGCAGGATAGGGATAGGGTCTGTTCGGATGGTGACGCTTGACGGCGACCTAATAGAAAAGAGCGGCGCGATGCATGGTGGGTTCAGGCAGAAAAGCAAGGGCATAGGCTTCAAGGAAAAGGAGATAGTCTCTGAGATAAGAGAGAAAGAAGGGATAGCCTCTGATATGGAATCCCTTGTCGCAAGGCTTGAGCAGGACCGCTCCAAGAATGAAGAGCAGATAATACGGCTAAGAGAGCACAAGGCCGGGCTTGAAGGGGATATCATAAAGACAGAGAAATCACTGCACCTTGACTCTGGAGACCTTGAGGCGAGCAGGAAAGAAAAGAAGGAGATGGACAGGCAGATGGCTGATATAGACAAGGAAATCGCCACCATCAACAGCTCGATAAGCCAATGCAACAGCAAGCTTGCCCAGATCAAGATCAAAAAACAGGAGCTGCGCTCGATGATAAATGAGATGCGCAACCCACGCCTTCTTGCAGAGCTAAACACCTTTGAGCAGAAGCATTCCGAGCTAAAAGAGCAGGTGATAGGATTTGACTCTGACATGAGAAACATCGACATGCAGATCAAGAACATCCTCCAGCCTGAAAAGGAAAAGACCGTAAAGATCCTCAGCCAGCACGACAAGGAAGAAGAGAACTTCAAGCAGGAGCAGGCCGGGCTCAAGGAAAAGATCAAACAGCAGGAAAAGGAGCTTGCCGAGAAGGAAAAGAAACAGAAGGAGTTCTATGGAAAATACAAGGGGCTGTTCACAAAGAAGGACAGGATAAACGAGGTCATCCAAAAGGACGAGGCAAGGATAATAAAGCTTGAAGAGCAGGCAAGGTCGGCTGAGCAGAAGATGAATATCCATTCTATAGACAAGGCATCGATAGACGCGACCCTTGCAGGGCTGAACGAGGAGTTTGGAAGATACAAGAATGTGCAGCTTCTGAGGGGCAAGACCGAGGAAGAGCTGAAAAAGGATGTATGGTCCCTTGAGAGAAGGATGGAGAGCGCAGGCAACGTCAACATGCGCGCACTTGAGGTCTACGACCAGATAGAAAAGGAATACAATACCCTCCTTGAGAAGCAGGAAAAGCTAAAATCAGAAAAAGAAGAGGTCCTTGTCATGATAAACGAGATTGAGACAAAGAAAAAGGAGCTTTTCATGAAGACATACGAGCAGGTTGACACCCATTTCAGGAACATGTTCAGCCAGCTCTCAAGCAAGGGCGAGGCATTCCTTGAGCTCGAGAACCCCAAAGACCCTTTTTCAGAAGGCCTCTGCATAAAGGTCAAGATCACAGGGAAAAAGTTCCTTGACATAAGAAGCCTTTCTGGCGGCGAGAAGACGCTTACTGCACTTGCGTTCATATTCGCGATCCAGGAGTTTGAGCCTGCCTCATTCTATGTGCTTGATGAGGTCGATGCAGCGCTTGACAAGCGGAACTCTGAGAAGCTTGCTGAGCTCATAAAGAAATACTCATCAAAGGCCCAATATATAATAATATCACACAACGACGGGCTCATAAACAGCGCAGACACATTATACGGTGTCAGCATGGATGAGCATGGGACAAGCAAGGTCATAAGCCTCAAGGTCTGAACCATGACAGAGAACAGGTGAATTATCCACCTGTTTAGGTCTATGTAAATATCCTGAGAACATGCCAAAATAGAAAAGGCCGCTAAACTTCTCTTTTATGGCAGCGTAATAACATATTTCCGTAATCTTTATAAATAACCCCCAAATTCTAAGGGACTATCGCCCGAGTTCAGTTTAGAGCGCCTATCAGGGTGGTGCACTAACCTGTTTCTGGCATAAATACATAACATAACATTATATATTGATAACATATAAGGTTAATATCAACACAAGACAAATGGAAAATTACCAATCTTGCAAAGACAATATATTGTATTATTAGAAATAATATATTAATATAAATAACAAAGGATTCCGGGAAAAAAATGGCAGATAAGGCTGAAAACATAAAAAAGGACGCAAGCATCCAACCAAAGGCAAAGCCACAAGAAAAACCAGGGCAGGCCTTAAAACATCTTGTCAGGATTCTAAACACAGATATCGAAGGAAAAAAGATTGTCTCAGTAGGCCTCAGGAAGATAAAGGGTGTCGGATTCGCCTATGCAAACGTAGTATGCAACCTGATCGGGCTTGAGAAGACCAAGAGGGTCGGTGCGCTAAATGATGAGGACATAAAAAAGATAGAAGATGTGCTCAAGAACAAGGAAAAGTACAATATACCAGAATGGATGTTCAACAGGAGAAGGGATTACCAGACAGGAGAGGTCATGCATCTCTTCACATCTGACCTTGACTTCGCCAGAAGCAATGACATAAGAAAGCTTCAGAGGATAAAATCGAACAGGGGCCTCAGGCACGCATGGGGCCTGCCAGTAAGAGGGCAGAGGACAAAGTCAAACTTCAGGAAGAACAAAGGCAAGGCTCTTGGCGTAAAGAAAAAGAAGCAGGGCAAGAAATAAACCGGAAATAAACAGATAAGGTAAAGCAAATGGGCGACCCGAAAAAACCTAAAAAGAAATACTCAACACCTACCCACCCCTGGCAGGGGGAGAGGATTAAAGAAGAGAAGA
>JAFGRM010000067.1 GCA_016935125.1 Candidatus Woesearchaeota archaeon
ATATTAATATACATTTATATAAATTAAAAGATAAATATATATAATAAAATACAAATTTATATATTTAAATACTAAAAGATATATAAATTATATGTAAAATATACTAATATATTAAATAGTACAATGAAATTATACCATATACTAAATAACATATTAAAAACAAGATAAACAATAACCAGGATAAATTAATGTAAACAATAACCTGATAAACATTAATATAAATAATAACTGGGATAAAGAAGAATAATACTAAAAAACAGGAACAGTATCAATAAAAACAGTATCAAAAATACTTAAAAAACAAGAATCAGCTGACAAAGCTCTTGTGCTCTATCTTGTCAACACGGATTATCCTGTCCACAAAGCTTTCTATCTTTGCCTCGTGGCTGACTATTATCACCTGGCTTGCGTTTATCTGCTCAAGCACCTCCCTGACCTTGTCGAGCTGCTCGTCGCTGAACCCGTCAGTGGGCTCGTCGAGCATTATTATGTCCTTTGTCTTGATATGGCTTATGAAGTCGTTTATCACCTTATTTAGTGCAAGCCTGTAAGCGAGTGCGACTGAGGTCTTTTCTCCGCCTGACAGGTTTGCAAGCTCAGTCTCATAACCGTTCTGCTCTATTAAAGGCGTGAACTGTTCATCAAGCCTCACATTGATCGCTTCATCACTGATCAGTATCCTGAACCATTCTGTAAAGAGCTCGTTGAACTCACGGTGGAGCTGGGCCATGATATGCTTTTCCATTATTACCATAAGGTTCAGGAAGTATTCCTCAAGCCAGTTCCTTGTCTTTGTGATCCTGCCTATTGCATCCCTGAATCCCTGTTTTTGTCTGATCTCAGCTTCATAAAGGGAGAAAGCCTTTTCTGCTTCCCTTGCTGCAGTCTCATAGCTTGCCTTGTTTATCTCAAGCTCTCTTTCTTTTTTTAGTTCCTCATCAATTGCCTTTCTTGCTTTTTCATGTTTAGCCTCTGTCTCCTTTAGGAGTTCTATCTCATTTTTGAACTCGATCTTTTTCATGTTGAGGCTGCCGATGCTTTTTTTAATCTCAAGGTTTTCAGCCTTGAGCTCATGGACCTCTTTTTCCTTGCCTTTTATCGCTGTTGCCCGCTCTGTCTGCACTGCTGCTTTCTGCTGCTTTTCAATCAGCTCTGAGAGATTATCCTTGAGCTTTTTTATCTCTGCAGAGGTTCTTCTTGCCTTATCTTCTGCTGCGTCCCTTATCTTTGTGT
Source organism: Candidatus Woesearchaeota archaeon (assembly GCA_016935125.1). GTDB lineage: Archaea > Nanobdellota > Nanobdellia > Woesearchaeales > DSVV01 > JAFGRM01. Next base: position 1,234 of record JAFGRM010000067.1, read on the forward strand.
ACCTTGCGATAATCTCTTTTTCCCTTGTAGAGATCTTTTTCTTGTGCTCAGTGCTTACGCCCTGCTCGCACATGGGGCAGCAGTCTATCCTTGTTATCTTCTCTATCACTTCTTCAGAATGGCTGATCCTGACACCTGCCTCGTTTCCTGTCTTGTTATGCTCGCCTGCCTCAGATTCAAGCTGTTCGATCAACTCCTGTATCCTTAGGGCCTCTGCCTTTAATTCCAAAGTGTCAGCCCCCTCTTCGGCAAGCTCTTTTTTCATCGAGAAAAGCTGCTTTTCAAGAGCATCTGCCTTTTCCTTGTTCCTCCTCGCAGAAAGGAACCTGTCCATGAGCTGTGTCTCTATTATCCTGATGTTGTTTCGGTTCTCTACAAGCTTTCTCATGTCTTTTTCTAATAGGCCAAGCTGTGTTTTCTTGCCGGCAATCTCTTTTTTTAGTGCAGAAAGATCTGGCAAGAGCCCTGCCAGCCTGTTTTTCAGCCTCTCAAGCTCAACACCTTTCTCTTTTTTCAGCGTGATCTTGTCTTCAAGCCCAAATGTCTTTGCATCGTATTCCCTGATCATCTCCTTAAGCTCTCTTATATAGGTTACAACATTTTCCCTGATCCTCTTGTATTTGTCTATCCCAAAGAGTTTCCTTAAGGTGTCAAGCCTGATATCAGGATGCTCAAAGAGGATTGTTTTCATCTCTTCCTGCGGAGTGTATACTGTAAACCTGTAGATAAGGTCCTTGCCTTTTGTTATGAGCTCTTTTGGGTAGCCAAGGATGTCAAGCACACGGGCCTTGAGCTCGACTGCAGTGCCTTCGGTCTTGACGCCATCTACAACAATGAACCCTGAGTCCTGCTTGATATCGCTGTTCTGGCTCTTAAGCCCTCTTCTTATTATGACAGACTTGTTGTCGATATCTAAGGCAAGCTCGACATGGCCCTGTTTTGAGCCGTGCCTGAGCAGGGCAGAGCCAGAAAGCTCCCCCCGCTTTATACCAAAGAGCGCGAATTCGATAGCATACATGATAGTTGACTTTCCTGCGCCAATGTCTCCGCTTAGAAGTACGCTTCCGCTGGGAAAGTCAATCATTGCATCCTTGTAAGAGCGGATGTTGTGAAGCTTAAGCGATCTTATCTGCATAGAATAATAAGGGTATTGCGAGCATATAAAAAGCTATTTATAAAAAGATATTCATGGGCAGTTATTGGCTGAAGACAAGGCTTGCTGCGCCCAGGATACCTGCATCATCAGAGATATTGTGCCTGACTATCCTGAGATCCTTTGTCAATATTGGCATAGCATACTTTTTTAGTTCCTTCTTAAGCTGTGAATAGACTTCATCAGGGAGTTTGCTGACACCGCCTCCGATGACTATTATCTCTGGGTTTACTACCTGCACAACTGTCGCAAGGCCCAGCCCCAGGTTCTGGATTGCATCTCCTATCACTTTTTTTGCAATCCTTTCCTTTGAGTTGTAGATACTCTTTACATCAGCATCCCTGATCTTTCCTCCGAGCCTCTTATACATCCTTGCGATGTTTTTTCCTGATGATAGCATCTCAAGGCAGGCTCTCTGGCCACAGCCGCATCTTGGCCCAGACTTTATTGTCGGGTCGATCACCATGTGGCCGAATTCACCAGCTGCGCCAAATGCGCCTCTTAGCACTCTTCTGTTGACTACAACTCCACCGCCTATCCCTGTGCCCCATATTATGCCAAGAACCACCCTGTATCCTTTTCCTGCGCCATATGTCGCTTCTGCAAGCGCAAATGTATTGGCATCATTTTCAATGCTTACACTAAGGCCTGTCCTTAAAGCAAGATACCTCTTAAGGTTAAACCCAGTGAGGCATGAGAGCGTGCCTCCTGCAAAGACAACCCTGCCTGAATCATCGATAAAACCTGGCATTGATATGCCTATCCCTGAAATCCTCTTGTCAGCTGTTCCATGAAGATCTTTTATTACTGCAACTATGTTTTTTAGGATATGCTTTTTTCCTTTATTTAGCTCGGTCGGCTGCCTGATCTTTTTTATTATCCTGCCTGTGTCAGTTATAACTGCGCCAGATATCTTGGTTCCGCCAAAGTCTATTGCTATTGCATATCTCATATTGCCTTTTGCCATTGTGCTGGATCCTGATCTCCTGATTGTTTGCGTTTTTATCAACGGATTGACTGAGCCATCCTCCAAATCTTCAATCCTCTCTTGATCCTGTATTGTAAGCTTTTCTCATCTTAAAGCTTATCTCTTTACTGGCTTCGACCTGTGGCTGGTCAAATGGGTCTACATCCCTTAGCAGAGATGCGTAAACTGCGACATACTGCCAGAATGCCATGAACTCGCCCATTGTGCAGGCATTGACAGAGTCAACAGAGACAAGGCTTACAGGGATGTTCTTTTCAAGGGCATGCTCCCATGTGCCTTTGAATTCATATTCAAGCGCTTTTTCATAGGGAACACCCGATATGTCCCCGAGACTTCCTTCCCTAAGCCTTATGTCGAGAAGATCACAAGGTACTTCAACACATCTTTTGTTATCATCCTGGCTTTCAGACCTAATAAAGAGCCCGGTGATGTTTTTTCTTCCGCCAAAAAATCGCTGGTTGGTATGGTGTTGTGTCTCTGGCGAGTCGCCGCCGAAATATGTCTGGCCTATGCTGTTCTTGCCAAAGCTCTCATGCATGAGCTGGACTATGAGCTTTAGGAACCCTGAGAGCTGCATGGAATAGCACGGCATGAACACGTCTACCTTGCCCTGCTTTTCAAGCAGATAGAGTGTTGATGCCAGTCTGAGCGCAGGGTTGTTGCTGATGTCAACAGAAGGTGCGCACAGATCATACATATCAATGCAGCCTTTGTTGAATCCTGAAATATCGATGCCCATTAGCTCTGCAGGCACCATTGCGCAGCTTGACCTTCCTGAATACCTGCCACCTATATTTGGGTGCAGTATCAGCGGAAATGCTTTTCTTTTTGCGATCTTCATAAGTGCGCCGTTAGGGTCCTCTGTCATCGAGACTATGTTATATCCATCTGCAAGAAACGAGAACATGGATTCAAGCGGTCCTATGTTGGTGCCGGACTTGCTTATTATCAGAACAGCAGTGTCTTCTTTTTTGTACCTGCTCTTTAGGAAGCTTATATGGTCAGGCTCCATTGTCGTAAGAAAACTGAACTCCCTATCCCCTGTTCTTCCAAGCGAGTAATAGAGTGCATACGAGCTGTTTACAGAACCCCCGTTGCCTATGAGGATAATATTTTTGTATCCTTGAAGCCTGCTGCAATCCTCTTTAATCCTACTTATATCCGGCCTGTGTGTCACAAATGCAGGGAGTTCCATACATTTTATCTGCTTGAGTTTTTCACTTATCCCAGAAAAATCGCTTATGCCTGCCTTGGTCGTGTCGATATTGACTGTCATCTTCTCTGTCTCTCTCTTTTTTCCCTATTTGCATGCAGCCTCTTTGCCAGGAGTGTTGCACTTTCATCCTGCACCACGTTGCACTTTCCAGTCTTTTGCTCTTCTGCTTTTTATAGGTTTACTTTTATCAGTTGCATCAGATTGCGTGCTTAATCTCTTCCCTGTAGAGCGCTACAAGGTTGCCTTTGCCTGTGTTAGCCTTTAGCTGTTCAGCGATGTGGTATGCTGTCCAGTCACCGATGTTGATTGCAGAAAAGAGCTTGCTTAGCCTGTTGCTGCCCTTTATCAGTATCTCAGATATGCTGCAGCCTGTGTTCTTTATGATCTTTTTTGATGCAGCGATAGAGTTTCTCAGGTGCTTGTCGTCGTCCTGGTCCCTTAGTACGATGACATAAAATCCAGAGCCCCTGGTCTCACTGTAGATGTCGAGTTCGCTGTAGCAGAGCTCAGGGCATATGCCTGTGAATGCAGGGCTGTGCGCAATCCTGTTGATCTGATGTTTCCAGTGTGTTGCGACTGATGAGAGTGAAGATGATGTGTAGATCAAGGGTATCTTTGCCTGTGAGTTTTCAGCGATGTTTTTTGCAAGCTCTATATAATCCGGGTTCTTGAGCGCGCTTATTGTTTCAGCGATGTTTTTTGCCTGGCTTTTTATGAGCTTTGAGTTCTCTATTATCCTTAGCATCGGAAAGAAGAGGTATGGGAGCGATGCGTTCTCATTCAGGTTATCTGGCAGGAGTATGTGCTCTGTATTGTTCTTCTTGAATGCTTCAGAAAGCCTTCCTGCTGATACAATGCCTATTATCCTGCACCCTTTCCTGAGCGCGTTCCTGTAGCACAGTATCGCTTCCTCATCTTCTCCTGTATAAGATAGGATGAACACCAGTGTCCTGTTGTTCACACTGTCTGGAAGTAGGTGTTCTGCCACTGTCATGACATCAATCCCTGAGTCCTGCATGTATGAAGAGAACACCCTGCCTGCTGAGGCATTGATTCCTGTCCCTGCGACAATTATCCTGTCGATATTATCCAAGACCTTGAAATCACCAGTGAGCTTGAGCGAGTTCTGGATATGGAAAGGAAGCTCTTTTAGCTGGGCTCTTGTTATTGTCTCCTTGTTCCTTGCTTTTTCCTTCTCAATCTTGCGCCTGCTCAGAAACCAGCTCTTTTTCTCCTGATCCTTTATCTGCTCAATGATCTCAGCTGCCTTGGCCATACCATAAACAGATATCATCTGTTATATATAAATTTATTTGATAACTTAAATTTAATTGATAGCTGCAGTTGCTGTTCAATACTAAGTTGCTGTTCAATAGTATATTGTTGTTGATCCCTTTTATACCCTGTATCCTGCTTAGATTAATAATATTGTAGTTGCTGATCCATAATCTAATAACAGGCCTTGCCTGTTGTATGTTCAAATGAAGTTAGGCATATGAGGGTTGCCAATAAACAGATTTATATACTCTTTTTGATTAACCTTTTCAAAAATAATGGATAACTTTCCAAAAAATAGGGGGTGGATGTAATGAAATCTGAGGTTGTTGAAAAGATTGCGGCTCTGATTACTGCTGCCTTTGGGCTTGTTGCAGCATTGGCATGGAATGATGCGATCAAGGCATTGTTTGTTGGCCCATGTGGATCTGAAGGCGCAGGTGCCCTTTGCTCGCTTTCATCAGGAGGGCCTTGGGTCTATGCGTTGGTTGTAACAATAATCGCTGTCATTGCAACAGTCTGGATAGCAAAGATAGCTGAGAAGAGTAAGTGACCCTTGATCTCAAGAGATTTCAAGAACAATTAGATTTTAGACCATGCATGGTAAAGTCAGGCCATATCTATCATACTGGAATTTTTCTTTTTTTCATTCAAATTTGGATGCCCTTTTCTTTAGGGCAGGTTTTACAAATTCTGCAACAAGAGTTAACATGCTGAAGAGTTCTGCTGGAGATATCTCTAGATATCTCTGAATATTATCTTCTTGAATATTATCTTCTTGAATATTATCTTCTTGAATATTATCTTCTTGAAT